>DASYFQ010000243.1:0-29548 GCA_036498345.1 Steroidobacteraceae bacterium
AATTGAAATGCGTTTCGGCAGGCGGGCCGCCAATTTGAAAGCAATCAGCGGAGTTGGCGGCGAGATAAATTGCGGCATCCTACTAAATCAGCTTTAGACCAAGAGACACGCCCGTGAATCAAGAGGAGACGCCATGCCAAGTTGTTCTGCCGTAGCTCGCCCAACCCCCATCGATTGGGTGAGCAAGGCCCAAGATCTGGATTCCCGTGGGTGGGCACTATTGCCGCAATTGGTCAGTCGGGACCAATGCCGCCAAATGTCGGCGCTGTACCCGTGCGACGCCGCGTTTCGCAGCCGCGTGGTCATGTCTCGCCATGGGTTCGGTCGCGGCGAATATCGATATTTCGCCTACCCGCTTCCCGATCTGGTGGAAACATTGCGTACCAGCCTGTATCCGAACTTGGTACCTATCGCAAACGAGTGGCACGATCGGATGGGGCTCGACGTGCGGTTCCCCCCGAGTCATGCTGAATTCATCGCGCGTTGCCGCGAAGCGGGCCAGGCCAAGCCGACGCCGCTGCTGCTGCAGTACGGCGTCGGCGATTACAATTGCTTGCACCAGGATCTATATGGCGAGCATGTTTTCCCGCTGCAAGTCGCGGTCCTCCTGTCCGACCCGGCCGAAGATTTCGAGGGCGGTGAATTTGTATTGACCGAACAAAGACCGCGGATGCAGTCACGCGTCGAAGTGGTGCCGCTCAATCAAGCCGACGGTGTGGTGTTCGCCGTGAATACCCGCCCGGCCCGGGGAACCCGCGGCTACTATCGGGTTCACTTGCGCCATGGGGTCAGCACGGTGCGCAAGGGTCACCGCCACACCCTCGGTATCATCTTTCATGACTCCACATGACATAGGATCTAGGCTGTCGCGCATTCCCGCTCCAGGAGTGCCCGTTTGCGCTCGACGCCCCAGCGATAACCCGACACGCCGCCGTCATTGCGGATTACACGATGGCAAGGAATGGCCACGGCGATAGGGTTGGCAGCGCAGGCAGCGGCCACTGCGCGCACCGCCTTGGGAGCGCCGATCCGCCGCGCGATGTCGGTGTAGCTGGCCGTTTTACCCGCCGGAATCCTGCGCAATGCTTGCCAGACCTTGCGCTGAAATACTGTTCCGCGAATATCGAGGGGCAGGTCGACATCGACGCCCGGCGCCTCGACGAGACCCACGACGCGTGCCACGAGTTGCTCGTATTCCTCGTCCGCCCCGACCAGCCGCGCGTTCGGGAACCGATCCTGCAGAGTACGCACGAGCGACTCGGGCTCCTCGCCGATCAGAATGGATACCACCCCTTTCTTGCTCGAGGCAACGAGAATCGCCCCCAGCGAGCATTGACCCACGGCGAAACGAATCTCTTCGTCCAGACCGCCGCGCCGAAACTGCTTGGGTGTCATGCCCAGAATGCCCGCGGCATTTTCATAAAAGCGGCCGTTGGAGTTGTAGCCCGCGTCATATATCGCCTGCGTAATCGAGAGACCGCTTTCGAGGGTCTTGCGCACTCTGGAAGCCTGGTGCGCCGATGCGTACTCCTTAGGCGTCAAGCCGATCTTCGCTTTGAAGAGGCGATGAAAATAGTGCGGACTCAGTTCGACGGCGCCGGCGAGTTCCTCTAGCGACATCAGCTCGCTTCGCGACTCGATGAGCTTGCATGCCTTGGCGACGAGCGCCGCGTTTTGCGTATCGAGAGACGCACCTTCCGGCTTGCATCGTTTACATGGCCTGCAGCCCGCGGCACGTGCCGCCGCCGGGCTGTCGTGAAATCGAACATTCGTCGGATTCGCGGTCCGCGAGGGGCACGAAGGGCGGCAGAAAATGCCGGTAGTCGCCACCGAGTACCAAAAGAGGCCATCGGCGCTTTTGTCGCGGATCTTGACGCGCGTCCAGCGAGGGTCTTGCTCGGTCGGCGTTGCGGCGGAAATGGCTTTGCTGATCATGATTCAAACCTCAAGTGCCAGTCTTAGTCTGCGCATAGATTGCGCTCGCCATGAACGACCCACACTCCGGCTCTTGCTGTCAAATTCTATCCGTCCTTCGTCGCATCCGTCGAGCATCGGGATGCGTGGTGCGGGGTTTACGTTGCGGCTAGAATGACACCCGAACAGGCCCACATGCGAGTCGATTTATCCATGAATATCAGCAATGTATCGTCCCACATCGCGGAAACATGGAAGCGAACCATCATTCCCACCCTATGTGACTTCGTGCGGATCCCGAATAAGTCGCCGTTGTTCGATCCGGCGTGGGAGGCCCATGGACATATGGAGAAGGCGGTTGTGTTGCTGGCGGAGTGGTGCAGGCGACAGCCGATCAAAGGTTTGACGGTGGAGATTGCTCGACTGCCGGGGCGCACGCCGTTGCTGTTCGTCGAAATCCCGGGGAGCTCGAACGATACGGTGCTCATGTATGGGCACTTCGATAAGCAGCCGGAGTTCACGGGTTGGCAAAAAGGACTGGGGCCGTGGGAGCCGGTGATTCGTGACGGCAAGCTGTATGGGCGGGGCGGCGCGGACGATGGATACGCGGTGTTCTCCTCGCTCACCGCGATTGCGGCGCTGCAGGCGCAAGGCATCGCTCACGGGCGTTGCGTGGTGCTCATCGAGGGCTGCGAGGAGAGCGGCAGCTTCGATCTGCCGTTTCATGTGGAGGCGCTGGCGGCGCGCATCGGGCAGCCGAGTTTGGTCGTCTGCTTGGACGCGGAATGCGCCGACTATGATCGGCTATGGATGACGACCTCGCTGCGCGGAAACTTGGTGGGCGGCTTGAGTATCGAGATGCTGACCGAAGGGGTACATTCGGGCAGCGGCAGCGGCATCGCGGCCTCATGTGTCGATGTGCTGCGCCAATTGCTGGACCGCGTCTCGAATGCGCGGACCGGAGAGTTGCTCAAAGATCTCTACGTCGAGATCCCTGAGGAGCGGCTTCGGCAAGCGGCCGCAACCGCGGCAGTGCTCGGGGATTCGGTGCGCGCGAGGATGCCTTTTGCGGCGGGCGTCATCCCCGTATCCGGCAAGGCCGTCGAATTGATTCTGAATTCGACCTGGCGGCCGACGTTGGTGGTTACGGGAATCGACGGTTTGCCGGCGGTGCGTGATGCCGGAAACGTGCTGGTGCCGAGCATCCGCGTGAAGCTGTCGTTTCGATTGCCGCCCAGCGCCGACCCGGCGAAGGCGCAGGAGGTCATTCGATCCGCGCTCACGAGTGATCCGCCTTTCAATGCACGGGTGGAGTGGGCGCCCGATTCAGGCAACGCGGGTTGGAATGCGCCGCCGACTGCCCCCTGGTTGGAGCGCGCCACTCAGGAGGCGTCGCGCAACTTCTTTGACCGTGAGGCGATGTCGATGGGGACGGGCGGGACCATTCCATTCATGGCGATGCTGGGCATGAGATTTCCAGCCACGCAATTCATGGTCACTGGGGTATTGGGTCCGCAGTCGAACGCGCATGGTCCCAACGAATTCCTGCACATCGACTATGCGAAGCGCTTGACCGGCGCCGTGGCGCAGGTATTGGCGGCGCACCTACGGGCCTGCGCATGAGGCGCTCTTAGATCGAAGACTTGCGCCACACACTCGCCAACCATGGCTGCTGTGCACGCGGCAATCCAGTGGGCCGATAGTAGTGCTCGAGTTCCGTGAAACCCGCATGCGAAAGGTAGCGGCGCCAGGTGTCCAGGTCGTGATAAGCGCCGTAACGTTCGCCGTTCCAGCCCTCGTCATTCTCGCCATGCGGATTTGAGCTGAACAGCACGCCCGCCGATTTCAGGGCGTCGCACAGCTGCCGCAATACGCGCGGCAGTTCTTGCGCCGGCACATGGAACAACGATGCGTTCGCGAAGATGCCGTCAAAACGCTCGCTTGGAAGGTCGAGAGCAAGGAAATCCTGCTGCCAAATCTCGCACCCGGTATCGGCGCGCGCGATGTCGGCAAAGGCGGCCGCACCGTCCAGCCCGATCGCCGTGTGGCCGAGCGCCGAGATCGACTTGAGATCGCGTCCGGGCCCGCAGCCGAAATCCAGAATCGTAAAGGGTGGATCACCTTTGATATGCCGCAGCAGCGCCGCGATATTCTGGCTGACGTCATGGTCCCGCGTGCCGGCGCTAAATTCTTCGGCGCGATGTTCGTAGTACGCGAGCGTCCGGGCGGCAATCTTGCGTACGTCGTTCGGGTCAAGCGGTTTGCGATGCATTGCGGGATTCCTAGCCGCTCGGATCTTATCGCGATTCGCAGGCCGCAGGCTGCTCGATATGACGATTTATCGCACACGCATGGCCGCATCGAGCCGCGCTCGTTCGTAGAGGCGCACCGGCCGGTCGCCTGAAACCTACGAGGTTTCCGTGGCACCCGGCGGCCCCATGATTCCGGCGTTTTTGTGACGGGATCGACGTTTTCAGTCCCACTTGTACGAGCCGCGCACGCTTAATGGCTACCCATACCGACGTAGAGTACGCATGCGACCGTTCAACGGATTTCTGGGGAGGGGCCTACGCATGCGCAATAATATTATTTGCTCTTTTGCGGCCGTTCTTGCGGCTTTTACGCAACTCGCAGCCGTGTTAGTGGCGTTCGCATTACCCCTGCCGGCGACTGCCGATCAACCCGCCGGCGCAATCGCGACGGTTTCGGTGACTCAGGACCAAGGCGTTCGCGAGGTCGCGGAGGTAATCGTCGAAGTCCGGCGCGCCATATAGGCGCCGCTCATCGTGTCCGCGCCGGTGGTCTGCGCTTCAAGACGGGTCCAGGAACTCTACCCGACATAGGCCAGGCAGCTCGGCAGAACGCGAAACCCGGTGCGCCGAAGGCAGCGCATCTGGCATCGCTGGCAGCGGCAACTGATGTTCGTCAACGAGATCATGCCACCCGGTAACCAAGCGCGCATACACTCTCGTCGCTTCGGCTCCGAATTCACACCATTCCAGGCCGACACCGGTCGCGCTACGGCGAACGACGGTTGCCGCGATACGTCCTCCGGTGCCGTCGACGAGCAGTCTATCCGCCGGCTCCAAGTACAATACCGACAGAAGGCGCAACGGAAGCTGGGTTTCCATGAATGCGCCCGTCGCACTGACATTGAGCACGCGACCGACACCCGTCGTGGCCGGCCTCGTGAAAAACTGCACCGCGACATCGGTCGAACGACGTTGGCCCCTGTGCTTTTCCATGATGATCTCCGGAATTGATCAGGTTTTGCAATGGAACTTTTCGGTGCTCGACGTGCAGTGTCCCACTAGCCCGCGTCGGCGTACAGCTTTACCAGGTCGGTCAGGAAATCCCTGCCGACGAACACGGATCGGATGCTCCTGCGCTCGTTTAACCCATGCACGCCATTGCCGTCGGGATCGCCCCAGCCTCCGGGCGCACCATAGACGGGAATGCCGATGGCCTCCAGAAAAATGCCGTCGGTCGCGCCGGTTGACATCGAGGGGATCAGCGGCACCCCAGGAAAATATTTCTTCATCAGCTTTTCGGCCGGCCCGATAATTTTGGGATCGAGCGGCGGCGCCACCGCGACGGGGCGGATCGGCGGAACCAAGGTCAACTTGACGCCGGGATCGCCGATCGCCGCCACGAGCGCGGCTCGAGTGCCTTCCACTGTCTCCCCAGGGAATATACGGCAATTGATGTTTGCGGCGGCTCGTTGCGGCAGAGCATTGTTCGCGTGACCGCCTTCCAGCAGCGTCGCGACGCAGGTGGTGCGCAGCATGCTGTGATAGCTGCGATCCTTCGAAACGATCGCCTCGGCGGCCACGTCATTGGGATTCTGCGAGAGCGCGACCATTGCATGTCCCAACTCGTCGGCGCGCGACGCGCCTGCCTTGGCAAAGAAAGCCCGCGTGGTGTCCGAAAACTTCACTGGAAATTCGTGGTCCCGCACCTTCGAAAGGGCATCGGCGAGCTCGTAGATCGCGTTGTCGCGGATCGGGATCGAGCTGTGGCCGCCGGCATTGAGCGTTTCCAGCCGGTAGTTCTGCACCGCTTTCTCGCCGACCTGAATCGACTGCACCAGCAGCTTGCCATGACCATCGGTGCGTCCGCCGCCGCCCTCGTTCAGCGCGAACGCAGCCGAGATCAGCTCGGGGCGATTCTTCGCCAGCCATTCCGCACCGTTGAAGGAATACGTGGTCTCCTCGCCGCAGGTCAGCGCCAATTTGATCGTGCGCTTGGGACGGTAGCCGCTTTGCTTGAAACGAATCAGGGCGTCGACCCAGGTCGCGTCCATCGCCTTCATGTCGGCGGCTCCGCGGCCGTAGAAATACCCATTTTCTTCGATCAGCGTAAACGGATCGCGTGTCCAATCCTCGCGCTTGGCCTCGACCACGTCGAGATGACCGAGCAACAACATGGGCTTCGCCGACTTCGAGCTTCCCTGCAGGATGGCGACGAGGCCGCCTTCCTTGGGGTGCTCGGGCACCGAGAACGGTGTGACATCCTTGTCGGTATAGCCGGCAGCCTTCAGATGCACCGCCATGCGCTCTGCCGCGAGCGTGCAGCTTCCCGCTGACAGCGTCGTATTGGTCTCGACCAATTCTTTGTACAGGGCGAGGAAGGCGACCTGATCGGGCCGGAGCGGCGTCATCGGCGCCTCTTGCGCAATGGCGGCAGTCTGCATCGCGGTTGCCAGGCCGATCGCGGCAAACATTCGCTTATGCATCATGAATCCCTGTTGTTGTGGTATGAATGGCGGACGATACTACGGCCGAGAAGGAAGACAAAATGCGAAAATTGTCGACACTGGCGCAACTGACTCTACTCGTCGCTGCGGCCGCCGGCCCCAGCCTAGCCCAAGGCGGTCAACCGAGCATCGACAACGAGCGCATTGCCGTGTGGGATACGACGGTCCCGCTTCCGCCTGCGGAACATGACTTCGTGGCCGTCTCCTTATCCGGAAAACGCAGTGCCGTGTTTGGCCACAAGGGCGACATTCCCGGCGTGGCGGGCGTGCGCACCGTGGTGATCGAACTGAAGGATCGGCCGGTGGCGCCGATCCCCAATAATTCGGGTTATCCGAATGCCTTCCCTCGCGCGCGCGCCAAGAAACTGCTGGAAAATGACCGGGTAATCGTCTGGAGTTATAGCTGGAACTTGAATGAACCGACCCCGATGCACTTCCACGACAAGGACATCGTGGTCGTCTACGGGGAAGACACGGCTCTAAAATCGACGACACCGGACGGCAAGAGCGTCGTCAACGAAAACAAGTCCGGGGATATCCGGTTCAATCGCCGCGATCGCGTACATTCCGAACTCCTCGTCAGAGGCACGGGAAGCGCGGTCATGACCGAATTGAAGTAGGTCCGAGACCTTTACGGTCGTGGCGTTGAGTAACCGCCGGGGGCGTGGGTGCCGGCTGCAATGTGGGCATTCTGCCAATTATGCTTGGTCCAGCCGCTATCCACCTTCGCTCGCTGCTGCTTGGCGGCCGCAGCCGCAGACAGGGGCGTCATCTCTTGTAGCCATCGGGCGTCCTGCTGCTTGAGGCGATCGATGAACCAACGCCCCGCCGGCCCCGGTGGACTGTCGGTCCGATAGATGGCCGACATGGCTATGACGTAACCCTCGGGGGGCGAGGACTCGGCCGTAATCTCAACGAGCGCGCCGTTTGCCAAGTCCGCCTCGATCACGTGCGCCGGCAAGCGTCCGAATCCGAGTCCTGCCCGCAGGAAGGCAAGCTTGGCCCCAAGATGGGAAAGGCGCCACACTCTCGGGGACAGCAACGTCAATCCGCCGGCTCGCGACAGATCCGAAGGATCGATGTGTACCAGTTGAATGTGCTCGGCGAGGACATCCGGCGGAATCGGCCCCGCGCGGGATGCCAGCGGGTGCTGCGGCGAAACGACGAGGGGCATCCTGACCGTCAGCAGCCGCTGGTGAGAGAGGTGCGGCGGCGCGAGCGACCAGGACCCCATTCCCCATATGCCGACGGCACAGCGGCCGTCGAGCACGGGCTCGATCACGGCGCTCGATTCGACGTCGAACCTCAATAAGGTTGCGGGGAATTCCTTCTGGAAGTCGGCGACGGCAGCCGTGAACGGCGCAAGCGGAAACGTGACGTCGACGGCTACGCGCAGTTCCGGCTCGAGCCCACCGGTCAAGCTCTTCGCCCGGGCTTTGAAGAGGTCCATGCCGCTCGTCACCGCGCGTGCGTCGGCGAGCAGCGCACGTCCCTCGCCGGTCAGCGCCGGAAGGCGAGCCGTCCGATCAAAGAGCTTCACGCCGAGCTGCCCCTCAAGATTCGCGAGGGTCTGGCTCACCACGGACTGAGCGCGCCTCAGGCGGCGGCCGGCCGCCGAGAAGCTGCCTTCGTCCACCGCCGCGATGAAGATGCGGAGTTGATCCAATGAAATGCCATCCAGCATCACGTCACCTCGCTCATGTATACAATCGTAGACTTGCAGGCAGCAAAAGTCAACGTATGTATACATACCTGAGGATTGGAACACTGATTTGCCGGGGCCAAATTGATTTAATGATGTATACGAGTGTATATTTTCTGCCGACCAGTAAGGTCTGCAGGCGCACGTATGACTCAGAAGACGGATTTGCCGATCAATCGGCCCAAGCGGCCGCGAAATGCCGCCGCCACCCGCGAGGCGATTCTGCGTTCGGCCCTGGCCGCGTTCTCGCGCTACGGCTACGACGGCGTTGGCGTTCGGGAGATCGCCAAGATGGCCGGCGTGACCGGTGTTCTGGTAAATCGGTATTTCGGCTCCAAAGAGCAACTGTTTGCGGCCACCGTCGAGATCATATGCGCGGGTCATAGCGTCTTTGAGGGTGACTCCACGACGCTGGCAACGCGGCTGGCCGCCAAGATCATGTCCAAAACCGAGCCCATCGATGCATTGCTGCTGATCCTGCGCTCGGCGCCGAATCCTCGGGCGGCGGAGATTTTGCGGGAGAACATCGCTCGGCATTTCGAGCGGCCGATGAAAGCTTCGCTGTCGGGTCCCAACGCAAGTGAGCGAGCCGCAATGATTCTCGCGCTCGTCGTGGGATTCAAACTCTTTCACAACGTCATCGGCAGCAAGGGATTGGTCCACGCAAGTCGCGCGAGCCTTTCGCGCCGCCTGGCAATGACACTTCAAGGACTCATCGACAGCCCGTCGGGCGGCGCAGTGCGGACCCGAAGAATTCGCTCCCGCTGATCACGGGCGCGGCCCGAAGGTTGCGGTCAATGCGAGCGGCGGCGCCAGTGGTCAAACGCCGATTCGGGGTTCATGATAAGCCTATATAAGGGCAAACCAAACGCTGGGTGCGATCAAGGAGCGGGGGTCACGGGCTATGAGCGGGTCAGCCATTTTCCTGCGAAATACCTGGTATGTGGCGGCCTGGTCGCACGAGATCGCCGCCGACGGGATGTTGGCGCGGACCATCACCCGAGTGCCCCTGGTGTTCTGGCGGGATCGGACAGGCCAAGTGGTAGCCCTGGAGGATCGTTGCTGCCACCGCGCGGCGCCGCTGTCCAAGGGACGTCGGGAAGGCGATCGTATCCGTTGCATGTATCACGGGTTGCTGTTCGACCCGTCGGGTCAGTGTGTTGAAATTCCCTCGCAGGAATACATCCCTCCGGCCGCCAAGGTCCGTTCGTTCCCGGTCGTGGAGAGGTTCAAATGGGTTTGGGTGTGGATGGGTGATGCGGACAAGTTGGATGCCTCCTTGATTCCGGACACGCATTACCTGGACGATGTGGGCTGGCGCGGTACCCCGGGCTATTTACACTACGATGCCAATTACCTGCTGATCACCGACAATCTGCTCGATTTCTCCCATCTGTCGTACGTGCACGAGAAAACGCTCGGCGGCTCGGCAAAGTATGCCGGTATTCGTCCGAAGATCACCCGTAACGGTCGAAGCGTTCGCGTAGAACGTTGGCTCATCGACGATGAACCCGCTCCCTTCTTGCGCAACTTGAAGACGTGGACGGGCAACGTCGATCGATGGAACATCTACGACGTCGTGTTGCCGGGCGTGTTGTTAATGGACTCGGGCAGTGCACCCACCGGTACCGGCGCGCCGGAGGGTAACCGTGTCGACGCGGCCCAATTCTTCGGCTGCCAGGCCGTGACGCCGGAAACGGAAAATACTTCGCACTACTTTTTCCAGCAATCGCACGGTTTTGCGTTGGACGATGCGAGGGTCACCGAGAGCCTGAGGACGAGCGTGCTTGCGGGGTTCCTGGAAGACCAGGACATCATCCTCGCCCAGCAAAATATCCTCAATCTGAATCCGAACGCGCCCATGCTGGCGATGAGAATGGATGTGGCGCTCGCGAGTTTTCGTTCCATCCTGACGCGGGCAATCGCGGGCGAACAGGCAGGCGCAGACGCCATCGATGCAAGGCCCGCCGATTCATCGACCGACCACTCTGCCGCCTAAACTGCCGGACGTCGAGCGCTCGTTCGCGACGAACGCCTCGAATGTCGGGCTGCTGAGCTCGGAATCGAGCATCCGCGCCTGAGCATCGAGGCGGCGAATGGCGGCGAGCCCCTCGCTTGAACCGAGCTTCGCGTGATCCACGGCACGCTTGAGCAAGCGGATGGTTTCATCGAACACTTTGATGGGGACCGGGAACGGGTGTCCGTCCTTGCCGCCGTGGGCGAGCGAAAAGCGGGCGGGGTCGGAGAATCTCGACGGTGCCCCGTGAAGCACCTCCGCGACGAAAGCGAGCGCCTCGACCGTTCGTGCGCCGATGCCCGGCGTGAGCAATAGCTCGGCGTAATCCTTAGGGCCTGCATCGGCCGCGGCCGCGAGAGTTCCCTGTAATCGTTTGAGCATCACATCGGAAGCGCGGACCTCGTGATGATGCGGCAACTGCAAATGCGGCAGCGGCGGGGCGGCGGTCTCGGTCTCCGGAAATAACGACATGGCCGCATTCCCCGATTGTCGAAACCGCCGCAATACCGCCATCGTTCGGTCCGGGCCGCCGTGCACCAACTCGAGTCCTGCGGCGCGGTTGCGCTCCGCACGCACGTCGGCCAGATTGACGATCGCTCCGACGTTGCGTCCTTCGATGGCCGCATGAGGGGACTGGAAAAATCCCGGCAGCGCATCGGATTGCCAATGATAGCGGCGGGCTTCGGCGAGATCTTCATTCATTCCCTGCTGAACTACGCACCAATGCCCATCGGCCGTGGCGAAGAAAGCATGCAGATAGAGGTCAAATCCATCCTGCACGGCGGCGCTGTCGATTTTGGCGACCAATCGACTCGCTCTCACGAGCGGCGTGGCGTCGATACCGCTCATGTCCCCGAATTCCCGCAGCTCATGCGGCGTGCGCCGGGACTGGGCACCCTTCCCGCCGCAAACGTACACGCCAAGTTCCCGCTGGATCGGAGCAAGACCGCGTTTCAGAGCGCCGATGACGCTGGTCGTGATACCGGAGGAGTGCCAATCCATGCCCATGACCGCACCGAAGGATTGAAACCAGAACGGGTGCGCGAGCCGGCGCAATAGCTCGTCGCGGCCGTACTCATGAACGATCGCTTCTGCGATCACCCGCCCCAATGCGCTCATTCGGGAGGACAGCCACGGCGGAACATGCCCGCCGTGAAGCGGTAAATTAGCGCTGCCGGTGCGTTGATGCATGCGAATTCGGAACCGGGATCGACATAGCGGCAAATTAGAACACAGCTACGCCGCTCCGGTCGCGTCCGTAATGGAAATATTGGCGCATGTCGGAGAGTCAACGACACCGAAAGTCGTGGCGCGCCTACGTAAGGTCGCTCGCTCCATCCCATTGAGCACCGCCGCTTATTACTGATCAAATCCTCGAACAATCCAACAGGGCGAGGAATTGAAAATGAAAGCTGCATTTCTAAGTTTGGCTTTAGCGTTACCGATCGTTGCACTGGGTGCGGACGCCGATGCGACGTTCTATAAGCATGCCGCGGAAGGCGGAATGGCAGAGGTCGAGCTGGGCAATCTCGCTCAGCAGAAATCCAGCAGCCAGCGCGTCAAAGATTTCGGCGCCATGATGGTGGCGGATCACACCGCCGCGAATGACAAACTCAAAGCAATCGCCGCATCCAAGAACATCAAGCTACCGACGAGTCCCAGCGTGGGACAAATGGCGACGAAAGCGAAGCTCGAAGTGCTCTCGGGAGATACCTTCGACAAATCCTACATCAAAAGCATGATTGCCGATCACGAAGAGGACATCAAAGAATTCAAGAAGGAATCGGTATCCGGCCAGGATGCCGATGCGAAGGCATACGCCACGGCAACTTTGCCCACGCTCGAGGCGCATCTGAAGAAGATCCGAGCCATAGCGACGGCCGCCGGGGTCAGTTAGAAGGTGCACCCACCCCCCGATTGGTTGGGGGGTGGTATGCTTGGGCTGGTATCCGAGATAGGGCGCCAGAAAGAAAATAGGGATATTAGCGATGATTCGTCTGCTTACCTTGCTGACCGTTCTCGCCATCGGCCTCGCAGCCTGCGCGCCGTCGTCGCACATACTCGTCGGCACGGCCCGCCCGCCCATCTCGCCGTCGGAGGTCAAGCTTTACCTGCAAGCACCGCCTTCGTTTCAAGAGGTTGCGATTCTTAATGCGTCAGCGAACAGTATGTTCGGGGCGGGCGGACAGGGAACCGTCGACAAGGTCGTCCAACGCCTCAAAGAGCAGGCTGCGAAACTCGGTGCGAATGGCATCATCTTGGAGGGCATGTCCGATCGCGTAACCGGATCGCTCGGGGGCGGAAGCGGCTCCAGTTCTTATTCAGGCAACTCGGCCGTCGGCGTCGGGGTGGGCGGATCGTTGGGTATTTTCAAGAAGACGGGGCAAGGTCGGGCGATCTTTGTTCCTCCCGAGTCAGCGCAACCGCCAGACGCCGCGAAATAGCGGTGGACCAGGGCGTGGCTGTGAGGGGTCACCCCGCAGACGTCCGGCGCGCGTGATATCCCACTAATTAGTGAGGCAGGCTCGAGTCGGCGCGTTATGCTTGCACTCCCGCAGCTTCCACACGGGCCCGCTATGCGTCTCGACACTGAAGCGTCAATCGGACACACCGTGTTCGTGCTGCACCGATCGGTCATTCCTTCGAGACGTCTTCGCGGGGCGTCGCAGTTCGCAGTGCTGGCCATGCTCGCCTCGGCGGCCGCGTGTGGGGGCAAGACGGCCGCCCCGCCGGCACCGCAGCCGGTGTCGACGCTGACGATGCGGCCGCAGCCGACGTCCCTGACGCAGGAATATCCCGCGCAACTCGAGGCCTCGAACACCGTCGAGATTCGCCCGCAGGTCGGAGGAATTCTGTTCCGGCAGGCGGCGGTCGAGGGTACGCCGGTCAAGCGCGGAGAGATGTTATTCGAAATCGACCCGCGACCTTACATCGCGGCGCTCGCACAGGCCCAGGCAGGGCTTGCCCAGTCGCATGCGGCGCAGGCCCAGGCGGTCCGTGATCTGGCGCGTGCGCGTCCGCTGACCGAAATCGATGCTTTGAGCCAGAGGGAGCTCGATGCGGCCGTCGCCGCCAATGCCTCGTCGCAAGCGCAGGTCAAGGCCGCGGAGGCTGCGGTCAACACGGCCGAACTCAACTTGGGTTATACCCAGGTCCGCTCGCCCATCGATGGGGTGATGAGCCGGGCGCTGATCCGCATCGGCGGCGTCGTCACTGCGTATACCACATTGCTGACCACGGTCTACCAGACCGATCCGATGTACGCGAACTTCAGCGTGGGGGAGCAGCGCATGCTGCAGGTGCAGCGCGAACTCGGCCGCCCGCTCGACCAGCATAATCCCAGTCAGCGCCAGTTCCGCATCCTGCTGGCCGACGGCAGCGAGTACGAATTCCCCGGAACGATGAACTTCGTCGACGCCGCCGTCGACCTGCGAACCGACACGCTCGCCTTGCGCCTCACGGTCTCGAACCCGAAACAATTCCTGCACGCCGGGCAGTATGTCCGCGTGGTCGTGGCGACACGCGAGCGACCCAATGCGCTGCTCCTTCCACAGCGCGCGGTGCAGCTCCTGCAGGACAAGAACTACGTGTGGATCGTGGACAGCGCCGGTACGGCACGGCAGCGCGACGTGAAGATGGGCCAGCAGCAGGGAAGCGACTGGGTGGTCGATGAGGGCCTTGCGCCGGGGGATGTGGTGGTCGTCGACGGTGCACAGAAGCTCAAGGTCGGCACGCCCGTTCAGGTACAACCGCTCGCCGCACCTGTCGCGGGGCCGCGCGCCTCGTGAGCAATTTCTTCATCGACCGTCCGATCTTTGCGACGGTGCTCGCGATCGTCATCACGCTCGCCGGCCTCATCGCCTTCTTGCTGCTGCCGGTGGCGCGGTTCCCGCAGATTACGCCGCCCTCGGTGGTGGTTTCGGCGACGTTTCCCGGCGCGGATGCCTCGACCATCGAGCAGTCCGTGGCGGCGCCGATCGAGACGCAGGTAAACGGCGTTCCGAACATGATTTACATGGACTCGCGCAGCTCGAACGACGGATCGTACACGCTCAACGTCACTTTCGAGGTCGGCACCGCGCAGGACATCGCCGCCGTCGACGTGCAGAATCAAGTGGCGATCGCCCAGCGGCAGTTGCCTCCCGATGTGCTGCGCCAGGGCGTGTCGATCACCAAACGCCAACCGCAGCCGCTGATCTTCGTCGCGATCGAGGCGTCCGACCCTCGGTACGACTACTTGTTCCTCAGCAACTTCGCAACGCTGCAGGTGTACGACTCGCTGGCGCGCGTACCGGGAGTCGGTCAGGTATTGCAGTATGGCGCGCGCGACTACGGTATGCGCATCTGGCTCGACCCGGGGAAGATGTCGCGGTTGGGAATCACCACCGGCGACATCAGCAGCGCGATCAACGAACAGAACGTGGTCGCGCCGGCCGGTATCGTGGGCGCCGAACCGGCGCCGCGCGGGCAACAGATGACCTACACGGTCATCGTGCACGGCCGCTTGCGCAGCGTGCAGGAATTCGAGAACGTGGTGCTGAAAGCCGGAGCCAACGGCTCGATCGTCCGGCTGCGCGACGTCGCCCGCATCGAACTGGCCGCCACCGACTACACGCGCTCCAGCCGCCTGAACGGTCAGCCGGTGGCGCTGCTCGGCGTCTATCAGCTACCGGATGCGAACGCGCTGGAGGTGAGCAAAAGAGTACGTGCCACGCTCGAGCAGCTGGCCCAGCGCTTCCCGCCGGGAATTCACTATGCGATACCGCTCGACACCTCGGAGTTCGTACGCGAGTCGATCAGGGAAGTGGAGATCACGCTGTTCATCGCGGCGGCACTGGTGCTCCTGGTCGTGTTCCTGTTCCTGGAAAGCTGGCGCGCGACTCTGATCCCGATGCTCGCGGTACCGGTGTCGCTGCTCGGCACCTTCACGATCTTCGTCGGGCTCGGCTTCTCGATCAACACGCTGACTCTGTTCGCGCTGGTTCTCGCCATCGGTCTCGTGGTCGACGACGCAATCGTGGTGGTCGAGGCGGTGACGGAGAAAATGGAGGAGAAGGGGCTCGACCCGGTGGCGGCCACGCGAGCGGCCATGGCGGACGTGTCCAGTCCGGTCATCGCGATCGCGCTGGTGCTCACTGCCGTGTTCGTGCCGGTGGCGTTTCTCGGCGGACTCACCGGCCAGTTCTACAAGCAGTTCGCGCTGACCTTGTCGGTGTCGGTGCTGATCTCGGCGCTCATCGCGCTCACCTTCACGCCGGCGCTGTGCGCGCTGCTCCTGAAGCGGCGTGAGCACACCGCGGGCACCGGTCTGCTCGGACGCGGGTTCGCCGCCTTCAACCGGAGTTTCGCCAGAGCCACCAAGCATTACACGGTCACGGTGCGCCATGCCATTCGCCGCTCTGCCGTGGCGCTCGGCGTGTTCGGCGCAATCGTCATCGCGCTTGCGTACCTGATCTGGCAGCGACCGAGCGGGTTTCTGCCCGAGGACGATCAGGGCTACATGCTCATGGTGGCGCAGTTGCCGCCCGGTGCATCGCTGCAGCGCACCGAGCAGGTGCTCGAGCAGATCCGCACGGTCGTGCTGAAGCAACCCGAAGTCGACAGCATGCTCGGGATCACGGGTCTCAATCTGCTCGCTCAAGTCAACACTCCATACACCGGTTCGGGCTTCATTCCGTTGAAGCCCTGGTCGCAGCGTCCGGGTCGGGAGAGTTCGGCGCAGGGACTGATCGAGCGGCTGTACAAGCTGCTCGGGCCGCTGAAGGAAGCCAATGTCGTGCTCGTGGCGCCGGCGGCCATCCCCGGCATCGGCCAGGCGGGCGGTTTCGAGTTCATACTCGCGGACACGTCGGGCGGCAGTCTCGAGACCTTCTCGACCGAGATCGATGACTTCCTCGCCCAAGCCAATAAGCGCAAGGAGATCGCTCGCGTCTCGACCCAGTTCAACAACCGCGTGCCGGAGATCGAGTACCTCATCGACCGCGATCGCGCGCGCGAGCTCGGAATTCCCATCTCGGACATCTTCGGCGCGCTGCAGACCTACCTGGGCGGCAACTACATCAACGACTTCAACCTCTTCGGGCGCACGTTTCGCGTCACTGCCGAGGCGGAAGCCGCGGCGCGGACGCTGCCCGATGCGGTCAACACACTGTACGTGCGCACGCAGTCGGGCGACATGGTACCGCTGTCGTCGCTCGTGTCGATCAAGCCGACGCGAGGCCCGGCCTACATCGAGCGCTACAATGTGTTCCGGGCCGTGACCATCAATGGATCGCCGGCCCCCGGGTATAGCCAGGGTGACGCGGTCACCGCCATGGAGTCGCTGGCAAAATCGCTGCCCGGCAACCTCACCTACTACTGGACCGGTTCGGTGTTCCAGCAGCAGCGCGCGGGCAGCCAGGCACCCTACATCTTCGCCATGGCGCTGGTGTTCGTATTCCTGGTGCTTGCCGCCCAGTACGAAAGCTGGATCGTGCCGTTCGCGGTCATCCTGTGCATCCCCTTTGCGGTGTTCGGCGCGTTTCTGGGCCTATCGATGCGCAGCATGGCGAACGACATCTATGCGCAGGTCGGTCTCGTGATGCTGATCGGATTGGCAGCCAAGAACGCCATCCTGATCGTGGAGTTCGCACGCCTGCAGCATCAGCGCGGCATGCCATTGGTGGAGGCGGCGATCGAGGGAGCGCGCCTGCGTCTGCGACCGATCCTCATGACGTCGTTCGCGTTCATCCTGGGTGCGCTGCCGCTCGCCATCGCGACCGGCGCGGGCGCCATGTCGCGGCAGGTCCTCGGCACGACGGTGGTATTCGGCATGACCGCCGCGACCATGATCGGCATCTTCATCGTCCCGGTGTTCTATGTGGTCCTGCAGGGCCTCGTCGACCGATTCTCCAAGACTCACGCCCGCGTGGCGCCCGCGTCGCCGGCAACCGGCTCGGAGCCCGACTCATGAGGAAGCGCGTATGCGTCGCTGCTGCGGCCGCGCTGCTCGCCGGCTGCGCCGTGGGGCCCGACTACCATCGGCCGTCGCTGGATGTGCCGGCGCAGTACCGCGACGTCGCGCCGGCGGCGGATGCGCCGAACGACGCGGCGTCCCTGGGCGACAGCGGCTGGTGGGAGGTCTATTCGGATGCGAATCTTCAGGCGCTTCTCTCGACCGCCCTCAAGAACAACTTCGACGTGAAGATCGCAGTGGCGCGGATCGATGAGGCGCGGGCACAGCTCGGCTCGGCGCGCCTCGCCTATCTACCGCAAGTGTCGGTCGATGCGAGCGCCGCACGCGCCAAGGCTTCCGACTACGCGCGCCTCCCCGGCGCGCGGCGCATCAACGATGAGGCTCAGGTGCAGATATTGGCGTCGTACCAGATTGACCTGTGGGGGCAGCTGCGGCGCATGAACGAGGCGGCGCGGGCCAATCTGCTGGCGTCGCAGTACGCCCGGCGCGCCGTGAGCGTAACCCTGGTAGCAACGGTAGCCAACGCCTATTTCGGACTCGTCTCGCTCGACAGTCAGCTCGAGATCACGCGGCGGACGGTGGACTCGCGCGAGAAGTTTCTGCAACTCACGCATGCTCAGCATGAGCGCGGCTATACGACCGGACTCGATGTCGCCACCGCCGAGGCGGATCTCGCCGCCGCCCGTGCCACCCTGCCGGACCTCGAGCGCCAGATCTCGCAGACCGAGGACCAGATCAGCGTACTGCTGGGCAGCAATCCAGGGCAAATCACCCGTGCACGCTACGGCGAGGCCATGCCGGAAGCGCCGCCCCGGCCTCCTGCCGGTCTGCCCGCCCGACTGCTGGAGCGGCGGCCGGACGTGACGCAGGCCGAACAGGGATTGGTGGCGGCCAACGCCCAAATCGGTGTGGCCAAGGCGGCGCTGTTTCCGAACATTTCACTCACCGGCAGCGACGGCTCCCTGTCGTTGCCGTTCGGCAAGCTGTTCACGCCGCCGGCAGCCGAATGGAGCGCGGGCGTGAGCCTGATCCAACCGCTGCTCAGCGTGCAGTCGAATCTCTACCAGGTGGAACTCGCCGACGCGCGCAAGCGCGAGGCGCTGTATCTGTACCAGAAGACGCTGCAGGGCGCGTTCCAAGATGTAGCCGACGCACTCGTCGCCTATCAGAAGTTGGGGGCGCAGGAGCGCGAGCAGGCGAGCCAGGTCGATGCGCTGCGGCGGGCGCGCGCCATCGCCCTGGCGCGATACCGGATCGGCTATGCGTCTTACTTCGATGTGATTCAAGCCGATCGCGATTTGTTCACGGCGGAGCTGACGCTCGCCCAGGCCTATGCGAACAACCTGAGCGCGTTGGTACATCTTTACTCGGCGCTGGGCGGGGGCTGGCAGGAGCGGCCGGCCGTAACGCCGGCATCGGCGACACCATGAAGTCAGCGGCAACGGACGCTTAGTCCTTGTCACGAGGCGTGTATTTGAATTTCTGGCCGGACACGGTCGCGGTATACATGAGGCCGCCCTTGGCAATGGTGAAGACAGCCACGCCTTTCTGGTATCCGCCGCTCACCGTGGTCGCATCTTTCGCGCCTCCGCTGGCGCTGGACGTCGCTCCCGTCGTACCCGCGCTCGCCGAGGCCCCCGCGGTGATTGCAACCGCGCTCACACCGGCGCCAAATTCATATGTTCCCGATTCAAATTCATCGAGCGCGCGCTTGTCCTCGAAGAAAATGATCTGGCTATAGGCCTTTCCGCCCGCCTGAAAGCCGGCGCTCAATTGCGTCATCGACGTGTCGCCGACATACTTGTCCTTCACGTACACGCGGCCCGTGCCGTGCGCACCGCCCACGATGAAGCCCGCCTCGCCGATGGTCGGGAACACCGCGTAGGCATAGCTCGTACGAAAGAACCCCGCGCTATCGCCGGCATTCCTGAACAACGTGGCAGCGTCGGAATATTTGTCGGCGTAGGCTACGGTTGCGGCGAGTAGCAAAAGCGGAGCGACGCCGAGAAGGCGTGTCATGTTTTTCATGGGGACTTGTTCCTCATTGTGCGGCTATTGATGGACAATATCGATGAGCAGTTTATCCTCGCATCGACCACCTGGAGAAGTATTATGGCCATCGGAATTGCCCAAGCAGCGGCTAATCTAGGCGGTGCCGTAACCCTCGGCGCGATAATCGGGTTTGAGCGCCAGTGGCGCCAGCGTCTTGCCGGCCTGCGCACCAATACCTTGGTTGCGCTGGGCGCAGCCTCCTTCGTCGTGTTCGACAATTTGTTTTCCACCGAGGCGGGCCTGACGCGGGTGGCGGCTCAAGTCGTCTCGGGCATCGGGTTCATCGGCGCGGGCATCATCTTCCGCGAAGGACTCAACGTGCGTGGGCTCAATACGGCCGCGACGCTCTGGTGTTCTGCCGCCGTGGGGGTTCTGGCCGGAGGCGGCGCCTTGCCGTATGCCGCAATCGTGGCAACGATGGTGATCGTGGTCAATCTGCTGCTGCGGCCGCTGGTGCAGCGAATCAACCGGCAACCACTCACCTCGGCGGAAGTACCCAGCGGTTATGTGGTGAACGTGGTGTGTAAGGGGGACAGCGAAGCCCATGTGCGCGCATTACTGCTGCAAGGCCTGGGTGCCGACACCATCCACTTGCGTCGTCTCGACAGCTCCAACATTGAAGACTCCGATCGCGTCGAGGTTCTTGCGGCGATGTCTGCCGATCGGCGCTCGGACGGTATATTGGAACAGATTGTCGGGAGACTGAGTCTCGAGCCTTCAGTCACGGCGGCTCGCTGGCGGGTCGAAGCAGTCGCCGAGTAGGTCCTCGAAGGACGACGATGTGAATTTTTTTGCGCGACTCTACTACCCGCTTCGCAAGGCATGGAAGGCGGTCGGACTCTACCTGGTCATCGCCGGACCGGGCATCGTCGTCATGGTTGCCGACAACGACGCGGGCGGCATCACCACGACCGATATCGCGAGCTCGCCACGGGCAAGGAGGTGGTGATGTACGTATACGTCACCGATGAGGCGGGTGTCTTGAAGGGTGTGGTGGACATACGTGAAATGGTTGCCGCGGAACCCGGTCAGACGCTGGGAGACATCATGACGGAGCACGTGATTTCGCTACCCCAGGATGCCACGCTGCGGGAGGCTGCAATGCTCTTCGAGCGTTATCATTTTCGGGCGCTGCCGATCACCGACGAACATGATCATCTGCTGGGCGCGGTGTCTTCTCGCGACGTCCGAAGTCTCAGGCCAAGACTCGGCTGATGGCCGCAGGAGTTACCCATGAGCCCCGACATCAAACGGTATCGAGATAATCTACGCGATGAACTCAACGGCGCGGCGCTCTATGCCGCGCTGGCCGCCGCGGAAACAGACCCCATACGCAAGGACTTATTCTTGCAATTGGCGCAGGCCGAGTCGAGCCACGCTCAGTTGTGGCGCGACAAGCTGGAAGCTGCCGGCGTGCACGAGGAGCGGTTCGTCCCCGACTTTCGCACTCGGCTGCTCGCGAAATTGGCGCAGCGGTTCGGCCCGCGCTTCGTGCTGCCGACGGTTGCGGCGGCGGAATTCGCCGACCGCAACAAGTACGCCGGCCAGAGTGATGCGCATGCCATTTCGGCGGAGGAACGCGGCCATGCGGCCGTGATCCAGGCCGTGGCGGCCAATTCAGGCAACAACGGAACCGCCGGGGCCGATATTGCTCGCGCTGAACCATGGCATCGAGGCGCCTCGGGCAACAATCTGCGCGCCGCGATCCTCGGCGCGAACGACGGGCTGGTGTCCAATTTCTGCTTGGTCATGGGGATAGCGGGAGCCGGGAGCGGCAATAAGACGGTCTTGCTGACGGGACTGGCCGGCCTGGCCGCGGGCGCATGCTCGATGGCTCTCGGAGAGTGGCTCTCGGTGACCAATGCGCGGGAACTCGCGCAGACGCAAATCGCTCGAGAGGCGGAGGAGCTCGAACAGACGCCATTGGCGGAGCAGCATGAGCTCGCGCTGATCTTTCAGGCCAAGGGCATGCCGAAAGCGGACGCTCAGCGCGTCGCCGAGCAGATGATGAAGGACAAGAAGGGCGCGCTCGACACGCTGGTGCGTGAGGAGCTCGGCATCGATCCCGCGGAGTTGGGCGGCAACGCATGGAGCGCGGCAGCAACCTCGTTTGCGTTGTTCTCTGCCGGTGCGATTTTTCCGGTGGCGCCGTTTTTCTGGCTGCCCGGCCGGTGGGCGATCGGGGCTAGTGCGCTCGCCAGCGGCGCGGTGCTTTGTGCCGTGGGCATGTTGTCCTCGCTGTTCAACGGCCGCAATCCCTGGTATTCCGCGGCCCGTCAATTGATCTTTGGCTGCCTCGCGGCCGCGATCACGTATGGGATTGGAGCGGCGCTGGGCACGACACTGTGACTACCCGTGAGGGCGACCGGCGCTCCGAGTCGACATCTGTACTGCTTTTTATTGTCGTGCGCTGTATCTGTTATGTGATGCAGAACGGGGCACAATGACATAGCGCCATTGCCGAGGTATTGCAACGACGGAACAGATGACATGCGAATAGCCAAACCGATTCTGATGGTCACGACGCCGATTGGCGTTATCGATGGCTTTTATGAATGCTACAAGCTGGCGGGTGGTCTCGTGTTCCTGATGGTGGCGATGGTCGGGGTTCTGGGAGTCGCCCTGGCGACGGTCGTGTCTACGATTCGCCGCGAGGCAACGGCCGAAAAGAAGGAGAATCCATGGCAATAGCGATTGTCGGGCTGCTTCTCGCCATCGTCGCAAGCTTGGGACACGCATTGTCGTCGATGTCCTCGGGACCTGACCGCTCGCAGCGTATGGCTCAGGCGTTGACGGTGCGCATCACACTGTCGGTCGCCTTGTTTGCGCTCTTGATGGCCGGCTATCACTTTGGCTGGATCCAGCCAAGCGGCACGCATTAAACGATAGAGCCTCTGGCCGAGAAGATCGGCCTGCCGTAGTGTTCGCGGCATGAAGCTATATCATGTGGTGACGCAGGAACTCGAGCGGATGATTCGAGGCGGTTCGCTGGGTGCCGGCGACAAATTGCCCTCGGTTCGAATGCTGAGTCGCGCACGCGGCGTGAGCGCGTCGACTGTTTTGCGAGCTTATTCGATGCTGGAGTTGGCAGGGCTGATCCAAGCCGCGCCGCGCTCGGGCTACTACGTTACCGCGCGCCCGAAGCCGCCGGTCCCGCGTGCGTCGATGCCGAAGGCGAGTTCCACGCGCGTGGCGGTCAGCGACCTGGTGTTCGACATCCTGGAAGCCTCCCGGGATCGCGACGTGGTTCCTTTGGGGTCGGCTTTTCCCGGGCCCGCTCAATTCCCCTGGAAGAAGCTGGCGCGGTGTCTCGGCCGCAGCGCACGCCGCATGGACCCGTGGAGCACGGTCGAGAGCTTGCCGCCTGGAAGCATGGAATTGCGAAGGCAAATCGCACGACGATACCTCCGGCTGGGAATGACGGTCGATGTCGACGAGATCATCGTCACCTCCGGCGCCCTCGAAGCGCTCAACCTCGCATTGCAGACGGTCGCCCGTCCCGGCGACACCATCGCGATCGAGTCGCCGACCTTTTATGGATGCCTGCAGGCCGCAGAACGGCTCGCGCTGAAGGTGGTAGAGATTCCGACGCACCCCCAGGAAGGGCTGGATATTGCCGCGTTGATCAAGGCAATATCGAAGCATTCGATTCGGGCCTGCTGGTTCATGACGACGCTGCAGCATCCCACCGGCGCAATGATGCCCGTGGACAAGAAGCGCGAGTTGGTGCGCATGCTGTCGAGCCGTGGAATACCGCTCATCGAAGATGATGCTTACGCAGAATTGCAATTCGGGTCGGCACCGCTCGTGCCCTCCAAAGCGTTCGACAAGAGCGGATTCGTCCTGCATTGCGGATCGTTCAGCAAATGTCTCGCCCCGGGATATCGTCTCGGATGGATTGCGGCCGGGCGGTTTACCAAGGATGTGGCCAGGCGGAAAATCGAGTCTTCGCTGGCGACCAGTTTACCCATTCAACTCGGTATCGCGCAGATGCTGAAGGTCGGAGGTTACGAATCGCACCTCGCGCGCCTGCGCAGCGTCTTGGCCAATCGACAAGCGGCTGCATTGGAATCCATGCACCGCCACTTCCCTCCAGGCTACCGCGTCGCAGCGCCCGTAGGCGGATACTTTCTCTGGATCGAGTGCGCACCCGCTGTCGATTCGCTCGACGTTCATCGGCTGGCTCTCAATTCCGGCATCTCCATTGCCCCGGGACCCATGTTCTCGGCGCGCAGGCAATTCCGGAATTTCATACGGCTCAACTACGGCCACCCATGGACTTCCGACATGGATCGTGCGATTCGGCGTCTCGGCGAAATACTGAGGCGTAGCTGACAAAGGGGATTAGGTCCGTATAGAGTCGGCGCTGGCTAGACGTCGGGTCAAGGAGACCATATGCCCAAAGGATCCAACTTGCTGGTCGCGGCCCTGGAAAACGAGGGTGTCTCCCGGATCTACGGGATACCGGGCGAGGAGAATCTCGATGTGGTTGAGGCCATCCGCACGTCGTCCATCGATCTGGTCCTGACCCGCCATGAGCAAGCTGCCGCTTTCATGGCAGCCACGTACGGTCGCCTGACCGGCAAACCTGGCGTGTGCATCACCACGCTCGGACCCGGCGCATTGAACCTCACCACCGGCGCGGCATATGCCCTGTTGGGCGCCATGCCCATGATCATGATTTCCGGTCAGAAGGGCATTTTGTCGTCACGCCAGGCGCGCTTCCAGGTCGTGGACGTGGTTGCGGCGATGAAACCGCTGACCAAGCTCTCGCGCCAGATCGTCTCCCCCAGAATGATTCCCACGCTGGTGCGCGAAGCCTTTCGCGTCGCGCAGGAGGAGCGTCCGGGACCGGTTCATCTGGAGCTCCCCGAGGACATTGCCGCCGAGGCGTGCGAAGACGTTGCGATGATTCTGCCTCACCCGGTCGAGCAGCCTTTGGCGGCAGCCGAGGCGCTCGACCGTGCTGCCCAGTTGATCATGGCGGCCGAGCGGCCGCTGGTGATGCTGGGTGCCGCCGCATCTCGGCCGCGCTCAACCTCTGATCTTTCGCGGTTCGTGTTGCGCACCGGGATTCCTTATTTCACGACGCAGATGGGAAAGGGCACGGTGGCCGGCGGCACGGAACTGTACATGGGTACCGCCGCGCTGTCGGAGCGCGACTATGTGCACGAGGCCATCGATCGCGCCGACCTCATCATCACCATTGGCCACGACACCATCGAGAAGCCTCCATTCATCATGGGTGCACGCGGTCCCCAGGTGGTGCACATCGGATATCAGCCGGCCAATGTGGAGCAGGTCTATTTCCCGCAAACCGAGGTGGTCGGCGACATCGGACCCTCGCTTCGGCTGCTGGGTGACCGTGTCGAGGGCCGGATCCCCCGCGCCGGCGCGCTGTTGCCGCTGCGCGAAAGTATTCTCCGTCGTATCGGGGCGCGGGCCACCGAAAACCGCTTCACGCCGCAGCGCCTGGTGCACGACGTCCGGCACGTCATTCCCGCGGACGGCATCGTCGCGCTCGACAACGGCATGTACAAGATCTGGTTCGCACGCAATTACCGAACGCGCGTGGCCAACACTCTGCTGCTCGACAACGCGCTCGCCACCATGGGCGCGGGGCTGCCCTCGGCGATGGCCGCCGCGATGCTCTATCCCGGGCGCCGCGTCATGGCCGTGTGCGGCGACGGAGGCTTCCTGATGAACAGCCAGGAGATGGAAACCGCGGTTCGGTTGAAATTGAATCTGGTGGTTCTCGTGATCGAGGACGGTGCCTACGGCATGATCCGCTGGAAACAGGCCGTAGACCGATTCCCGGATTTTGGCATGACCTTCGACAATCCGGACTTCGTGAAGTACGCCGAAGCCTACGGTGCCAGGGGCACTCGGGTCGATGCGATCGATCTACTCATTCCCACGCTGGAAAATGCTTTCGCCCAAGGCGGGGTGCACCTGGTTGCCGTACCGATCGATTATTCCGAGAATAACCGCGTGCTCGTCGAGGAACTGCGTGAGCGGCTGCCCGCCGCCGACCTTCCTTAGGCAGGCGAAATCCCTGCTGCGAGGGCCTCAGCGCGGGGGCTATAAGAATCGTCTTACGGCATCGTAGGCGCGACGACGACAGCTTTTGGCCGCCATCCCGACAATACTGACTTTTGGATGCATGAGCGCAATCAACTCAAGGAACAAACAACTATGCTGCGCAAGAATGTCGTAATCGCGTTGACGCTACTGGTTCTCACGCTGGGCGCGAACGTAGCGGCCCGTGCTGAATCCAAGCAGGAAATTGACGTTTCTGTATCGGATACGTTGCAGCGATTCACCCACGCCAACCCGGCCCATGCCGAATTGCTCCACAAAGCCGTGGGCGTTCTCGTATTTCCACGCATCACCAAGGCCGGCGCCGGTATCGGCGGCGAGCACGGCAACGGAGCGTTGCTCAAGGGCGGGACAACCGTCAGCTACTACGGCTTGACGTCCGCATCTCTGGGCCTGACGCTCGGTGCGGGACAGCGCAGCGAGGTTTTATTGTTCATGACCCGCGAGGCGCTGGCGAAATTCGAGGCCAGCCATACCTGGAATGTCGGCGTGGATGCGCAAGTCGCGCTGGTATCGCAAGGCGCCGGCGGTGCATATGACAGCGAAACCCTCAAGAAGCCGATCCTCGGCTTCGTATTCGATGAGAAGGGTTTGATCGGAGACCTTTCGCTGAAAGGTTCGAAGATCAAGCAGATCGAGCCCAAGTAGCAGAAGTACGAAAGGCCCGCCGCGCTTCATGGCGCGACGGGCCTTTGTGTTTCAGGGCGCGACGGGTCCAATCGACCATGCCGCGGGGCGAACCCTAGCCTGCGGGGCTGCCCGCGGGGCTCCCCTCCACTTGGATCAGCAGCTTCACTTCCTGCTTGAAGCCATACTTGTCGCCGAAATTGACGCCGAAATCGCTGCGATTGAAGGTGGCCGACGCGTCAGCGCCGCAAACTTCCTTCTTGGACATCGGGTTCGGTTTGCAGAGAAAGGAGTTGATCGTCAAGGTCACCGGCTTGGTCACACCGTGCATGGTCAGAGTGCCCTGGGCTTCCGCGGGCGCCGCGCCGTTGAACTTGGTGAACTTGCCGGTGAACGTGGCCTTGGGGAACTTCGCCACGTCGAATATTTCCGCTGATTTGGCGTGCTCGTTCAATTTCGGCATGCCGAAGTCGACCGAACTCATATCCACCGTCACGTCGATGGAACCGGATTTCGCATCCTTGTCGTACACGACTTTGCCTGAACTGGTGTCGAATTTGCCGCGCCATACCGACAAGCCGCCCATGTGGTCCGCCTCGAAGCTCGGATAGGTGTGCGAGGGATCGAGGATATAAGTGACCGGCACTGCGAACGCGCTCGCGCTCAGCAGCGCGGCCATTGACGCCAAAACAATACGGTTCATTGAAGGCTCCTTGAGACTCTGAGGGTATAATTTCGAGTTGCCGCGATCCGGCGACCTCGGGCGCAAATCATAGCCGATATGGCGCATCCTGGCTTTTATCTGCGATTTTTCACGATCAGGGACCCAACGATGGAACTATTTGCCGCCGTTCAGACACGTTCTTCCGCAGCCCGTCTGGCGGACCCCGGCCCGACCCCGGAGGACCTCGAGCATTTGTTGCAGGCGGCCGCGCGCGCGCCGGATCATGGCCGCCTCAAGCCCTGGCGCCTCGTCGTGCTCGAGGGCGCCACCCGGGACGCCTTTACGGCCGCGTCGGCGGAAGCCAAACGAGCGCGATTGCCGGCCATGACCGCAGAGCAGCTCGCCGCGGAGCGCGAGAAAATGAGCCGCTCGCCGGCCATCGTGGTCATAGGTTGTGCGGTAAACCGCGAACAATCCAAGATACCGGAGATCGAGCAGATCGTGGCGGTGGGCGCCGCTGCACAAAATCTATTCCTTGCGGCGCACGATCTCGGCTATGGAGTGATGTGGAAAACCGGTGCCGCGGCGTACGATCCGGCCGTCAAGGCGACGGTCGGCCTGCGGCCCGACGACCACATCGTCGCCATCATGCATCTCGGCGCGCGGGTGAAATAGCCGTCGGCGCGGCAAACGAATGGCCGCGCAGCGAGACGGCCTTCACCAGGGCCCAGGCGGGCAGCCCCGGCGCAAGTCCAAGCTCGCGCGTGGCAGCTTTGGTCACCCGCGCCATGATGAGTGTCCCGCCGATATCGATGGCAACCAAATCGGAGTCGGCGTCGTCACTCGTCACCGTCGTGATCACGCCGGTCAGAATGTTGCGCACGCTCAAATGCCGCGGCTCCTGCGTGGCCACGATGAGATCCCGGGCCAACAATTGCACGCGTAATTTCGCACCCGCTGCGCCTTTCGCACCTTCCACCTTGAGTTCGCCGTGCCCCAACTTGACGCGCATCAATCCGCTCGGGACATCCATGCCGAGCACCGTGCCGTCCACGATGGCGCCCACCGCATCGGCGCCGATGATGGACCGCAGGTCTTTGTTCAAGCTCATGTCGCCGACGCCTCCTTGGGCGATAGTCCTGCCGGATTCCATGAGAACGACGTAGGTGGCGAGCCTCAACACCTCATCGAAGTTATGACTGACGTAAACCATGGGTATCGCCAATTGATCCCTCAGAGTCTCCAAATAGGGCAGGACCTCGTCCCGCCGTGCGGCGTCGAGCGCCGCCAACGGCTCGTCCAGGAGCAGCAGTCGCGGCTGCGATAGCAGCGCGCGGCCGATGGCGACGCGTTGCCGTTCACCGCCCGATAGTTGGTGGGTGCGCCGATTCATCAGCGAGCCGAGATCCAGCAGTCCAGCGACGGTATCGAGGGTCACGAAGCGGTGTGCCGGTGCGCGTCGCTCTCCGTATTTGAGATTGGCCGCGACGTTCAAATGCGGAAACAGCCGGGCATCTTGGAACACGTAGCCGATGCGGCGTCGTTCGGGCGGCACATAGAGTCGCTGCCGGGTATCCAGCAACACCGTGTCGTCGAGGGCTACTCGGCCGGAATCGGCATCCAACAGTCCGGCGATAGCGTTCACCAGGGTGCTCTTGCCGCAGCCCGAGCGGCCGAACAGCGCCACCACGCCCGGCGTCGGCAGCTCGAAGCACGCATCCAGCGAAAAGGACCCGCGATGTTTTTTGACCGCTACGCTGAGCATCAACGTCCCAACATGTGCCGCACCCGGCGTGCGAACCACTCGGACAACAAGAGGCCTCCCAATCCCAAGACGAATGAGATGCAGGCCAGGCGCGCGGCGGCGGAATCGCCGCCCGGCGTTTGCAACGCCGTGTAGAGCGCGAGGGGCAGGGTGCGCGTCTCGCCGGGAATATTCGACACGAAGGTGATCACTGCACCGAATTCGCCCAACGCCGCCGAAAACCCGGTGATGGCTCCTGCGAGCACGCCCGGCAACATCAGGGGCAGCGTGATGGTCGCGAACCGGTCGACGGCGCCGGCGCCCAGGGTGCGCGCCGCCTCTTCCAGTCCGCGGTCGACGTTCTCGAGAGAAATTCGCATGGCGCGAACCATCAGCGGAAACGACATCACGGCAGTGGCGAGCGCCGCACCGTTGCGCGTGAAAATGAGTTCGATGCCGAGTACCCGCTCGAGCCACGAGCCGATCGGACCGCGGGTACCGAACAACAAGAGCAGCAGGTATCCGATCACCACCGGCGGCAATACCAAGGGAAGGTGCACGAATGCGTCGAGGAGGGCATGGCCCAAGAAGCGGCGCCGGGTGAGCACCCATGCCAGCACGACGCTGATGGGCAGGCTGAGAGCGACGCTGCGTGCGGCCACGCTCAAGCTCAGATGAAGGGCCTCGCCCTCGCTCGGACTCAGCCACATCATGGGCAATTCACGGTGCGGGGCTTCATCAGGTAGGCAGTATACTGTGCGGGCGACCCAGCTTGAGGATCCGATCAATGGCTTATTATCGCGCCGTGGCGCACACGGACGCCGCGCCGCCCGAACGTATCGGCGTGCTGCTCGTCAACCTGGGGACGCCGGATTCGCCGTCCTATTTCGCGGTCCAGCGCTACTTGCGCGAATTCTTGGCCGATCGCCGCGTCATCAACACCCCACGGCCGATTTGGTTGCCCTTGCTATACGGCGTGATTCTGCCGTTTCGCCCGATTCAAACCGCTCGAAAGTAC
>DASYFQ010000244.1:0-12777 GCA_036498345.1 Steroidobacteraceae bacterium
CGCCGTCTTGATGTCCGGCTGCCGCAGAATCGATTCCACACCATAGGTCCCCAAGAGCCCGTCGCCCAATTCGAACACGATGACATCCGGCTGGCCGCCGGCCATTTCCGTGAGCATGGTGCGGGTGAGCGCGGGACCGGATTTCGCGGTCGTGGTCACTATCCCCAAGTCGGTAAAGATCATGGTACGGCGCGCACCCGAGTCCTCGAATGCCAGGATGTCGCGGCGCAGCGATACGCCGGTAGCTTTGAAGGCATCCACCACGAGTCCGCGATGGCGCATGCGCGCGATGATCGCCGAGGCCGCCGCGGTCTTGCCCGCCTCCATGCAGGTGCCGGCGAGCGCCACCACCGGTACGCCCTGCACGTCGAGCGCAGCATCGTAATCCAGTGCCTTGTGTCCCGCCCTGGCAGGCACGCCGATGCGTTCGCCGAGATAGGGAAAGGTCAGCACGGCGCCGAGGACCTTGCAGTCGAAAGGCTTGCCCTTGTCGGGCGTCGCGGAGTCGCAGATGCCGAGTACCCCGCCGATATTCAGCATCTGAATCACATCGCCGGGTTTGAGCGTCGCGGGAATGTGGCCCGAATAGCCGAACAAGGCTTTGCGATGGCCCAATGCGCCGACCACCACGTCGCCGCGCGCGACCTTCGCCATGCGGCCGCTGGTCAGTTCCACGGTGTTGTAGGTCGATTTGTTGTTGAGGATCTCGACCACGATCACCAGCCCCTCCTCGCAGGGGATGTCCGTGGCGATGCGAATCTCGTGCGACAGACCACAGGCCTGCGTCACCGAGGCGATTTTGTCGACGACCACTGTGCGCATGCCGCTCATGATTTGAGCGCCTGCGGCGGCGCCTGCGCGTTGACTCCGGCGCGTTTGTAGAAGACGCCGGTCAGTGCCAGCATCTTCGAATAGCCCAGGGCGTCGGTCGGCGTCCATTCGCCGGCGGATTCGCCATAGACGCCCTTCGATGCCGCCATCAGCGAATACGGCGACGTGACGCCTTCCACGAACACGGAACCCGGCCGGAACTGAACCCTGACCTCGCCGCTGACCCGAGCCTGAGACGACAGCAGCAGCGCTTCGATGTCGCGGCAGACCGGATCCAAGTGTTGCCCTTCGTGCACCAGATCCCCGTAGGGTTGCGCCACCAAGTCCTTGATGCGCGCCTGCTTGCCCGTCAGCACCAACTTCTCCAGCTCGCGATGAGCGGTCAAGAGCACGTCGGCCGCCGGCGCTTCGAATGCGACCCGGCCCTTGGTGCCGATCACCGTGTCGCCCAAGTGGATGCCGCGTCCGATGCCGAACGGGCCGGCCAATGCTTCCAGTTTCTCGATGAGGGCGACCGCAGACGAAGCGACGCCGTCGAGGCTGACCGGAACTCCCCGGTCGAAGCCGATCGAATGACGCTGCGCCGGACGCGGCGTCGTGAAAGCATCCTTCGAGAGCACCCACGCCTCTTCGGGAATGCTGCCCTCGGAGGTCAGTGTTTCCTTGCCGCCGATGGTGACGCCCCAGAGTCCGCGGTTCACGGAGTACGCCGCGCCGAACGGCGGAATCGGCAGACGATGATCTTGCAGATACTTGAGTTGTTCCGGCCGCTTGAACGCACGGTCGCGCACCGGCGCGATGATCTCGAGTTCCGGTGCCAAGGTACGCAACGCCACTTCAAAGCGCACCTGGTCGTTGCCGGCGGCCGTGCAGCCGTGCGCGACCATTTTGGTCTTCAGCGACAGCGCCATGTGCGCAATGGTTTGTGCCTGCAATACGCGCTCCGCACCGACGCACAGCGGGTATGCGCCCCCGCGGCGCACATTGCCCATGAGCAAATATTTGAGCACTTGCTCGAAATAAGCGGCGCGCGCATCGATCAAATGATGCTCGATGGCGCCCAATTGCACCGAACGCTCGGCCAGGGACTGCGCCGAGGCGGCATCGATGCCGCCGGTGTCGACGGTCACCGTGATCACCGGCCGCTGATAGGTGTCCTTGAGCCAGGGGACGCAGAAGGAAGTGTCCAGGCCGCCGGAAAAAGCCAAAAGAATGGGCTCGGCGCCCTGCCTTGAAGTCGATTTCATTGGATTTAGCGTCCGAAAATGGCGAGAAGGCGGTCGGCCAGCTGGCGCTGCTCGCGCTCGCCGGCCGTGGCGATGAATATGGTGTCATCGCCTGATATGGTGCCGATGACCTCGGGCCATCGGGCGGTGTCGATGGCGACCGCCACGCTTTGCGCCGAGCCCACGGCCGTTTTCAACACGGTCAAATTCGTGCCGGCCGTCAATCGAGCGTTGACGAATTGCTTGAGCGTCGAAAAATCATTTTTCGGGGGAATCGTCGTCTCGGGCAACACGTAGCGATCGCCCATCTTGGCCACGCCCAGCTCGCGCAAATCACGGCTTACGCTCGACTGGGTGGCCACGTGACCATGCTTGCGCAACATGGCGACCAACTCGGTTTGTCGCCCGACAGCTTGCTCGCGGATGATCTTCGCCAGCATGGAGCGGCGCGCCGGCGCGCTGCTATTGTCGATATCGGAACGGAGCATCACGAGGCTCAGTGCATAAAGTTGCACGCATGTTGCATAAAAATGCAGGCGTTGTCAACCGATCGGCAGACCAAACAACGCCCTATCGTCGGCGCGAGTGAGGGCCTGGTCCAACCAGCCGCGAAACTGCTCGGCGTCGATCTCTCCCTGTTGGACCTTTGCCAGTACGATGCCGCCGACCAGTATCTTTCGGCGGGTCGTGGCCTTGCGTTCGCGCATGGCGTCGATCGCCCGCTTGCGCGCATCGAGGCGCTGCTGACGAAGTTTCAGCTGAGTGAGTTTCTCTTGCAGCGTCGAAATCTGATCATCGAGTTTGGGCATGGGTTTGTGTCCTAAGGTCAATGGGCCCGGCCAATACCAGCACGTGTTCCCGGTTGATTTTCGCATACCGCCACGCGTAGAGTCCGGGCGGAACATAAACATAGAACACTTATACGTCTTGAGCTGTGGGTTCTCGGCAGAGGAAGCAACCGACGTGGCGATCTACCACCTGACAGCGAAGGTCATCTCACGGGCGCGAGGGCAGAGCATCACCGCCGCCGCCGCGTATCGCTCCGGGTCCGCACTGCGCGATGAGCGGTATGGGTTCGTGCACGATTACACACGCAAGCGCAAAGCCGCGCATTCGGAAATCATGTCGCCTGCCGGCGCGCCGGCCTGGGTGCACGACCGGGAGGCGTTGTGGAATCGGGTCGAGGCGGGCGAGCGCCGCAAAGATTCACAACTCGCGCGCGCGATCGACATCGGTTTACCGATCGAGCTCTCCGAGGTGCAAAGCGTGGAACTCGTGCGCGACTACATCGCGCAGGAGTTCGTCTCGAAGGGCATGATCGCGGACTTCTGCATTCGTCGCAATGATGCCGGCAATCCGTATGCCCAGATCTTGCTCACCCTGAGAGAAGCCACGCCCGCGGGGTTCGGGCCCAAAATGCGGCACTGGAACCGTAAGGCCAATCTCCTCGAGTGGCGTTCAGCTTGGGCCGAACGTGCCAATCAGCATTTGGCCCGAGCCGGGCACGCCGTGCGAATCGATCACCGGACGCTCGAGGCTCAGCAGAGCGAACTCACGCCGGGACGCAACATCGGGGTCGGGCGCGGAAGGCAGGGCGATCAAACATTGCCGGGCCATCTGAAGGAGCGCATCGCCGAGCGCCAACGGATCGCGCAGGAGAACGGCGCGATGATCCTGGAGGACCCGACCGTGGCGCTGCGCGCATTGTCGCGCCAGCGGCCGACCTTTACACGTGAGGAACTGGTCCAATTTCTCAGGTCACGTACCGGCGCTCCGGAGCAACTCGAAGCGGTGCTTGCCGCAGTCATGGAGTCCGGCGAACTCGTGCAACTGGCTGCCGACGGCGGAAACTCGGTCCGCTTTACCAGCCGGGATATGCTCGAGGCAGAAAAGTCGCTGATGAAGCGCGTCGCGGCGATGGCGCTGCGACGCGGCCATGGAGCTCCGCTCGGGCCGCAACGATCGGACCTGGCGCCGCAGGCGTTGGCCGAAGAGCAACGCCATGAGTTCGACTATCTGGTGGCAGACGGCGACATCAAGGCGCTTTCCGCGACGCCAGGCAGCGGTAAGGGCGCGCTACTCGCGGCGGCGCGCGAGGTTTGGGAACGACAAGGATTGAGCGTCGTCGGCATCGCGCTGTCGAGAACGGCCGCGGAAAGTTTGCAGGCGTCGTCGGGCATCCTGTCTCAGACGCTCGAATCACATGAACTTGCCTGGCAGGAAGGGCGGGAACCATTCACCCTGAATCATGTGGTCGTAGTCGATGGGGCTGAGATGATCGGGCTCAAACCACTGGAGCGGATGCTCGCGGTGGCGGACAAGGCGCGGGCCAAGGTCCTCCTGGTCGGTGATTCGCGGCAGCTCGAAGCGATGGGATCCCTGTCGCCGCTGCGGAGCATTCTCGCAAGGCTAGTCCCCTAGCCCGACCTTGATAACCAAGAATACGCTCCCAGACAGGTATGCTTCCGGCCGCAATGTGACCCTATGATTCCCTTTTCGGTTCTCGACTTGTCTCCGGTAGCGATGGGCAGCAATGCGGCGCAGTCGCTGCGCAACACCCTCGATCTCGCGGGGCATGCGGAAAAATGGGGTTACCGACGCTATTGGCTGGCCGAACACCACAGCATGCCGGGGATTGCGAGCGCCGCCACGTCGGTGGTCATCTGCCATGTTGCCTCGGGAACGTCGACGATTCGGGTCGGCGCCGGCGGCATCATGTTGCCTAATCACTCGCCGCTGGTGATTGCGGAGCAATTCGGCACCTTGGAAAGCCTGTTTCCGGGCCGCATCGATCTTGGGTTGGGACGGGCCCCCGGTTCCGATCAAGTCACCGCGAGAGCCCTGCGGCGCAATCTCGCGTCCGATCCCGACCAGTTTCCTCAGGACGTCTTGGAATTGATGGGGTACTTCGCGCCCACATCCGCAGAACAACGCGTCATGGCCGTCCCGGGCGTCGGCCTGAACGTGCCGGTTTGGATCTTGGGTTCGAGCCTATTCGGCGCACAGGTCGCCGCGGCGCTGGGCTTGCCCTTCGCGTTTGCTTCGCATTTCGCGCCCGCGATGATGATGCAGGCCATCGACATTTATCGCGCGCGGTTCCAGCCCTCGGCGCAGCTCGATCGCCCGTATGTGATGCTGGGATTCAACGTCTTTGCCGCCGAGTCCGACACTGAAGCACGATTCCTGGCTACGTCCATGCAGCAGGCTTTCGTGAACTTGCGCAGCGGCCGGCCGATGCAATTGCCGCCTCCGGTCGACGGATACGAGAGCCAACTCCCAGCGCCCGCCAAGGCGCTGCTCGCCGACGTGCTGACCTGCTCCGCCGTCGGCTCGCCCGAGACGGTTCGCCATGCGCTGGCTGCCTTCATCGAACGGACGCGGCCTGACGAATTGATGATCACCGCGCAGATATTCGACCACGCTGCGCGGCTTCGGTCGTACGAAATCGCCGCCGATATCCAAAGAAGCCTGGCGTAGCAGGAAGCTGCAACAGCGGCCGTTCCGATTTCCCTCCCCGGGCCTGCTCTCAACTCGCCATGCCGAGGAAGGTGCGCATCCGCGCGAGTTCCGCTTCGAGGCCCGCGCGAAACGCGCCTGCGCGCGGCGCCCGTCCGGCGGTGTAGCCGAACGTACAGCGCAGGTCGCCGTCGGTTGCAGTCACATTGCCCCATCCGATCACACGTTCGTGCCAGAGCAGCGGCAGCGCGTAGTAGCCGAGCTTGCGCTTCGCCGCGGGCGTATAGGCCTCGAAGCGATAGGCCCAGCCCCAGAAGATTTCGAAGCGGCGGCGGTCCCAGACGATCGGGTCGAAGGGTGTGAGCAGGCGCACGCTCTCGTCAGGCCGCCAGCGGACCGACGAAGGCCTATCCGCGGCCGGCCAGTACCAGTCGATGCCGTCGATGCGAGCGTGGGCCAGGCGTCGTTTGGCGCGAGCGAGTGCCTCTCCTCGTTGTGCCGTCCATTGCGGCGCGCCGCCGCGCAAATGGCTGACGAGCTGACCCAAGGTGCTCGCCGACAGCGGCGCATATTTGCGGACGACCACGTCCACGAGCGCATCCATGCGTGAACTCGCGGTGCCGTCGTCCGGCAGCGCCGCGACGGCGCCGGCCGCTGCGGGGGTCTCGCGCGCCGCGTATATCCGAGTACCCCCTTCGCGCCGCGCCACGCGGAGCAAGCCGCGGTAGTGCATGACGTCCAGCAATTCCGTGCTCGCGTTCGACGAACCCCCGAACCAGTTGGTCACTTTGCCATGCGCAAAATGCGCATCCACCTCGCGCGGATGCACGGTGCCGCGTTCACGGACGAATTCCAGCACGGCCGCCGCTTGTGCGGCACGCGCCGGCGTCCACACCGTTCGCGGCGTTCGTGGGTGCATCAATTGGTGATGCGCCCGCGGCAGATATCCATAATTGACGAAGAAGTCTTCTTCCAGCGGCAACTGGGGATACCGGCGCTCGAGGTCGCCCGCACGATAGCCCGCCACCCGGTGGCGCAGAGTGAGGTCTTGAGCCCGGGCCGGGGCGCGGATCGGATCCGCTTGCACGAATCCCAACTTGTCGATGGCGCGCCTGAGGGTGGTCGGCTTGAATAGCGATCGGGCGATGGCGTAGCTGCGCAGATGATCCAACGTGACCCGCATGCCCGGATGATATTCCAATACGGAAGGGGACGCCGGACGCGTGCTCGGCAACCGAGCGCCGCCGGGCGGTGGACATCGCCATCCCAGGTTCTGCGGGCGCCAGCATGCGTTTCCTAGTAAATTACCCACGATGCTGGAAACCATCCAAGTAGAAACCGCAGCAAAGCCGAACGCCGCCGTGATCTGGCTGCACGGTCTGGGCGCCGATGGCCATGATTTCGAACCCATCGTGCCCGAGATCGTGCATCGGGGTGAACGGGCATGGCGCTTCGTTTTCCCCCACGCCCCGGTTCGCCCGGTGACCATCAATGGCGGCATGGCCATGCGTGCCTGGTACGACCTCAAGGGCGTGGACCGACGGGCCGCGGAAGACGTGGCCGGTTTTCGCGATACGGATGTGCAGATTCGGCAACTCATCACCCGGGAAGTCGAGCGCGGTATCCCGGCGAATCGCATCGTCCTCGCCGGCTTCTCGCAGGGCGGCGCCGTGTCGCTATATACATCGGTGCGTTTTCCGGAAGCTCTGGCGGGCGTCCTGGCACTGTCCTGTTATGTTCCGCGAGAAAGCAGCTTCAGCACCGAGCGCGCACCGGCCAATGACGCCACTCCGATATTCATGGCACACGGCCAGGGCGATGACGTGCTCCCGATGGCGTTGGGGGTGTACTCGCGCAATTTCCTGAGGGAGCAGGGATATAAGGTCGAATGGCATGACTATCCGATGCCCCACGCCGTCTGCGCCGCGGAAATCGCCGATATTCGCGAGTTTCTGTTCCGGGTGCTGCCCTAAGAAAGCGGCCGCGCCACTCATATGACGAGTGGGTGACAGGCCGGGCGACGGAGACTAAGCTCATCGGCCACAATTTCTTTGCGAGGCATCGCACCGTGGCTACTTCTCAATCCATAAATACGCGACCGACTGGCGCTGTTGCGGCGCAACGGCTTGATGTTGAGGCGACGACCGCGGTCGCGCGCGCCGACGCCGCGAAGCAGCAGGTGCGCGCGGCCAAAAGCGTCCTCAAGCGGGCCCGAAAATTAGCGAAAGCGAGTAAGAAGGCTGCCAAGCACGCAAAGAAGAAGGCCAAAGTCGCACGGGCCGCGCTGCAAGCTCGGGCACGTAAGGGCGCTGCTTCCAAGTCGTCACGTCCCAAGGCGTCGACTCCATCGCGATCGCGCGCCGCATCCCGTAACCCAAGTCTCGCGACATCACCCAATGCCGCGTCGAAGCGACCTGCCGCACGGAAATCGACGACCGCGCCACGGCGAGGCGCCGCTCCGAAGCGACCCGCGGCGACCAAGGCGACCGCCGCGCCTGGGCGCACCGCTGCGCCTGAACGGATCGCTGCGCCTGGGCGGACCGCTGCGCCTAAGCGGACCGCTGCACCTAAGCGGACCGCTGCGCCTAAACGGACCGCTGTCCCTAAGCGGACCGCTGTGCCTAAGCGCCCCGCTGCGACAAAGTCGACTGCGACGCCGAAGCGGCCCCGTCCGTCCGACGCGATCGCGGCCCCGACGCAGCCAACCGCGCCGCCGCCGGCGGCTGTGCCGGATTCGGATGCGGCCTCGGAGCACTCGACCGCGGAAGTCAAAAGCGTACCGCTTGCGCCTGGCGCCAATTCTGCGGATGAAAGGTTCAGTTCTGCGGGATGAAGTGAAGCAGTAGCCCGGGAAACAACGCCTCGACCAGCAGGGCCAGAAACAGGGACGCCAGGAACCCGATGATCTGCCCCAGGAACCACACTCCGAAGGCCTTGCGCGTGGCGAGGCCTTGGATTTCGCTGAAACCCATCACCTGCAGCACGATGCTCCAAATCAACAGCAACACATAGGAGATGAACTGCGCGTGGAGCAGCAACACGAGGAAGCCCTCGGTATCGGCGCGCGGCGTCTCGACGAAGGTGGCCTCCCCGGCGAGCAGCGCAGTCAACACCCATATGGCGAGCGAGGCCGCCATCGGGACGCTGCCGTAGGTGAGCACATGAAGGACTTGGTTGGTCGTCGACTTGCCGCCGGCACGCGCGCCCAGGCGCCGATAGATCACGGCCATCAAGTAGACGCTTGCCACGCCCGCCACGGCGCCGTATGCGAAGGAATTGGCGAGGATTGCTCCCACGCTGCTGTGGGCTCCGGCTCCTTCATGTCGATACAGCGCGAGGAAGTTGCCGATGCCTTGAGCCGCCGCCAGCAAGTAGTCGATGATCCCGACCGGTTGCGTCGCCAATTCACGAAACACGCGCCGGGGTCTCAACCAGACATCTTTCAGCGGGCGAATGGGTTCGGTCGGCAACACTCCGGCAGCCTACGCAATCCGCGTAACTGACTCCAGCGTCACGCACAGATGACAGCAGACTTTTTCAGGGCTACTCTCGCAACGAGTTCGTACGATCTCTAGGAGAAGAGTGATCATGGCAAAGAAGAGCAAGTCTAAGAAGCGTCCAGTGGCAAAGGCCAAGCGCCACGCCGTCAAGAAGAGCCTCGCAAAAAAGAAAGCCAAGCCGATGAAGGCCAAGGCCAAGAAAGCCGGCAGAGCAGTCAAGGCTGCGAAGAGGGCCGTCAAGGCTGCGCCCAAGAAGGCCAAGCCCAAAGCCAAGCCCGTCGCCAAGAAGGCCGCGCCCAAGCCAAGCATGCCGAAGGCCCGGGTGGCCAAGCCAAAGGCTGCGGCGCCGCAGACTCCGGCACCGATGGCCACGCCGCCTGCGATGCCGGTTTCGGAGACACCGACTTCGATGATTCCCGGTACGGAACCGTTGGCGTTTTAGACATCCGCCGAAGGTGAGCTTAGGCGCGTATCAGCCCTTGTAGAGGGCGCGCGCCGCTACTGTCCGGGAATATTCGGGTGGCGAGAGTCTTCGCGTCGACGTGCATATGCTCGTCGAGCACAGCTTTGAATACGCTGCGCAAGTCGAGAGTCGGCCGCAGGTCGCGGTTATCGAGCAGCGCCGAGCGTGCAAGTCCCGGCCAGTCGGCTATCACGCGGCCGCCGCGTACGGCTCCGCCCGCGAGAAAGGCGCTGCCGCCCGTTCCATGATCGGTGCCGCGCGTGCCGTTCATGGCGGCAGTGCGGCCGAACTCCGTCACGACGAGTACCGCGGTTTGCGGCCACAAGGGCCCGAGCTCCTCCTTGAGGGCGCGCAGCGCTGTGTCGAGGCCCGCCAGCCGTTGCGCAAGCGTTCCCTTGGCACCGCCCTGGTTGGCGTGCGTATCCCAGCCGTTCGCTTCGATGACTGCCACCTCCGGACCGCCGTCGCTTCTCATCAAGGTGGCCGCCATACGGGCCACGCCGCTGACGCGGTCGGGTGCGGCCGTCATCGCCGGCTGCGCGCCTACGGTAGTCGGAGCGGTCATCCTCTGCGCGCCGACAGCGGTGGGGGCGCTCGTCGTCTGCACGGCCAAGGCGCCGCCCCCGTCCGCAAGCTTCCCGGTCTGCACGGCCTCGCTCAAACGCGCCGAGAACCAATCGTCTTTGGAGTAAAGATCCGCCAAACGCGTCAGCAATTCTTCGTCGACGCCCGGGGTCACCTGCGGCGACTTGGAAATCACTGGCACATCGCCGCGCAAAATCAGCGGTACGTTCTGGCTGATGGCCACGGCGCGCTCGGCGTCGTGCCCGGTGTTTCCGCGCGGTAAGGCGGCGAGCGCTCGATTGAGCCAGCCATCGGCTGTGCCCAAAGGCTTGGCCAGTCCGTTCTCGAGCACGTTCTGTCCGTCGAAATGTGAGCGGTCGCGGTACGGCGAGGCGACGGCTTGGAATACCACCAGCTCACGGGCGACGTAGCATTCGTGCAGGAACGCGCAGGCCGGATGCAGGCCGAAGATGTCGTCGAGCGCGAGCGCACCATCGGCCACGCCCGGCGCGGCGATCGCGAGCTCACGATGCAGCCCTGCGTAATCAGGATCGGCGTAGGGCGGCACCGCAGCCAGACCATCCAGAGCGCCGCGCAAGATCACCACCACCAGGCGCGCCGCCCCGCCGGTGCGGGCAAACAGCACGTTGGCAAGGACAGCGCTCGCGGCCATGGTGCCGGTGCCGACCAGAAAACGGCGGCGACCGGTGTCCACAGGGCATCGACCGGTGTCCACAGGGTGATGGTGCATCACTATCTCCGTTGAAATTCGGGGCTCATCAGCAGCAATGCCAAGGCCTGGGTGGAGGAGGACGCGCGCCGCAGCGCCGTCACCGTCTCGGGGCGCGCGTACGCCCCAAGACTGGCTGCCGCGAGATCCGCCGGATCGATGCCTTGCTCGTACCGGGCTGCGACCCGTGAGGACCACAGCACGCGGTGCATGAGTGCATCCGATCCGTCCCAGCTCTTCGCCGTGTCCGGCCAGCCCGCAGGCGATCCCGGGGTGTACTGACGCTGTCCCAGAAGATCGAAAGTGCGCACGACTTCTTCCGGTTGGCGCGGCGAGGCATTCAGCGCCCGCAACGTCGAAAACACGAAGTCTTCCGGCGTCTTGAACTTGCGCATATCGGCGTCCCAGGCCTCGGGCGCCTCGATCAACGCTGTATACACGGCCGGCAGGTCGCCGCCGGTTTTCAGAAAGGCACGCGCCACGCGCTCGACCGCGGCCGGGGGTGGATCGTCGGCCACAAAATGACGAACCAACTTGGTCGCAATGAAGCGCGCCGTCGCAGGTTGCCGCGCCAGATCGGCAAGCACGGCCTCGCCCTGCCTCTGACCGCTCTCGGAATAGGTCTTGCCCATGAAAGTTTTGGCGCCCGGTTCATGGAGGTTGTCACGAAAATAAAAGCGGCCGGGGATTCCGCCGGCGAGCCGCCCCTTGCCGCCGCCGATCGACCATCCGGTGATGATTTGCGCGAAGGTGGTGACATCGGTTTGGGTGTAGCCGCCGTTCACCCCCAGCGTATGCAGCTCGAGAATCTCGCGCGCCAAGTTTTCGTTGATGCCGAACTCGCGCTTGGGTTTGTCCGGGGTCTCCAGTCGCTGACGGACCGCCCGCCGGGCGGCGAGGCGCGCCAGATCGGAATCCCTGCCGACGGAGTACTGATTGTCGAGAAAACCGATCATCGCGGGGTGCTGCTCCACCGCGGTCAAGAGGTCGACGAATCGGCCGTCCACATGCGGGCGGATCGCCTCATTCTCGAGTGTGCCGGCCACACCGAAAACCGCGCCCTTATCCGCTGACACCGCAAAATGATTGGTCCAAAAGTGGACCAGGCGTTCGGCAAAAGGCCGCGTGGTCAGAGCGGCACTTTGGGCGCGTGCCAGTACCTGTGCGCGGTAGTGGGGCAGGTAGGCGTCGCGCACCGGGTTGAATGCGGGCGCCGCCGGTGCCTTGGGGTCCGAGAACTGCGCGACGGCCTCGCGTTTCTTTTCCCGGAACTCATCGCGCGCCGCCAGTAATTCGGTGAAGATCTGATCAGAAGCCGCCAGCGGCGTATTACCGGCGAGCGGCAACCCGCCCTTGATCTGCGCCGTGAGCCACGCGCGCGGATCGCCGGCAGCGGCGGTGAGATCCCCCGGCCGGGCGCCTAAACCAAAACGCAGTACTGCGATTTCCGTTTGAAGCATGCGTCTGGTAACGGCAAAGTGGCACGCGCGTTGACCGGGCCCAGGTTGCTCGGCTATCCATCAGCCGGTGTCCGTCATTATTGTCAAACCACCGACGAGATGTGAATCAGCCCGCGGGAACCGGTTGGTGCCCGCTGATGTCCATCGGGAATTACCTTATTGAGTCGACCATAAAAAGCGCAGGGCAAACGTCAGGGCAATGGCGGCGATGACAAGATTGAGCATCACGCCGACATGGATCGAATATCCCGGGGGCACCACCACCGGCCCGAGAGCCTTGACTACCTGGCGGAATTGCCGCGCCGAAATCAGGGCGGCCGCAGCCCCCAGCACCAACAGAAAGACGCCAAGACCGAGCGAAAAGCCGCGCTGCGACCCCGCCTCAGGCAGGTGAGCCGCCATTTGCAGGAACAGACCAAAACGTTCGACGACAAAGCCGAACCCCATCAGGGCTATCGCACTGCGTTGCCAGGCAAGCAGGGTGCGTTCGGCCGCGAACAGCACCCGAGGATCTTCGGTGTAGGACATACATCGGCTCCGTCGATGG
>DASYFQ010000245.1:0-65931 GCA_036498345.1 Steroidobacteraceae bacterium
GACAGCGCCTTGGCCTGAGCAAAGCCGCTCATGCCGGTGACGCAGGTCGACATTTCCGCACCGCCCGCCAGCATCGCGTCCGCTTCGCCGTACTGGATGAGCCGCATGGCCAACCCGACGGCGTGGGTCGAGGTCGTGCAAGCCGTGGCGACGGCGAGATTCGGACCCGTGACATTGAATGCAATCGAGAGGTGTCCGCTCACCAGATTGATGATGCTGGCCGGAATGAAAAACGGCGACACCTTCTTCGGCGAGTGCGTCTCGAGATACTTGTCGTATGTTTGCTCGATCGACTCGAGACCTCCCATCCCGGAACCCATCAGCACGCCGATGCGATCGGAATTGGTCTCGGTGACCACCAGGCCGGAATCGCGCATGGCCTGCATGCCGGCCACGACTCCGTACTGCATGAAGGCGTCCATGCGGCGCGCGTCCTTCGTGGTCATGTAGGGCTCGAGATTCAGCTCGCGGATCTCGCCGCCGAAATGCGTTGGAAAGCTGGTGGTATCGAAACGCGCCACGACGTCGATGCCGCTGCGGCCGGCCAAAATCGACGCCCACGCACTCGCCACATCGTTGCCCACCGGCGAAACGATTCCAAGACCCGTAACTACGACGCGTCGTTTGCTCAACCGCGACTCCTCACCAGGATCTGCATAACTGCCTTGCGCCTCCATGCTCCATGGACGTCAGGGCAATGCCACGCTACTCCACGGAGGCTCAGGCTTTGCCCTTGTGCGAATTGATATAGTCGATGGCCTGCTGAACCGTAGTGATTTTCTCGGCGTCCTCGTCGGGAATTTCGGTCTCGAACTCTTCCTCGAGCGCCATCACCAGCTCAACCGTATCCAGCGAGTCTGCGCCTAGATCGTCGACGAACGAGGCATCATTGGTGACTTCTTCTTCTTTTACGCCCAGCTGTTCGGCCACGATCTTCTTAACTTGCTGCTCAACAGTACTCATCGTTATGGTGTCCTCTCGGAATTGCCTATGAATGCACTTAACTGACAAAAGCCCGCGACCAGCCTTAGGTATCGGGCGCGTATTTTATGTGAACACGGGGGCGGCGGCTACCTAGAACGCACAATTGACATCCGACCTCTCCGGTCCGTATTGACAAACCCGCACGAATTAGGGTCCAAAAGACCCTAAGCCATGTACATTCCGCCGTTCACGTGCAAGGTTTCGCCGGTGATATAGGCGCCGCCGGGGGAGCACAGAAACGCCACCGCCGCGGCAATGTCGGCCGGCTGACCCAGGCGTCCCAAGGGGATCTGTGCGTTCAAGGCGGCGCGCTGCGCCTCGGCCAGGGCTCGAGTCATGTCGGTATCGATGAAGCCGGGGGCGATCGCGTTCACCGTAATGCCGCGCGAGCCCACCTCCCGAGCCAGCGACTTCGTGAACCCCAGGATTCCGGCCTTGGCGGCGGCATAGTTGGCCTGTCCCGCATTTCCGGTCAGACCCACCACCGAGGTGATGCTGACGATGCGGCCTTTGCGGGCCTTCATCATGCCGCGCAGAACGGCCTTGGAGAGCCGGAATACCGAGGCCAGATTGGTGTCGAGCACGGCGTCCCAATCCTCCTCTTTCATGCGCAAGAGCAAGGTGTCGCGCGTGATGCCGGCATTATTGCAAAGTATGCCCACGGCCCCTTCCTTCGCCTCGATGTCCTCGAGCAGCGCCTCGATCGAGTCCGGTTTCACCACGTCGAGAACCGCGCCGCGGCCGCCCTGCGCCGACAGGTTCGCGCTGATCCGCGCGGCTCCCTCCGCGGTGGTGGCGGTGCCGATGACCCGGGCCCCATCGAGGGCGAGGCGCTCGGCGATGGCCGCGCCGATACCGCGCGAAGCGCCGGTCACCAAGGCAATATCTCCATTCAGCATATGCAGAACCTCATTAGAGTTTCACCGCCGCGAGCGCATCGTCCAGGCTCTGCGGATCCTCGAGCGCCATCATTTTGAGGTCCCGGTTCTTATCGACTCGCCGATTGAGACCGGTCAATACCTTGCCCGGACCGCATTCCACGATCTGGGTCGCGCCCGCCGTGATCATGGTGCGCACCGTCGATGCCCAATACACGGGCGTGTACAGCTGCTTGACCAGCCCGGCCCGAATGCCCTCCGCGCTGCCATGTGTTTTGACGTCGACGCCGTACACCGCGATCCCAGAAGGCGGTGCGAAGGCAGTGCCTTCTAGCCGCGCACGCAATTGATCCGCCGCCGGCTGCATGAGCGAACTATGCGCCGGTACGCTGACGGGCAACTCGAGCGCGCGCCGTGCCCCTTTCGCGGCGGCCACCTTGATGGCGCGCGCAACCGCCGTGGCAACCCCCGCGATCACCACTTGCCCGGGCGCGTTGAAATTGACCGCCTCCACCACCTCACCCTGCGAAGCCTCGCGGCACGCTTCGTCGATGTCGATGTCCTCGAGTCCCAAAATCGCGGCCATGGCGCCTTGACCGGGCGGTACCGCCGCCTGCATCAATTCACCGCGATACTTGACCAAATCCACCGCCGCGCGGAAATCCAAGGAGCCTGCGGCTACCAGCGCCGTGAATTCGCCGAGGCTGTGACCGGCCATCAATGTGGGCCGAGGTCCGCCGCGTTCGCGCCACAGACGATAGGTAGCGACACCGGCCGTCAACATCGCGGGCTGAGTGCACTCCGTGGAGTTGAGCGATTCGGGCGGTCCGTCCTGGCATCGCCGCCAAAGATCGTAGCCCAGCACCGCCGAGGCTTCGGCAAAGGTCGCTTCGATCGTCGGCGAGACCCCGGCCAGCGCACCCAGCATGCCGATGGACTGTGATCCTTGACCCGGAAAAACAAATGCAAGTGACATGGAAGCCTCTAGCCGCGAGAACGGTGGCGAATTATAGCGATCCTAAAGGAGAGTGCAGCCCCCATGACGAACCCGCAGCACGCCCCATACAAATGCGCATCGACGACGATCAAGGGTGCGCTCGTTCCGCCCCACTGCTCCCAGCCCAGTTTCGCGCACAGGCCGGCGATCAGAATCCAACGATCCCAGGCGCGCTCCGCGAGGTGCTTGGCGGCGCCCGCGCCCATCACCGAATGCAGCACCCCGGACGCACCGACATACCATGCGACGCGCGGACTCAGCCACCAAAGTCCCGAACTGATCGCCAACGCGCCCGCCAACACGATCGCGCACCATTCCACCGCGTCAAAGTCCTGCGCGAACAAGGACCACATCAGCACCACGCCCAACTCGTTCAGCACCAAATGATGCACGTCCAGATGTACGATGTGGGCTGTGAGCAACCGCCACCATCCACCGGCCGCAATAGCGCTGCGATCATAGCGCAAGAGTTGGCTGACGCTGTCGCCAAGACCCAACACCAGGTCCAGCGCCAGAAGAATCAGCAGCAACCAAATCCATCGGCCGCGATCCCACTGTAGTGCGGCAGCGATCCCTGCGAAGCGATTTGCGGTGTCACGAGCCATGGCTGTCCCCTATTTTGGTATAATTTCTAGAATTTCGAGGTCACTATGCGCATCGTCCAACGCGGTTTTACTCTCATCGAGATCATGGTCGTGGTCGTCATTCTGGCAGTGCTCGGCGCACTCGTGGTGCCAAAGATCCTGGAGAATGTCGATAAGGCGCGCGTTACGCGGGCGCAGAGCGATATCCGGGCGATTCAAACCGCCCTGGACCTGTACCGTCTGGACAACTTCAAATATCCGACCACTGAACAAGGACTTCAGGCCCTGGTCAAACAGCCGGTGGATCCGACGATCACGAATTACCGGTCCGGCGGCTACCTGGGGTCGCTGCCGAAGGATCCGTGGAACAACCCGTATCAATATGTGAGCCCGGGCCCGGAGGGCCGTGATTACGACATCATCACCTATGGCCGCGATGGCAAGCCCGGCGGTGAAGGCTACGACGCGGACATCAGCGTCTCGACGCTCGAACAGAAGTAGGCGAGCGCTGGGCGGTGCCGCAGCATGCGCAACAAGGGATTCACGCTGGTAGAGATCTTGGTGGTGGTCGTGATCATGGCCATCGTCATCTCGATCGCGATCTTGGCGGTCGGCACCACCGGGCGTGACACTCAACTCGACGAAGAGAGTCGGCGCATCGAGGGCTTGGTCGGCCTGCTGCATGAGCGCGCCCTCCTGGAGGGGCGGGATTTCGGCCTGCGAATCGAACCTACCGCGTATGAGTTCGTCGTCTACGATGCGCGCCGCGACCGCTGGATGACGCTCGATCAGGAACACGAATTCCGCCATCGCGACTTGCCCAAAGGCGTGAGTTTCCAGCTCCAGCTCGATTCCCAGATCGTCGTGATCAAACCCTTGGACCGAACTTTGTCGAGCAATACGGCGCCGCCGGCGCCGCAGCTTGCCATTGCGGCGAGCGGTGAAGGGACGCCGTTTCGTCTGACGCTGCAGCGGGATGGCACGCCGTCGAAGGCCTCGGTGGACGGCGACGCCCTCGGCAAGATCACTCGCGTGAGCTCGGATCACCAGGAGAAACGCACTTGATTCGGCGGCCGTCGCGCGATCCGTCACCCAGCCGAGGCTTCACGCTCATCGAAGTTCTCGTCGCCTTGATGATCGTTGCGATGGGTCTTGGCGCCTTGATGGTGGCGGTGAGCGGTACCGCACGGACCAGCGGCTATTTGCGCGATAAAACTCTCGCCCAATGGATGGCGCTCAATCGACTCTCCGAGGTCCGCTTGAGCCTGACCAAATCCGGGCAAAACACCGACATCGGAGAGATCAACTTCGCCAATCGGACCTGGCACTACGACACCCGCTATTTCGACACCAGCATCGCCACCATGAAGCGCGTGGTGGTACGTGTCTACGCCGGGAATGCCAAAACCAAGGGCAATCCCCTGGCCGAATCCACCGGGTTTTTAGGAAGCGCGATCGGCACACCCGGCAATTCCAACACGGTGGACTGGAACGCCGGCAGCACCGCGGCCCCGACGCCGACAGCGCCGAACTCCGCTCCGCCGGGCACGCCCGGCGCCACCCCGCCGGTCATTCCGCCGGGCAGCGTCCTGGGACCACAAACACCGACGCCGACGCCCACGCAATGAACTCCCAACGCAAATCGCTGCGTGACGCCATCGCCGGCTTCACTTTGATCGAGCTCCTGGTGGCATTGCTGATCCTCGGGATCATGTCCGCTCTAGGCTACGGAACATACCGGGCCGCACGCATCTCGGCCGAGCGCACCGAGGAGTCGCTGAAGCGCTCGCGCGAAATCGAATTTGGCATGCGCATGATGGTGCAGGACTTCGCGCAAACGGTACCGCGTCCCGTGCGCGATGTGTTGGGTCAGAGCCGCTTGCCCGCCATGTTCGGCACAGGCGGCGTCGGTACGCTCAGCGCCGACACCGTTTCGAGCTCTGGTTCCGACTCCAGCTCCGGAACGGGCTTTTCCAGCCAGAGCTTCTCCAGCCAAAGTTTTTCCAGCCAGAGCTTCAACTCAGGCTCGAACTCCAGCGACAGCAATCATTCAAGTGTCGGACGGATCGTCGATCTGACGCGCGCCGGCTGGTCGAACACGGCCGGCCAGCAGCGCAGCACCCTGCAGCGCGTGTCCTACGGTCTAGTCGACGATGTGCTGAAGCGCAGCTATCAAACCTCCTTGGACACCGTCCAGGGTAATAAGCCCGTGCTTCAAGATCTGTTCACCGGCGTCAAAGCCATCCAATTGCGCTACCTCGATGCCAATCAAACCTGGCAAAACCAGTGGCCACCCCCGAGCCTCGCGCCGCCCGATAGTTTGGTGACACGGCCAGTAGCCGTGGAGCTCATCATCGAATTCAAGGACTGGGGACGCATTCGCCGCCTCATCGAGGTCGCCGGATGATTTTTAACCAAATTATCGGACGGGGTCGCCGCGACCCCGTTGCGAGGTGCGCGAAGCGCATGAAAAACCAACAGGGCGTGGCCCTCATCATCGCGCTCATTCTGGTGGCCCTCGCCACTATCCTGGCAACGAAGCTGACCTTCGACGGTTTCCTCGAACGGCGGCGCGCCATCGGCGTGCTGGCCGCCGAGCAAGCCCTGCAGTTCGGCATGGGGGCCGAGGCGTTGGCCGCCGATGTGCTGGCGCAGGATCTGCAGAACAGCGCGCAGCTCACCACACTGACCGCGCCCTGGGCTCAGCCGACACAGGCCATGCCCATCACTCCTCAGGACAACCCCGAAGGAGAGCCCATCGGCACCTTGCAGGGCCAATTGGAAGACATGCAAGGCCGCTTCAATCTGAATAATCTGGCGCAGGCTACCCAGAGTGCCGGAGCTCAGGCCAATCTCGGCGCCATGGCCGAGGATCCGGAGCCGCTGGCGCAGTTCCAGCGCCTGCTGGCATTGGTCGGGCTCGAGCCCAAATGGGCCGGGATGGCGCGCGATTGGATCGATACCGACGACGTGCCCGGAAACCCGGACGGCGCCGAAGACCAGGTCTACACCTCACAGGTTCCGCCCTACCGCACCGGCAATTGGCCCATGATGTCGCCCACTGAATTGATGAATCTCCCGGGATTCGGCGCGGACCGCTATCGCAAAATCGCTCCCTACGTGACGGCGCTGCCGACGGCGACGGCGTCGATCAATATCTGCACGGCGCCTGCGCCGGTGCTCGAGAGCTTGGCCGCGAATATGGGGGAGTACACCCCCCAAGTGCTGGCCGAAGGGCGCAAGAGCGGTTGCTTTCCGGATATGAACTCCTTCACGAATATTCTCGGTAAATCGGCGGCGGCACTGCGGGGCCGATACGGTACCAATAGTCAATATTTCCGCCTGACCACGCACGTCACCCTTGGCACTACGGAGTTCACCTTGTACAGTCTTTTAAAGCGTACCGACGGCGGCAAGGTAACGCCGCTGCTGCGCTCATTCGGAACACCCTAGCTACATGCCACAAACACTGCTGCTGCGCCTTCCCTCACCCGGCCAAGAAGAGACCGAGTGGCTGACCATCGATGACACGGGCGAATCGGAAACGATCAGGCAGCGCGGGTCCCTGACCCTGGCGGCGGCGGTATTGCGTAACGGCAAGGTGGTGGCGCTTGCGCCGGCCACTCAGATCCTGTTGGCGGAGCCGGAGCTGCCTCCGGGCAGCGGCGGCAAGCTCGCGCGGGCGGTGCCGTTTGCCCTCGAAGAGCTGCTGACCGAAGACATCGATCAATTGAGCTTTGCCATCGGCCGGCGCCGGCCCAGCGGCGGCACGCCCGTGGCTGCGGTGTCGCGCGCAGTCCTGCAAGGCTGGATATCGGACCTGAGCGCCGCAGGTCTCGAGCCGCTCGCGATCTATCCGGACATCTCGCTGATGCCGGAAAACCCCGGTCAAACGGTGTTGTGGCTGGAAAATCGACGGCTCGCCGTGCGGCGCCCCGGGGCGCTGCCGTTCGCCGTCGAACTCTCGCCGGTGAGCGAAGCCTTGGTGGTGGCCGGCGTCATTGCCGATCCGCTCGATACCACGTCGGAGCCCAAGGTGCCGGAAAGCGCGGTTCTCTACATCACGCGCGAAGATTGGGCCCATGTGCAGAACGAGTTCGAGCAGCTGATCGAAAGATTCGATTCGCTGAAGGTGCAACTGCTGCCCGACGGGCCGCTGCCGTGGCTGGCGCGCGCCCTTGCCACCACCGACGCGGTCAACCTCCTGCAGGGGGAGTTTGCCCGCGCCACCAACTTCGGCACGCGCTGGCGCCAATGGCGTACCGCCGCCGCGCTGGCCGCGGGCTTGCTCGCCGTACATGTCGCCGCGCAGGCGCTGCAAATCCGTCAGGCCAAGCACGAAACGGCGGCGCTCGACGGGCAAATCGCGAGCATTTTCTCGGCTGCGATGCCCGGCGAAGTCATACAGGATCCGCGCCGACAGATGCAGTCGCGGCTCGATCGCATTCACAAATCGGGAGCGAGTCCGGAATACTTTCTGCGCACCCTGAAGATCTTGGGCGACGCCATGGCGGTGACGCCGAAAACCACCATCGACGCCTTGAGCTACCGCGAGGGATCGCTCGATATGAAGGTGAGTGCCCCGAGCCTCGCAGCGCTCTCGCAGCTGTCGCAGTTCATCGGCAAGCAAGGGATGACGGCGGAGATTCAGTCCTCCACACCGGTCGCCAACGGAGTGGAAGCGCATGTTCAGCTGCGCAGTTCGACGTCGCGGGCGCACCGATGAACGACAAACTCCGCGCCTGGTATGCCGGGTTGCAGCAGCGCGAGCAGCGCATGGTAGCCATCGGCGGCGTCGCGGTGGCCGTTCTCATATTGGTGCTGGGAATATTGGTGCCGCTGCAATCCGCGGTATCGAGCGCCGTCAAGCGCAATGAAACGAAGCACGAGGATCTGGCATGGATGCAAGTGAATGCCCCTGAAATCCGCGCGGCAGGCAATCAGGTGGGTGGGGACACGGGGGAAGCGCCCGTCGTTTTGGTCGATAGAATCGCCCGCGAAGCCGGTCTCGCCAGCGCGCTGCGCGGGACGCAGCCCAACGGGACGGGCGTACGCGTACAGCTCGAGGCCGCGCCTTTCGATACCCTGGTTACTTGGCTCGCCACGCTCGATGAACGTTATGGGCTCGCGATCGAATCCATCACCGTGGATCGCGCCGCTCAGCCGGGAGTGGTGAATGCCAGTATCACGTTCACCCAGCCGCGACGCTAAACCCGCTCCGCGATCACGCTCGTATTGGCCGATCATTCTCATCGGCCTTGCCGCGGTGCTCGCCGTGATCATTGCAGCAGTGCCTGCGTCGATTATCACGCATTTCCTGCCGCCGTCGGTACACGCCGAAGATTTTTCCGGCAGCATCTGGCACGGCTCCGCAGGAAAAATCAGCGTCGATGCGCGTGATGCCGGCGCACTCGAGTGGCGCCTGCATCCGGCGGCCCTGCTCGGAATGGACGTGGCGGCGGACGTGCATTGGGTCAAGGTGGGCTTCGTGATCGATGCTGCCGTCACTGTCGATCGGCAGGGCTTGACGGCGCACTCCGTCACGGGCGGCGGACCCATCGAGGATCTGCGCGATTTCGGCGTCGCCCCGGGATGGCGCGGCATCGCGGCTATCAATTTCAGCGAAGTAAAGTGCGATCGGGTCAAGCCGCTGGCCGCGGTCGGAGACCTGCGGGTGTCGAATCTCACCGCGGCACCCATTGCCGAAGGTGTCGATTTGGGGGGCTACGAGTTGCGATTGGCCGATGGCGCGGTCGCCGCCGACGGTAGTGTGACCGCCCAGCTCACGGACACGGGCGGTCCGCTCGATGTGAAGGCCGATATTCACTACTCCGCCGCGGAACATACCGGCCTGCTGACCGGAACATTGCGCGAGCGCCCGAACGCGCCCGCGGCATTGCTCGATCAACTGCAAGGCATCGTGCAGCTGCGGGGGCGAGATCCGCAGGGTCGAATTCCCGTGGATTTGGAGTTCGCGCTGTAGCGCGCCACCGTAGGCCCTACGCCGCCCACTCGCGCCAGGCCCGCATCAGCGGGAAATAGAGCCCCAGGCGCACGGGCTCGGGACCCAGCCTTTTGGCCAGCGTGCCATAGCGCTGTAGCTGGGAGCGGTAGCGCTCGACCTCGCGGTCGAGAAATTCTTCGAGGCCGCCGCCGATGTGCTGACTGGTCTTGTAGTCGATGACCCAGCGCACCCCCTGATCGTCGACAAAGCTGCGGTCGAAGACCACTCGCGCTACTTCGCCCCGGCGGCTGCCGGCGCTCTGCACATAGCCCGACAGCGCGTATTCACGCACGTCCTCGCGCGTCTTCTGCAAAATCCAGCGGCCGCGAGGATCTCGGTGCACGGCGACCAATGCTTCGACGACTCGGGATGCCGCCCCCGGCAGGCGATCGGCCGGCACGCCATGCAAGGCCAGCCAACGTCGAAAATGCGGGTCGCGCGCGCGAATGGCCTGCTCGTCGCTGCTCGCGATGTCCATTGCCTGAAGCTCGGCGTGCACTAGTGTGCCGACGCGACGGGCCGTTTCACCGGCCCAGTCGAACACCGGGGTCTCCTCCCGCAATGCAGGCGGCGGAGATATCGGTTCCGCGCCGGGTCCGGTCTCGAGACTGGGTGTCCAGTCCTTGGGCACCCGCCATAACGGTCCGCCGCGAGGCGCGCCCGCTGCCTCACTTTGCGACGGACCCTGCTCGGTCACGGCGAATTCCGCCCCGTAGACCCGCCAGAGTACGGCAAGCAAGCTGCCGGCCCGCGGTGACCACGGGCCGCGCGCAGCGGCCTCGGGGAGCTGATCGGCGGACTCCTCCGTCTTGAGCGTAGCGGTCAGCCGCAACTGCCATTTCGCGCGGGTGCATGCCACATACAGAAGGCGCTCCGCCTCGAGGCCGGCCGAATCGCGCAGCTGATGGCGCAGGAATTCGAACAAGCGGTCCCCATCGGCACCGACCGCCGGGCGGGCCGCCATCACCATGCCGTCGCGGCCGGTGCGCGCGAATTGATGCGACAGCAGCAATTGATCGCGGCTGCGCGGAATGTGGCGATCGAGCGCAGGCAGAACGACCATGTCGAATTCCAATCCCTTTGCCTTGTGAATGGTCATGATTTCCACGGTGCTCGCCACGCCGTGATCGGCATACAAATCCGCGAAGCGGCTCGGCAAGTCCGCGGCATCCGGCAGGCCGCGTTGCTCCAGATCCTTGAGACGCGCGAATGCGGCGCCGGCGAGTTCGAGGTCCTGCGGCGAAGCGGCGCAGCTCGCCCCGCCCAGCGCAAGCCACGTCCGTTCGACCCAGCGCGTCAGCGGCGTGTCGTTGCGCACGCGAAAGGCAGCCTCCAAGATCGAGTGCAGCCGGAGGCAACGGGTACGGCCGTCCTCACTGAGCTCGCGCAACACCGCTTCATCGGCCAATGCATCCCAAACGAGCGCGGCGCCGCGAGAAATCTGCAACAGATCCGCGAGCGAAATTCCCGCCCACGGCGCCCGCAGCACCGCCAGCCACGCCGTGCGATCGCCCAGATGCAGCAGCGCGCACACCAGCATGATGATGTCGCGCACGATGGCGCGATCCTGCAGCGGTTCGATGTCCACGGCCCGAAAGGCAATGCCTTTCGCGCGCAAGCCGGCGGCAATTTCACGCGCATGTGTTCTTGCGCGCACCAGCACGACGATACGCCAGTCGGGATGCCGTTCGGCTTGCGCCGCGATCATATCGGCGATGGCCGCCGATTCCTCGGCCCGGCTCGCAAAGCCGCGCAGCGCGACTCCGGGAGCAGCTGCCGCCGATTCGGGCGATTCGGCCACGGCGGCGGCGCTCGGGCGAAACGCGATCGCGCCGCGATTGCGATCGTCGACCCGCGGCAAGATGCGTGAGAAGCAGGCGTTGATCCAGTCCACCACCGGCTTGGCGGAACGAAAATTATCGCGCAAACGCTGCACATCGAAACGCAGCTCGCCGATTCCGTCCTCGGCGAGTTCCAGGAACGCCCGGACCTCCGCTTGACGAAAACCGTAAATGGATTGCATCGGGTCGCCGACGCAAAACACGCTGCGTCCATCCCCGGCCTGCCATCCGGCGGTCAATAGCCGCACGAGTTCCAGCTGCGCGCTCGAGGTATCCTGGAATTCGTCGACCAGAATATGCTGCAGCCGGTAGTCGAGCCGCAAACTCAGATCGGTGGGCGAGCCTTCCGACCCCAGCGCGCGCAGCGCCGCCAGCGACACCGCTGTAAAATCCGCCGCGCCTTGCTCGCGAAATACCTGGTCCAATTCTGCCGCGGCCAGCACCAGCACCTGCGCGACCTCACGAACCCGGCCCCACTGGTCGTCGCTGTAGGCGGCCGCCGGCAGCGCACGAATTTCCACCAGCACTTTGCGCGCGCTCGGATCGCGATCGAGTTCCTGCAAGAGATCCAACATCGGCAGCTTGTCGGCGCACTGGGGCGGGAAACCCTCGCTCTTGGTGAGCCGCTTGCGAAGCGCGCCCTCCCCGGTCAGCAGCAGCCGCGCAACGCCCCACCAGCGCGCGAGATCCGCGCTGTCGGCTCGCAGCGGCGTGCCGTCCTGCGCCCAGCCGGAGAGGTCCGGGCGCTCCGCGCCCGCGCGCCGCGCAGCGCCATGCGCGAGGCTCGATAGCGCGGCAATCTTTTCGTCGCCCAGCACGTCGCGCGCGCGAATCAGCACCCGCGCGACCAGCAGCTGCAAGTCCTCGTCGAGATGTTCGCGCACGCGTCCGAGCTGCACTTCGTCCAAGGCGCTCGCCGCCTGCAATCGGCCCGCGAGCAGCGGCAGCCAGCGGTCGCGGCTCGGCAGCATCTCGCCGATGAGCGCCAAAAGCCGCCGCCAGCGCTGGTCGTCGATCGCGAGCACCCGATCGACCGCCATGCCGAACTCATCGTCCTCTTCATGCGCCAACGCGCGCCGAGCCGCTTCTTCATAGCAGGGTCTCGCATCGGCGAGCACTTGAAGCGCGGATCCCGCGCCGGCGGAAATGGGCAGCTGACTCGCGAGCCAAGCGTTGAACGCATCGATGGTCTCGATGCGCAGCCGCGACGGCTGGCGTTCGATATCGAGATTGCAGGCGTCGAGATGCCGGCTCGCGGCATGCGCCAGATTCCACGTCTCGCGATTCATGCTCGGCGGACAGCGTTCGAGCCGCGCGGCTCCCAGCGCCAGCAGCACGCGTTCGCGCATTTCCTCCGCCGCACGGCGCGTGAATGTGAGCGCCAAGATGCGCTCGGGCGCATCGACCAGCGCCAGCAGCCGCAGGTAACGCTGCACCAGCAACGTCGTTTTGCCTGAGCCGGCGGGCGCCTGCACCAGCACCGAGCCTTCCGCCTCGATGGCCCGCTCGCGCGCCGCCTCGTCGGATGCCGGAGGTCGCTCGTCAATCATGGGAGTCCGCTTCCTCGAGCGCCGCCGGCACACGGCACAATCCGTGCAGCCGGCAGGTCTTGCAGGCGCGCACGGTAGGCGCCACGGCCGCCTTGCCGGCCGCGAAATCAGCGGCCAGATTCTCGATGCGCCGCGCCCACACGTCGATCAGCGCGGCGAGGGTGGGCATGCCCTCGAGCGGCGATTTCCGTCCGTTCGGCTTGAAGATCGCTGTCCGTTCCGCTTCGGCGATGAAGCTGCATTCGCCGGCGTTCACACGTCCATAGGCGACCGCGACCAGCGCTGCCGGGCGCAGCAGCGCGTAGATGGGCAACTGGGGGTTGTCGGGCCGCTCACCGCGCCAATCGGCGGCCGCGAGGCCCGTCTTGTAGTCGATCAAGACGCGCGTGCCGTCGGCGAGCCGATCCACACGATCGATCCTTACCGCGAACTCGAGACCCCCATGCCGCGCCTGCTGCGTGCCGTGTTCCAGCTGTTCGACTTCGAAAGGCTCGCGTTGCCGTTCTATGTCCAGCCATTTGGCGAGCACGCTGCCCATGCGCTCGCGTTCCCGCTGCCGCCAGCGAGGTCCGGGATCACGAACGCGGCATACTCTTGCGAGCGCGCGCGTCACGGCGTCATCCAACAAGAGCACTTGGGCATCCGATGACAGGGAGATCAAAGCACCCGAGTCTCGCAGTACCGACCAGATGTGCTCGAGCGCGTGGTGTATCAATTCGCCGCGCTCGCGATCATTGAATCCGGGAACCGGCCGCTCGAGGCGTTCACAGCGCAATCGCGTCTCCGCAAAGCCGCGAAATGCGCAGCGCGACTGAGCCCGCAATGTGGACACGCCGCGGGTGCGTTCGCCTGGGCCGAACGCCGGAGCGAGTTCATCGGTCAATCGCTCGAGCTTGGGCTGGGCTTGCAGCAGCGCGCGCCAGTGCGGACGCGGCAGCGCCGGTGATGCGTCCGCCACGGTGTCCGGCAGCAACGGACTGGCTGCCGCCGACCGGCCGTCGCCCGGATCCGCGTAGCTGAACACGCAGTGACCGGCGCGCGCGGTCCAACGATTCTGCAATTCGAGCGCGAACTGCAATTGCGACTCGGGCGCGGCGGCGATCACGCCGAAGTCGCGCTGCAGTCTCACCGGGATCAACGGGATGGATTCGACCGGAGGCGGCCATCTCTGGTCGTTGCACCCGCTGACCCACAGGCCCTCGTAATTCAGCCACGGGTCGATGAGCTGTCCGCTCACCCAGATCGGCGGAACGCCGGTTTGGACCTGAAACGCCGTTTCATGCGCCGCGCGCCGCAAGATGCGCTGCGCCGATCGGCGAGAAAGCGCGCCGAAGAGCGAATCGGCGGTCGCGAGCTTGCCCAGAAGTTCGCGAAACCGTTCCGCCGCTTGGTACTCCGTGCTCGACCAGCGATGCCGCAGCGCCCAGGGGGCCATTTCGAGCGCCGTGATCCACGCCGGAACCCAGCGGCTGATGGCATGATCGCCGCGCAAATTCTCGAGCGCCCGGCGTGCGCCTTGCAGCCGCTGCACGGCGGCCGAGCCGATGTCCCCGGCCGCCGCAATGCGCTCCGTGACCGAGAGCCACGTGGCGAGATCTGCCTCGCTGGGGCCCTGTGCCCGCAGGTGCAAATCCAAGAGCGCCGCGGCACCGGCTTCGGCCGCGGACGCTTGCAGCTCCGGCGCTCGCAACAGGGCGCTGAATCGTTCGAATGCAACCGGTCCCAAGCTCGCATCCAAAGTCTCCAAGGCCGCACGCACCGGCGCGAACTCGGCGAGCGGCGTGCCGCCCGCCACTGCATAGGGCGCCGCGTCCCCGCTGCCGGACAAAGAAAAGCGCCGCGGCGCCAATGCCGCATCCAATGCATCCACCACGTCCGCGCGGCGCAGATTCAAATCAGGAATGCACACCCACGCGCGAAATCGCTCCGATGACTTCAAACCCGTCAGCGCCCACTCGGCGATTGCGGCCAACTCGGCGGCCGGAGACGCGGCATTCAGCCGGCGCGCCGCGATCCGCGGCACATTGCCGGGCGCCGCCAGCATCCGGCCGTGACGCAGCAGCCATTGGCGCGCCATCGGCCGCCACACCGGACTCTCGATCCACGTGACCGGCTCCACGGACGGCGGGGTCTGCGCCAGCAATTCATCGGCGCTGATGCAATCCAACTGCCGGCAGCGCTCGTCGAATTGCCCGTTCCAATCGAGAAACATCCGCGACTCCTCGGAAGCCGAGGCGTGGTCTGCGATGGCTCGCAGCGGAATGCCGTACTCGTGAATCGCGCGGCGGGCCCGGCGCGCGGCGCGAGCGGCGCCGGCGGGATCGACCAAAGCTTCGCCCACGCCGCTCGACTCGATCAGCGCCCGCCACAACTCGCGCTCGTCGATATCGCCCAAGACACGCAGCGACGCGGCGCCGGTCAACTGCCGTCCGACGTATCTTTCCCGCAGCCAACTGCCGAAATCGCGCACCCGCGGAGTAGGCCAAACGTCGCGCCCGGCGTCTTGGTAGGCGCGTTCGACCGCATCGAACAGCGCCGCCGCAAGTTCGGTGTTCGGCGCCAGAATGGTATGGCCGGCGGTGACGGCCGCCATCAGGCCGGCCACATCGGATTCCGTGCTCAGCGCTGGACCTTTGCGATGGATTCGACCAGCTGCAGTTCCGGCCGCGCCGCGGCCTGCGCATCCAGCAATTCCTCGATACGCGAGAACACCGTCGCGAGAACCTGGGGCTCCGGTAGATTGGTGATGCGGAAGCAGTTTCGATACGGCACGTTGAAACTCACGCCCGGCGCGACCAAGACGTGCTTGTTCTCGAGCAGATCGAGCGCGAAGGTCTGATCGTCGAAGTCCGGCAGTACGTCGCTGCGAACCTCGACGAAGGCATACAGCGCACCCATCGGACGCGAGAGCTTGAGATACCTGCTGCGCGCGACGCCGTCGAGGATGGTCTGCCGCGATTCGTACAGCCGGCCGCCGGGGCGCGTCAGTTCGCGAATGCTTTGATAGCCGCCCAATGCGGTCTGCACCGCCCACTGGCCCGCTACATTGCTGCAGAGGCGCAGCGATGAGAGCAGTTCGAGGCCGTTGAGATATTCGGCTGCGCTTTCGGTATCGCCGGAAAATGCGGCCCAGCCCACGCGGTAGCCGCAGGCCCGATAGACCTTCGATAGACCGCTCATCGTGCAGCACAGCGTGTTGTGCACCAGGGTCGCCATGGGCACGAACTCCGCATCGTCGTACACGATCTGGTCGTAGATCTCGTCGGATAACACGACCAAACGATGCTGCTCCGCGATTCGAGCGATCGCCGCCAAGGTTTCGCGCGGATACACGGCGCCGGTGGGATTATTGGGATTGACGATGACGATGGCCCGCGTGCGCTTAGTCACCAGCGCTTCGATGTCTTGCGGATCGGGTATGAAGGAGCGTGCCGCCAGACAGGGATAGTGCACCGCTCGGCCGGTATTCAGATTCACGGCGGCAGTCCACAAGGGATAGTCGGGACTCGGTACCAGCACTTCATCGCCGGGGTTGAGCAAGGCGCGCAAGGTGAGATCGATGAGTTCGCTCACGCCATTGCCGATGAATACCTCTTCGGCCGTGACCCCGCGCACTCCGCGCTCCTGCTGCTGCATCACCACCGCCTCGCGCGCCGGGAAAATCCCCTTCTGGTGCACGTACCCCTCGCTGTGGCGCAGATTCTCGATCATCGCCAAGCGCATGGTTTCCGGGGTCCTGAACCCGAAGGCGTAGGGGTTGCCGATATTGAGCGAGACGATGTCGTAACCCAATCGCTCCAGCGCGTTCGCGCGCCGGGCGAGCTTGCCGCGAATTTCATAGCGCACGTTTGCCAGCCCCTCGCTGGGGCGAACCGGTTTGCGTTGTGTCATGGGACAAAGAATAGCGGAATACGCGTCCTCAAGACATCGGAATAGGAGATCCGATGAGTTCCCTCGAGCGGTGGCAGGCGGCCCAATGCCCCGCCGCCACTTGCTCGAGCGGCGGCACGGTCGTCCCGCACAGCGCCACGGCGTAGGGGCACCGATCGCGAAACGCGCAGCACGACTCGGGTGTCAGCGGCGGCACGGTGAGCTCGACGCGTGCGGGCGGCCAAGCCGTGGGCGGCACCGGGCCCGGGCCGATGATGCCGTTTCGTGCCTGCGGCAGCGACGGCACCGCCGCCAACAGCGCTCGGGTGTAGGGATGGATGGGCGCGGCGAACAAGGCATCGCGCGGCGCGATTTCCACGAGCCTGCCGGAATACATCACCAGAATTCGATGGCTCAGATGCCTGACGATGGCGAGATTGTGACTGATGAACAGCATCGCGGTGCCGGCGTCGCGCTGCAGATCGAGCAGAAGGTTGACGATCTGGCCCTGGATGGAGACGTCCAAGGAACTCACGGGCTCATCGCATATCAGGAGCTTCGGGCCCAGAATCATGGCTCTTGCAATCCCGATCCGCTGGCACTGGCCTCCGCTGAACTCGTGGGGATAACGGCCCATCATGTCGGCGGCCAGACCGACTCGCTCCAGCATCCCGGCGACCCGGGCTCGACGCGCCGGTGCCTCGAGGCCAGGTTCAAAAATACACACCGGCTCGGCGATGGTCTCTCCCACCGTCATACGCGGATTCAAACTCGCGAGCGGATCTTGAAACACGATTTGCAGGTCGCGGCGCAGTGCGCGCAGCGCCGGCGGCGCGCAGGTCAGCAGCTCCCGGCCGCGCCACGCGACGGACCCCTTGGTCGCGCGCACCAGGCGCAGGATGGCGCGGGCCAGCGTGGATTTGCCGGATCCGGATTCGCCGACCAGGCCCAGTGTCTCGCCTGCAAAGAGATCGAAGCTCACCTCGCGAAGCGCGGCGCGGGTGCCAAACTCCACTCGCAAATCCGCGACGCGCAACAAAAGCTCGCCGGGCGACACACCGGTATTCCCGGCGGCATCGGTATTCCCGGGGGCATCGGCTTTCCCGGCGTGACCGGCACTCATGGGGCCAACGGGAAGTGGCAAGCCACTTGGCGCGCGCTGCCGCTCTCAATCGCGCGTCCGTCATTTCGAAGCAGCGGCCGCTCCGACAGGCAGCGCTCCGCAGCCCGCGGGCAGCGCGGCGCGAATGCGCACCCCGGGAACGAGTCCCCGGGTTGCGGCGGCCGCCCTGGGAGAGTCGGCAAGCGTTCCAAGCGCGGTCCCGACAGGCTCGGGATGCACTTCAACAACGCGGCGGTATAGGGATGGCGCGCGTGCCCAAACAGCTCGGCCGAATCGGCGCTCTCGACGATCCGGCCCGCATACATGACGAGAATCCGGTCGGCGAGACCCGCGACCACGGCCAGGTCATGGCTGATCAGCACCAGGGCCATGCCGACTTCCTCGCGCATGGCGCGCAGTAGGTCGAGTATCTGCTCCTGCACGGTCACGTCGAGCGCCGCAGTGGGTTCGTCGGCGATCACGAGCTTTGGGTCGCACATCAAACTCATGCCGATCATCACTCGTTGACGCAACCCCCCCGAAAGTTCGTGCGGGTATTGATTCTGCCGGCGCTCCGGCTCCGGCACCCGGACGCGCTCCAACATGCGCCGCGCGGCGATCCGAGCCTCGCTCCACGACTTACCCGCATGGCATACCAACACCTCGGCAAGCTGCGCGCCGATTTTCAAATGCGGCGTCAACGAAGTCATCGGATCTTGAAAAACCATCGCGAGCTTCGAGCCGCGGATCCGATTCAACTGCGATGCCGCCGCTCCGAGGATTTCGCCGCCCTCGAAGCGCACGCTGCCTTGGGCCGCCGCATTGCCGGCGAGCAGACCCATGGCGGCCATGAAGGCCTGCGTCTTGCCGGACCCCGACTCGCCGACGATGCCGACGCACTCGCGGGCAGCCACGGCCAACGACACCTGCCGCACGGCGGAAACGGTCACCTTCGGCCGCGCAAAATCGACGCTGAGCTCCTCGATGTTCAATATGGGCGGCAATTCAACGTTCCTCCACGTCGAGGGCGTCGCGCAAACCGTCGCCTAAGATATTCAGGGCCAGCAATAGCACCGCCAGAAATCCCCCGGGTACCAGCAGTATCCAAGGCGCCGCTTCCATTTCGCCCGCACCTTCGGCGATCAAAGTCCCCAAGCTGGCGTGCGGCTCCTGGATGCCCAACCCGAGAAAGCTCAAGAAGCTCTCGAACATGATGATTTGCGGTACGGTGAGGGTCGCATAGACGATCACGGGTCCGATGACGTTGGGAATCACGTGTTTGACGATGATGCGGGCGGTGCCCGCCCCCGACGCCACCGCTGCCTCGATGAATTCCCGCCGGCGAATGCTCAACGTTTGACCTCGCACGATGCGCGCCATGGTGAGCCACCCCACGGCGCCGATGGACATGAACAATAAATATTCGCTGCGGCCGAAGATGACGGTGAGGAGTATGACGAAGAAGATCAACGGCAGTCCGCTCAATATCTCGATGATTCGCATCATCGCATGGTCGGTGCGCCCGCCGACGTATCCGGCGACGGTGCCGTAGCCGATGCCGACCAGCAAACTGACCGCGCTCGCGACCAGGCCAACCGCCAACGAGACGCGTGTGCCCTCGAGCGTGCGCGCGAACAGGTCGCGCCCCAAGCGATCCGTACCGAACCAGTGCGCGCTCTGCAAAGCCGGCTGCGACGCCACGTGCAGCCAGTCCAAGGTGTCGCTGCCGTTCGGATTGAACCACGGTCCGAATAGCGCCAGTGCGACCAGCCCTGCCGTGACGAACATCGCGCACATGGCGCCCGGATTCGATCGCAAGCGGCGTGCCGCATCGTCGACCAGGCTGCTCATTGCTCGAATCTCACGCGCGGATCGAGCCACGCGTACAAGAGATCCACGGCGAGACCCATGAGGATGAGCAAAGTCGAATACATGATCACCATGCCGAGGACGAGGGTGTAGTCACGATTGAGCGCGCCCTGCACCATGTATCGTCCGATGCCGGGCAAACCTGCGATCGACTCGACGACCAGCGAACCGGTCATGATCGAGGCGACCGCGGGAGCCAGATAGCTCGCCACCGGCAACAAGACCGGGCGCATCGCATGGCGCAAAATCACGGTGTGCAGCGGCAGCCCTTTGGCAACCGCCGTGCGTATGAACGGGCTGCGCAACACCTCGAGCATGCTCGCGCGCACGAGCCGTGCGATCACGCCGAGCGGCGGCAGCGTCAACGCGGCGACGGGCAGCACCAGGTGCCGTATCGAACCGGGTTCCCAGCCGGCCACGGGCAGCCAGTGCAGGTAGATGCCGAACAACAAGCCGAGAAACGGCAGGACCACGAAGGAGGGAATCGCGATGCCGACGATGGACAGCGACATCGCGGTGTAATCCACGGCGGAGTTGCGGCGAAGGGCCGCGAACGTCCCGATGGGAATTCCCAGCATCAACGCGAGCCCCATCGCGATCGACCCGATCTCGAAAGTCACCGGAAATCCCTGACCGATCAACTCCGTCACCGAAAAGTCTTTGTATTTGAATGAGGGGCCGAAATCGCCGTGTACCAAGGCGCCGAGGTAGCGTCCGTACTGGACCCAAATCGGTTGATCCAGGCCGTACGCACTCTGCAGGTTGGCCATGATTTCGGGCGGCAGCGCCTGCTCTCGATCGAAGGGGCCGCCCGGAGCTGCGCGGATGAGAAAAAAAGTAATCGTTACAATGACGAAGAGGGTAGGAACCGCGCCGGCCAGGCGGGTCAGAAAGTAGCGCAGCACCAGGCCAAGTCTATCGATTGACCGCGAGGTGGACAAGCGAGGCGGCGATCCTTAAACTAGCGCGCCGAACTTGCGCTAGCACCCTGACTCACTCGCGCATCGATCGCCCGTCCACTTGAGGTTTCATGGAATCAACACGCCCAATCCGTGCGCTGATGCGCGGCCTCGATGCGCTGACTTTTTTGAATTTACGCGATGGCGCCACGGTTTCGGAAGTGGCCCAAGAAATCCGCCTTCCGCGCACCACCGTTTATCGGATCCTGGAAACCCTGTGCAATGCCGGATTCGTGTTTCGCGATGCGGCGGATGACCGTTACCGGCTGACTATTCTGGTTCGCGGCTTGAGCGATGGATTCGACGACGAGGCGTGGGTGACTCAGATCGCCAAACCCTTCATTCATGATTTGTGCGGTGAAGTGGTCTGGCCGGTCTCCATCGCGACCCTGTCGGGAACCACGATGCTGGTGCGCGAGTCCACCGATCACAGCAGTCCGCTCGCGATCGAGCGTTATTCCGCCGGGTTTCGCGCGCCGTTGCTGACCACGGCAGCCGGCCGCGTTTATCTGGCCAATTCGCCGGCACCGCAGCGCGAAACGCTCATCGAAATCTTGGCGCGCTCGAGCAAAGAAGAAGACCGGCAGGCGAAATCGCGCGTCGAACTTCAGCGCTTGCTCGCAGAGATCAAGGCGTCCGGATACGCGACGGCCACGCGCACCCGACGCCTGGTGGAGGAAGTCGCCCTGAGCGTGCCCGTGCTGCTGCATGACCGGGTGTTGGCCAGCCTGACGGTGCGCTTTACGGCTTCCGCCGTGCCTCAGAAGACCGGGGTCGAGCGCTTTTTGCCGAAGTTGCGCCAATGCGCGGCTAAAATCAGCGCTCTGTTTTCCGAGCAGCAGGCCGAGGCGCTCACCAAAAGCGCGCCCGAAACCGCAGCATGAGCCTGCACTCTTATCATAAAATTAACAAACGGGGTCGCCGCGACCCCGTTATTTCGGCGCGTAGCGCCTGACAGGAATATAAATCATGCAGAAGATAATGGTGTGTATAAAGCGCGTCGTCGATTACAACGTGCGTATCCGGGTCAAACCCGACGGCAGCGGCGTGATGCTCGACGGCGTGAAAATGAGCATCAATCCATTCGATGAAATCGCGCTCGAGGAAGCATTGCGCATCAAGGAGCGCGGCTCCAACATCGAGGTGGTCGCGGTCAGCATCGGCGTGGCCGACACTCAGCAGCAGCTGCGCACCGCCTTGGCGATGGGTGCCGACCGCGCGATCCTGGTACAAACCCCCGATCCCGTGGAACCGCTGACTGCCGCCCAAACGTTCCTCGCCCTGGCCAAAAAAGAAAATCCCGATCTGATCTTTCTGGGCAAACAAGCCATCGACGACGACGCGAATCAAACCGGTCAGATGTTGGCTGCGATCTGGGAGCGGCCGCAGGCAACCTACGCCTCGAAAGTGGAAATCTCCGACGGCAAGGCGTCGGTCACTCGCGAGGTCGATGCCGGCCTCGAAACCATCGAAGTGGACCTGCCGGCCGTGGTGACCGTGGATCTGCGTTTGAACGAACCACGGTATGTGAAGCTGCCCGACATCATGAAAGCCAAGAAAAAGCCCCTGGACGTGACGTCACTCGACGCACTGGGAGTGAGCGCGGGAGTACTGCTCAAGACCGTGAAGACCGAGCCGCCGGCGCAGCGCCAGAAAGGCGTCATGGTCAAGGACGTGGCGGAATTGGTTGAGGTACTCAAGAAGAAGGGTTTGATCTAATGCACAAGGTACTCATTGTCGGCGAACACGACGGAAAAACTCTGAACCCCGCCACGGCGAAGTGCGTCGCTTGCGCGCGCGGAATTCCGGACGGGGAAATCACGATCGTCGTGTTGGGCGCGGATACGGCGGCCGTCGCCGCTCAGGCCGCGGCGGTCGCGGGGGTGAAATCGGTGCTGCGCGTGGATCGGCCCGAGAACGAGCATCCGCTTGCGGCGATCTTCGCACCCCAGCTGGTTGCGCTCGCCGGCGACTACTCGCATGTCTTCGGACCTTCGACGAGCTTCGGCAAGGATCTCATGCCGCGCCTCGCGGCATTGCTCGGGGTACCGCAGGTCAGCGACTTGATGGCGGTCGAGGGAGCCTATCGTTTCAAGCGGCCGACTTACGCCGGCAACGCCATCGTAACGGTGGAAGCCGATCCTGCCCGCAAGCTCATCGCGACCGTGCGAGTGGCGTCCTTCGAAGCCGCAGCGGCGGGCGGCAGCGGCGCCATCGAATCCAAGACGGTCAGCGTCGCCCTCCCCTCGCATACGCGCTACGTCGGAGCCAAAAGCGGCTCGACCGACCGCCCGGATCTGCAAACGGCGTCCCGCGTGGTGTCCGGCGGACGCGCGCTCGGCAGTGCGGAGAACTTCAAGCTGCTGTTCAGTTTCGCCGATAAGATCGGCGCGGCCGTCGGCGCATCACGCGCCGCCGTCGATGCCGGGTATGCACCGAATGAAATGCAGGTGGGCCAGACGGGAAAGATCATTTCCCCGGAAATGTACATCGCCATCGGCATCTCCGGCGCGATCCAGCATCTAACCGGCATCAAGGACGCGCGCACCATCGTGGCGATCAACAAGGACGGCGAAGCGCCGATCTTCGAAGTGGCTGACGTCGGGCTGGTCGGCGACCTGTTCCAGATCGTGCCGGAACTCGAGCGCCTGGTGGGCGGTGGCTGAGGCGGTCCGAGCCTAGGAAACGCCGCGGTCGACCGCCGTCGCTGCGGCGTCGATCGCGTGGACCAGGAGATCCGCGTGCTCACGGCCGAACGGCATAGGCGGCCGCAGCTTGAGGATGTTGGCGTTGGGACCCTCGTAGCCGATCAGGATGCGAAACTCCGACGCCAGCGCGTTCACGATGCGCTTGTTGCGCAGTTTCGCCCCGGGTCCATCGGGCCCGAGGACGTCCAAACCCAACAGCAAACCGGCGCCGCGCACTTGACCCAGGCATTCGTGCCGCGCAGCGACCGACTCGAGCTGCCCACGCAGGTAGCTGCCGGTGGCGGCCGCGTTGGCCATGAGTTGTTCCTGGTCCAGCACCTTGAGGACGGCGAGGCCCGCCGCCGCCGCCACTGGATTGCCGCCGAAAGTCGAGAAGAAGCCGAATGTGGCCTGAAAGGCCTCGATCAGGGCGCGATTGGCGATGACCACCCCCATGGGATAGCCGTTACCCACCGGTTTGCCCATGGTCACGATGTCAGGTTCGAGACCGCGCCGCTCGAATCCCCAGAAATGCGAGCCGGAGCGGCCCATACCGTACTGCACCTCGTCGGCGACGATGAGGCCGCCGGCGCCGCGCACGCGGGCGGCAACCGCCGCGGCCCAGGCGCCCGGAGGATCGAAGATTCCGCTGCTGGTGACGCCCGTGTCGAGGTAGAAGGCGGCCGGCGCGAACCCTCGTTCCGCAAGCGTTGCGATCGCCCGGTCGGTGTCTTGCACCGCCGCGGCCAACTCCGCGGAGCCCATCGTATCAGCGGCTCGCAGATGAGCCGGCGGCGGTGCGATGGTGACAACTCGCGGGTCGTGGGGCCGTCCGGCGAGGGGAGTGAGCGCCGCGACCGCATCGGTAATCCCGTGATAGGCGTTGTCCATGACCAGGCCGCCGCGATGGCCGGTGGCCATCTGCGCCATTCGCCACGCCACATCATTGGCCTCGCTGCCGGAATTCACGAAAATGCACGTATCCAGATGCGCGGGTAATCGGGCCGTGAGCCGCTCCGCGTACTCCAGAATGTCCTCGTGCAAGTAGCGCGTGTGGGTGGCGAGGATTGCGGCCTGGCGTTGAATCGCCGCCACGACGGTGGGATGAGCATGGCCCACATGCGGTACGTTGTTATAGCAGTCGAGGTACGGGCGCCCCTGCGCGTCGTACAGCCAGACTCCCGCGCCGCGCACCAGGTGCAAGGGCTTTTCGTAGAATAGCTCGGCACCGGCCCCCAGGAGCCGATGCCGCCGTGCAAGCTCCACCGCGGGCCCAGCGGCGGGTACGGCGCCGGAGGCCGCTGCGGGAAGGGTTCCGGCCGCCTCGTGCCACGTACGGGTCAGCGCCTGACGGTCGGCGCTCAGCAAACGATCGAGCGAACGCCCGCTGTGCACCGCGGCCTTCTCCAGCACGCGGGCGCCTTGGCGGTCATGATGATGGCGCCAGGCATGCACCAGAATGGTAACGGCGTGACGCGCCGCGACAATGTCGTACACCGACTCCACCTCGTCGGTCTGCAAGGTCTGGCTCTGTGCATAGCCGTGCAGCACGGCGGCCACCGAGTCGAGCGGAGCCACCGCCTCGGTCAATAGCTCGGACATGGCGACCGCAGGCTCGAATATCCGGGGCGCATGAATCATGTCGCCGAAATCGAGAATGCCGCAGATCGATCGGCCGCCGCCATCCACCAACAAATTCGAGCCGTGGCAGTCGCCATGGATGGCTTGACTGCGCAAGCCGCGAAGCCGCGGCAGCGAGGCCCGAAAGGCGCTGGAAACCTGATCGACCGTTTCCCGAAGCGCCGACGATTCAATGTAGCTGCTGAATTGTGCGAGCTCGGGCAGGCGCCTTACGTCCCACGCCAGCCGCCGCGTCAAGGAGGGATGAAAAAAACCCTGCAGCGCCTGGTCGACGCGCGCCAGCGTGGCGCCGAGATTGTGCAGCAGGGCCGTGCTCGGAGGCGACGCGCCCAATAGCCGGCCCGGTAAGAAACTCACGAGGCAGGTGGCGTACTCGATTCCCTCGGCGGCGAATCGGCCAATCGCCTGCCCCTGCTGCGTGGGGAAAAGTCGTGGCACCGGCAGAGCGGGGTCTTGCTCCGCCAGATGGTCGAGCACACTCACCAGGCAGTCGGTGCTCTCGGCGTCGGTTGCGACGTCGAGTACTTTCAGTACGAACTCGCGCGCATCGGCGCCCGGCATGTCGGCGGTGCGCAACCGAAAGTTGCAGTCCCGCTCGCCCGGCAGGGCGCTGATCGTGACCGCCAGCCCGTAAAGATCCCGGGCAATTCGTTCGGCTTCCGCCGGACGCAACGACGGGGGCGACGTCCGCAGCGCTAGCACGACCGGAGTCGCGTGCTAGAGCTGTTTCAGCACGAAATCGGCGGCGGAGACTTTGAACTCGCCCGGCGCTTCGACGTTGACCTGGGTCGCCACTCCGTTCTTGACGATGACGGCAAACCGTTGGCCGCGGACGCCCATGCCGAACTTCGATCCGTCCATCTCCAGCCCCAGCGCCTTGACATAGGTGCCGTTGCCATCGGCCAACATCAATATCTTGTCGCCCACGCCGCCATGTTTGCCCCAGGCATTCATCACGAACACATCGTTTACCGCAGTACAGGCGATGGTGTCCACGCCCTTGGCCTTGATTTGATCCGCTAGATCAACAAAACCCGGTAGGTGCTTGGCGTCGCAGGTCGGCGTAAAGGCGCCCGGAACGGAAAACAGCACCACGGTCTTGCCGGCAAACAACTGGTCCGTGGTGATCTTCTGGGGGCCGTCCCCCGTCATGCGCGTAAACGTGCCTTCTGGCATTTTGTCGCCGGCTTTGATAGTCATTGCGGTTCTCTCCTGCGATTCGGTTATCGGCCCAGCGTATCCGCGTACAGTTCCCACAGCTTGAGAACTCGCGGGCTGATGTTGGGGACCTGCTTGAGTCCGGCAAACGCCTTCTTGGCGTCCGCGGTGTTCTTGAGTGCAACCTGCGAGCGGCCGAGGTATACATAGGCCTCGTCCAGGTGCTTGATTTGACCCTTCTGCAAGCCTCGATTGATGGCGCTGACGGCGTTCTGATAATCGCCGACGCCGTAGTAAACCTCGCCCAGCTTGACGTCGAGCTCGCCCGCGGGGTTCTTCTTGGCTTCGGCATCCAACTGCGGCAGACCCTTCTTGTCGGCCTCGGCGCGGCTCTTGAACGAGTTCAACAAGCGCGTGGTGCGCTCCTTTTGCTGGTCAGTGATGAGGCCGGCGCTCATTGCCTTCTCGAGAACCGTCTGAGCCTCGGCCGGAAGTGCCGAATCGCCCAGGAGCTGCGCCATTTCGATGTAATCGGTGCCGGCAGTCATCGATCCGGTGTCGTACATCACGCGGTACAGCATGAGGGTGTTGTGATCGTCGCGCTCATCCTGGCGCTCGATGCGCAGCAGGGTATTCCAGTAGTTGCTCTTGTTGGTGAGGCGGATGAGGTCAATCGATGCCGCCGCCATGCCCGCTGTGTCGCCCGAATCGGACGCACACTGCAGTTTGAATTGGTAGAGGTTTTCCTTGGGTGTCTCTCCCGCCTTGCGAGCGGCGGCGACGGCCTTGTCGGCCCATTGCCCCGAGCTCTTGCAGTCCTTCTGCAAGTAATAAATCTGGCTCAAAATGGCCAGATCGTCGGCGGTGGCCGCGCCGGATTCCGCCACCTGCTTGCCGTATTCTGCCGCCTTTGCGAGTTGCTGATTGCCGGCGCTCAGGCGAAACAGCATGCGTGTGGTCTTCGCCGCATCTTCCGGCGTGTAGGCGCCCGTGGCGAGCGCAGCTTCATAGGCCTGTTCCGCCGCCTTCAAGTTGTTCAACTTGACATAGGCGAAGCCCTTGAAGTCGTAAATGGTCTTCTTGTCGAACGCATTCAAGCCGGGTTTGGTTTCCGCCGCCTCCAAATTCTTGATCGCCTCCGCCCACTGGCTGGCCTGGAGCGCCTTCTGCGCCGCCGTCATTTCCTTGGCGATCACCCGGCTGATTTCCTGAGTCTTCGCCTTCTCCGCCGACCATGCGGTTTGCGGGCTCAACCACAGGCACGCCAGCGCAAGCATCACGGCCACACTCAAATAGCCAGCCTTGGATTTCGCCGGCCGGCAGCCAATATCGCGTATCGAATGAGTCATTACCAAACCTCGCTGCGTACAAGTCTTTGAATTTATTCTGCGTAGCTGTTACGAAACTGCCGCCGGCATCTCAGCCTCTGGTCAAACAAACGGCGCGTCGACCTCGAACGAGGAAGACGCGCCGTAATACCACCCAAGGGATGCCTAATCAGAAATAGTCGTTGTTGACGAACCCTATCTTCTTCAAGCCACGGTGCTGCAAATCAGCCAGTGTCTGAGCCACTATTTCGTACTTGGCGAATTTGTCGACCGAGATGTGCACCTCCGGTTGAGGTGATTTCTGCGCTTCCTGGCTGATATAGCCCTGCAAGGTCGCGCGATCTACCGGAGTCTTGTTCCACAGCAGCGTACCGTCGAAGTCGATCGCCAAATCAATCACTTCGGGCGGCGGCGGCGGCACAAAATTCGGCGGCGGCGGCAGCGGATTATCGATCTTCACCGCATGCGTCATGCTGGGGATCGTGATGATGAAAATGATCAGAAGCACCAACATGACGTCGATCAACGGCGTCATGTTGATGTCGGAGTAAGACTGGCCTTCGCCACCTCCACCTACATTCATGGCCATGCGTGCTCTCCTACGTTCCGGGACCGAAATGATCGGGTGTGGTTATGAACGCCACTTTGCGTATGCCGATCTGCTGCGTGGCCACGAGTACTTGACCCACGAACTGGTACCGAACGTTTGCATCGCCGCGAATGTGCACTTCCGGCTGCGGCTCCTCGCGCGCAATTCCTCGCAGCTTATTCTTCAGCTCGTCCTGCCCCGACAATTGCTTGGTGTTCCAATAAATGTCCCCCTGCTTGTCTATGGCAATCGTGATGTTTTCTGGCTTCGTCTGCGTCGGCAAATTGGTTGCCTTCGGCAGATCCAACTGTACCTGCTGGATGATGACCCGAATCGTTATGATGAAAATGATCAGGAGCACCAACATCACGTCCACGAGTGGAGTGACGTTGATGTCCGACATCGCCTCTGCTTCATCACCACCGACATTTATCGCCATGGACCCTCTACCTCAGCGAGCGGCCGCAGGCGCGGATTTAGCGATCGTTGGGGGTGCCTTGTCCTTGTCCATGCCCAAGCCCATCTTCGCGCCCGAGATCAAGTAGGCATGCAGTTCATGGGTGAAGTGGCTGACCATTTCCTGAACGCCCTTATTGCGACGCAATAGAATGTTGTAGCCCAACACCGCGGGCACCGCGACGGCCAGACCGATGGCGGTCATGATCAAGGCTTCGCCGACGGGTCCTGCCACCTTGTCGATGGAGGCCTGTCCGGCCACGCCGATGGCGATCAACGCGTGGTAAATGCCGATGACCGTGCCGAGCAGTCCGACGAAGGGCGCCGTGGCGCCGACGGATGCCAGCACCGGCAAGCCCGATTGCATGCGGCTGGTCACCGTGTCCGCGGTGCGCTGCAGCGACTCGGTGATCCACTCGCTGGTGCCGATGGCGCCGGACAAGCGGCTCTTATTGGTCTCGTGATACTCGTAGGCCTGCTTGCCGGTTTCGGCGAGTGCACGAAACGGATTCGATGCGCCCTTCAACTTGCTCAATGCGTCGGTGAGGCTGGTGGAAGACCAAAATTCCCGCTCGGCCTCGATTGCCTGCTTGCGCTGACGGCGCTGATCGAAAAACTTCGTGATCATGATGAACCATGTCAGCAGCGACATGATCAACAAGATGGCAAGGATCGATCGGGCAATAATGTCGCCGTTCGCGATCAGGGCCCCGAGGCCATATGGGTTTTCAATAGCTGTCTCTTGCATTGACCGATTCCCTCTACTTAATAAAGCTTAAGTGTAATAGTTAGAAAAATTAATCTTGTTTAGCTACTTGCCAGTAAGTTTCCAGACAATCGGAATTGATACCGTTTTCTCGACCGGCTTGCCATCTTCGGTGGCCGGCAGCATGCGTTGGCCATGCACTCCTTTCAAACAGGCTTCGTCCAAGCGCGGAAAGCCCGAGCTCGTCTGGATGGACTCGTTGGTGATCTTTCCGTCCGCGGAAACCGTCATCAGCACGATGCAGCGGCCTTCTTCGTTGGCGCGCTTGGAAGCGTCGGGATAATAGTCTTCGCCGATCTTGAGCGGATGCTTCGGATCCATCTTGATCGAGGTACCCGGGCGAGGCGGCGGCGGCGCGGCCACCGGCGGCGGCGGCCTGTTCACCTGAGTGGTTTGAGTGATCGCCGTGGTCTCTACCTGAGGCGCCTGGATGTCGACGAATTCCGGCGGCGGCACATAGGGTTTGATTTCTTCGAGCTTGGGGGGCGGCGGCGGCGGCTTGTCGATGTCTTTGGGCTTGTCGATCTGCGCAATTTCGACCGGCGGAATGATCGTCTGCACCAGCTTGCCGGCGAGCCCCGTATAGAACGCCCAAACAATACCGATATGAAGAATGATGACTGCAAGAAAGGCCGCGCCCCTCCTGCCCGAAAACAATGATGGCTCTTCGTATTTATACATAAGTCTAAGCGACCCTACCCCTGAATCGATTCATCTAGACGCGCCGAGCGCAACGCGACGCGCATGCTTTACACGACTCGAAGGCACGCAACATTTTCGTCGCGTCCCTTCGTTCCCTCCGGCGAGTAAAGAGGTTGACACATATCGCGCCCGAACTGCAAGCGCGCTTTTGTACAACGAAGTAACCTTTGCACCGCCCGGCATTACGATCTCCCCGCTCCGCGCGGTTCGACTTGCTCCAGATCGGTGACCGCACCCAGGGATGCGCTGCTCACTTGCTGCGCATACTTTGCTAAGGCACCACGGCGCGCATAAGGTTTCGGCGGCACCCACGATTTGCGGCGGCGTTTGAGCTCGGCCGCACTGACGTGCAAGGTGATTTCACGACGCTGCGCATCAATGGTGATGTCATCCCCCGTCTTGACCAAGGCCAACGGACCGCCGAGCGCGGCTTCCGGCGACAAATGCCCGACCACGAAGCCGTGGCTGCCGCCGGAAAACCGTCCGTCGGTGATCAGAGCGACCTGCTGACCCAGTCCCTTGCCCATGATGGCGCCCGTGGGACTCAGCATTTCACGCATGCCGGGCCCGCCCTTCGGACCTTCGTAGCGTATGACCACCACATCGCCGGCCTTCACCTCGTCGCCCAGAATTCCCCGCAGAGAGGCTTCCTCGGAATCGAATACTCGCGCCTTTCCTTCGAACCGCAGCCCTTCTTTACCGGTAATTTTTGCAACCGCGCCGTCCGGAGCGAGATTTCCGTACAGGATGACCAAGTGGCTGTCCTTTTTGATCGGGTCGCGCAGCGGACGCACAATATGTTGACCTTCCGCGTACGGCGCGACGCCGCGTAAATTCTCCGCAAGGGTGGCGCCGGTGACGGTCGGACAATCGCCGTGCAGCAAATCCGCATCCAGCAAGGTCTTCATGAGCGGTTGAATGCCGCCGATGGCAACCAGTTCGGACATCGAATAGCGTCCGCTTGGCCGCAAGTCCGCCAATACCGGAACGCGCTTGCCGATGCGCGTGAAATCGTCCAGCTTGAGCTTGACGTTGGCGGACGAGGCGATCGCGATCAAGTGCAGCACAGCATTGGTCGAGCCGCCGAGCGCAATGACCACCGTGATTGCATTTTCGAAAGACCGGCGGGTCAACATATGGCGCGCGGTCAACCCCGTCTTAAGCAAAGTCACCACGGCGGCACCGGCGCGTGCGGAATCCTCGCGCTTGTGCCCGGAGACCGCTTCTTGGGCCGAGCTGTTCGGAAGACTCATGCCGAGCGCTTCGATGGCGGACGCCATGGTGTTGGCCGTGTACATCCCGGAACAGGATCCGGGTCCCGGAATCGCGCTGCGCTCGACGAATTTCAGCTGCTGTTCAGACACCGTACCCTGCGCAAATCCACCCACTGCTTCGAATACTGACACGATATCCCGCTTATCAGTTCCGGGCCGAATGGTGCCTCCATAGACGAATACGGATGGGCGGTCGAGGCGCGCCAGCGCCATCATGCAGCCGGGCATGTTCTTGTCGCAGCCGCCGATCGCCACCACCCCGTCGAAGCCTTGGGCGCCCACCACCGTTTCGATTGAATCGGCGATGACCTCGCGCGACACCAGCGAGTAGCGCATGCCGGGCGTGCCCATCGAAATGCCGTCGGATACCGTGATGGTGTTGAAGGTGATCGCCTTGGCGCCCGCAGCCTCGACACCGCCTGCGGCCCTGCGCGCGAGTTCATCGAGGTGCATATTGCAGGGCGTCAAGTTACTCCAGGTCGAGGCGATGCCCACTTGCGGCTTGTCAAAATCAGCGTCGACGAAGCCGACGGCGCGCAGCATCGCGCGGCTGGGTGTCTGTTTTACGCCATCGACCACCACGCGCGAGTAACGGCGAGGGTCGGCAGAATTGGATTTTTTTTGCATGGCCTTTGAATGATGAAGAGTTGTAGAAGGGAGTTGCGCAGCATAAGCATCCGCGTTGCCGGCGCGCAACGACTAAAGCGGTCCGGCCGCGGATGGTTGCGCCTGAATTTCCCTGAGAGCTTGGCGGCCGCCCCCTAGACAGTGCCGTAGCGCTTGACCAGATACCGATAGACGCCGCGCACCGCCTGCGCCTCGGCACCGATACTGCGCCCGGGGCGGTCCTTCGAATTCCACGCGTACAAGTCCACGTGCATCCACGGGGTCGGCTCGCTCACGAATCGCTTCAAGAACAGCGCGCCGAAAATGGCTCCGGCCATGGCGGATGAAGCGACATTGTTCAAATCTGCAATCTTGCTGGCGAGTTCATCCTCGTAGCCCGCCCAGAGCGGCATCGGCCACAGGGGGTCGTGCTCGGCGGCGGAGATTCGCGCGAGTTCCTGAACGATGCCCTCGTCGTTGCCGAACAAGGCCGGTAACTCCGGGCCCAGCGCGACGCGCGCCGCGCCCGTCAAGGTCGCGAAGTCGATGATCAAATCCGGATGCTCGTCATCCGCAAGGGCCAGCGCGTCGCAGAGCACCAGCCTGCCTTCCGCATCGGTGTTGCCGACCTCGACCGTCAAACCCTTGCGCGTGGCCAGCACGTCGCCGGGCCGGTATGCATTGCCGCTGATGGCGTTTTCCACCGCAGGAACCAGCACGCGGAGATCTGCGCGCACACCGGCGCCCATGAGCAGATGCGCGAGCGCCAATGCCACGGCGGCCCCGCCCATGTCCTTTTTCATGAGCGCCATGCCCGAGCTAGGCTTGATATCCAAGCCGCCGCTGTCGAAGCAGACGCCTTTTCCCACCAGGGTCAAACGCGGATAAGACTTGCCGGCGTGCGGCGCCCAGCGCAGCTCGATCAGCCGGGGCGCCTCGCCGGCGGCGCGCCCGACCGCGTGAATCGCGGGAAAGTTGGCGGCGAGCAGGCCCTCGCCCACCCACTCGCGATAGGCGGCTTGGTGACGCTCGGCGAGTCGCCGGGCCGCCGCTGCAAGCTCCGCGGGACCCAAGTCCTGCGCCGGCGTATTGATCCAATCGCGCGCCATGCGCAGGGATTCTGCGGCGAGCGCAACGTATCGCGCATCGGCATTCGCCGGCGCCTCGATGCTCGCGGCATCGCTCTTCGCGGGGCGGTAACGGTCGAAGCGATAGCCGCCGTAGGCAAACCCCAAGCACAGCTGCGTGGCCTCGGCGGCCGTGAACTCCTGAACGAGACGGAATCGGCGAGGCGGCAGCCGTTCGACGAAACCTGCCGCATGCCACAGCGACAATTCACCCTGGCGTCTGCCCAAGCCGCCCACCGCTGCCGCGATCCCGCCCGCGGGGTCCGGCAGCAGCAGAACACGATGCTTTTCTCCCTTGAAATTTTGTTCGGCGAGCCAGCGCGCAACAGGCGGCGATTGCGTCGCGCGCCATGCGTCGATTTCGTTCTCGTACAACAACCACAATGGAACCGAATCACTGCTATCGAGGTCCATGAAAACGCATCCTCACGAAGCGATGACCACCCTGGGAAGATCTTGCATGATAAGAGATTCTGTGTTGCTATTTACGGCTAGTTAATCACGCGGTAGCGCGATATTAACCTGACCCCGCTTCGGCAAGTCTCCGGGCGGGGTCTTGCGTTTTGCCAGCCCGGATTTATGGTTACAGGAGAATTTCATGCGTTTGTATTCGCAAAAAGACGTCGACAAGAAAGCGCTGCGCGGAGCGCGCATCGCCGTCTTGGGCTACGGCAGTCAAGGCCGCGCGCACGCGCTCAATTTGCACGACAGCGGATACGACGTGGTGGTCGGCGTCCGAAAGGGTGACAGCTGGACCAAGGCCAAGAAGGACGGTCTGAAAGTGATGGAGCCTGCGGCCGCCGTCAAGGGCGCGCAGCTGGTGTCGATGCTGGTGCCCGATCTCACGCAAAAATCTCTGTATACCGAGCTGAAGAGCGTGTTTGAACCCGGCGCGACGCTGCTGTTTGCGCACGGCTTCAATATTCACTTCAAGCAAATCAAGCCGCGCAAGGACCTCGACGTGGTGTTGATCGCGCCGAAAGGCCCGGGCGACTTGGTGCGCCGCCAGTACCAGCAAGGACGCGGCGTGCCCTGCCTGATCGCGGTGGCGCAGAATCCTTCCAAGAAGGCCAAGGCCAAGGCGCTGGCCTACGCGGACGGCATCGGCGGAACGCGCGGCGGCGTGCTGGAAACCACGTTCGGCGAGGAGACCGAGACGGATCTGTTCGGCGAGCAGGCGGTGCTGTGCGGGGGCGCGACCGAACTCGTGGTCAAAGGATACGAGACCTTGATCGAGGCCGGTTATCAGCCCGCGGTCGCGTATTACGAATGTCTGCACGAACTCAAGTTGATCGTCGACCTGCTGCATGAGGGGGGCATTACGAAAATGCACCGCTTCATCAGCGAAACGGCCAAGTACGGCGATCTGACGCGCGGACCGCGCATCGTCAACAAGGCCACCAAGAAAGAAATGCGCAAGATCCTGACCGAGATTCAGCAAGGCAAATTTGCACGTCAGTGGATTTCGGAGAACAAGAGCGGCCGCCGCAAGTACTCCAAGCTCCTGAAGGCAGATCTGACGCACTCGATCGAGAAAGTCGGTGCCCAGCTGCGCGCCCGCATGCCGTGGTTGGAATCCGGGACGGCTTGACCTTCATGGCCGCGCGCACCCTATTCGACAAGGTATGGGCGGCACACGAGGTCGTTGCTGAAACGCCGGATACGCCGGCGGTGCTGTACATCGATTTGCACCTCATTCACGAGGTCACCTCGCCGCAGGCATTCAGCGTATTGAAGGGTTTGGGGCTGCCCGTGCGCCGTCCGGATCGAACGCTCGCGACCATGGATCATTCGACGCCGACCAGCACCGACCAGGTATTCGGCAACGTGCCCATCAAAGTCGACGCGGCGGCGAAGCAGGTGCGCCAACTGGAGCAAAACGCCGCCGAGTTCGGCGTCGAGTTGTTCGGCATGCGCGATGCGCGGCGCGGCATCGTGCACGTCATCAGTCCCGAGCTGGGGGCGACCCAACCCGGCATGACCATCGTCTGCGGCGACAGCCATACCAGCACGCACGGAGCGTTCGGCGCGCTTGCCTTCGGCATCGGTACCACGGAAGTCGGGCATGTTTTCGCGACTCAATCGTTGTTGCAACGCAAGCCCAAGACGTTCGCGGTGAACGTCGAGGGTGAACTTCGCCCCGGCGTCACCGCCAAGGACTTGATCCTTGCCGTGATCGGCAAAATCGGCGTCTCCGGCGGCACCGGCCACGTGCTGGAATATCGCGGCTCTGCCATTCGCGCCCTGTCCATGGATGAACGGATGACCGTGTGCAACATGTCCATAGAAGCCGGTGCGCGCGCCGGGATGATCGCGCCCGACGAGACCACGTTCGCTTATCTCGAGGGCAAGCCGCGCTCGCCCAAGGGTGCAGCTTGGGACGCGGCGTGCGCCCGATGGCGGACCTTCGTCACCGATCCCGGCGCGGTGTTCGACGCTTCGGTGGATATCGACGCCTCGACGCTCGAGCCCATGATCACCTACGGCACGAACCCCGGCATGGTGCTTCCGATCGGCGGGTCCATCCCCAGCAAGGCGGGGGATGAGGTTTTCGACAAGGCGCTGCGCTACATGGGATTTCACGGCGGCGACGGCATGCTCGGCAAGCCGGTCGATGTCGTATTCATCGGCAGCTGCACGAATGGACGGCTCGCCGATTTGCAGTCGGCCGCGCGCATACTCCAAGGCCGCAAGGTGGCGCCGGGGGTGCGGCTGCTCATCGTGCCGGGCTCGCAACAGGTCAAGCGCGAAGCCGAAGCGGCCGGTTACGCCGACATTTTCAAGGCAGCCGGCGCGGAGTGGCGCGAGTCCGGCTGCTCCATGTGCCTGGGGATGAACGGCGATACCGTCGCCGCCGGCCAGTATTCGATCAGCACCAGCAATCGCAATTTCGAGGGCCGCCAGGGCGTGGGCGCGCGCACCCTCTTGGTCAGTCCTTTCACCGCCGCGGCGAGCGCAGTCCGGGGGAAGATTACCGACCCCCGGGAGATGCTGTAGTGGAAGGCGCAATGTTTGCAGAATTACCTGCGCCACGGAGATGCTGACTTGGAACCTGTAGAGCGCGTTCGTTCAACAACCGTGGTGATCCCGTCGAGCAATATCGACACCGACCAAATCATCCCGGCGAGATTTTTGACGACCACGACCAGGGACGGCTTGGGCCGGCAACTGTTCGCCGATTGGCGCTATCGAGCCGACGGCTCGCCGAATCCGGATTTCGCGCTGAATCGGCCCGAAGCGCGCGGCGCGCAGGTTCTGGTCGCCGGCCGGAATTTCGGTTGCGGTTCCTCCCGCGAACATGCGCCCTGGGCGCTGCTCGACTTTGGCTTTCGCGCAGTCATCAGCACGGAAATCGCGGATATCTTTCGAGGCAATTCCTTGAAGAACGGGCTGTTGCCCATCGTGGTGGACGAGGCCACCTCGCACTGGCTGCTGGACAATCCGGGCGCCGAGGTCGACATCGATCTGAAAGCGGCCCGTTTGACGCTGCCGACCGGCGTGTCGGTGTCATTTCCGCTGGAAGCATTCGCGCGGCACTGTCTATTGAACGGTGTCGATGAACTCGGCTACCTGCGCAGCAAGCTGGCCGAGATCGAACGTTACGAAGCGGCGCGCTCCCGGTGAAGGCGCTGATCGCAGTTCTCGCCGGCGACGGCATCGGCGGCGAGGTTACCGCCGAAGCCGTACGCGCGCTCACCGCGGTGGCGGCGCGTTTCGGGCATGCCTTTGAATTCGAGTCGGCGCTGCTGGGCGGCGCCGCCATCGACGCGACCGGTGAGGCGCTGCCTGCGGCGACGCTGGCGTTGGCGCGGCGGGCGGATGCGATCTTATTGGGCGCCGTCGGCGGCCCGAAGTGGTCGGCTCCCGAAGCTCCGGTTCGGCCTGAGCAAGGCCTGCTGGCGCTGCGCAAGGCGCTGGGACTGTTCGCCAATCTGCGGCCGGTGACGCCGCATCCGCATATTCTCGATGCCTCGCCGATCAAGGCGGAGGTTTTGCACGGCGTGGACATCATGGTGGTGCGCGAGCTCACGGGCGGCATCTACTTCGGCGACAAGACGCGCACAGCGACCGAAGCCACCGATGTGTGCCGCTACACGGTGGAGGAGATCGAACGAGTCGTGCGCCTCGCCGCCGGATTGGCGCGCGGCCGCCGGCGCAAGCTGACGTCGATCGACAAGGCGAACGTGCTCGAGACCTCGCGGCTGTGGCGTGCAACGGTAGAGCGGATCATGCCCGGTGAATTTCCCGACGTGAGCTTCGAGCACATGCTGGTCGATGCGGCCGCCATGCATCTCTTGAAGCGGCCGCGCGACTTCGATGTGATCGTGACCGAGAATATGTTCGGCGATATCCTCACCGACGAAGCGTCCATGCTGGCGGGCTCCCTCGGGTTATTGCCCTCGGCGTCGCTCGGCAGCGGCGCGCGCGGCGGGCTGTTCGAGCCCATCCACGGATCCGCTCCGGACATCGCCGGCTCAGGGATCGCCAATCCCTACGCCGCGATTTTGAGCGCAGCGCTGTTGCTGCGATATTCGCTGCAATTGCAAGCTGAGGCGCTCGCCGTCGAAGCGGCCGTCTGGCGCGCCGTCGAATCCGGCGTGCTGCCGGCCGACCTCGCCGCCTCCGGGCGAGGCGTCACGACGCGTGCCGCCGGAGATGCGGTGCTGGCTGGCCTCTAGCGGCGCGTTCCAACCCGGCGGTCAGGTCGGCCACCAGATCCGCCGGATCTTCGATTCCGACGGAGACCCGCAGCAGCCCCGGGCCGATTCCGGCATGCAAGCGGGCCGATTCTTCCATACCGGCGTGCGTCATGCTCGCAGGATGCGAAATGAGGCTCTCCACCCCGCCGAGGGACTCGGCCAGCGTGAAGCATTCGAGGCCGCAGAGGAACTCTTCCACCGCGGCTTCGCCTCCTTTCAGCTCGAAACTCAACATCGCACCGAAGCCGCTCTGCTGGCGCCGCGCGATCTCATGCCCCGGATGATCGGGTAGACCCGGGTAATAGACGCGTTCGACGCCGCTCTGCCCGGCCAAGTAATCCACGACTGCGGCCGTGTTCTCGGCGTGTACGCGCATGCGCGCATGCAGCGTGCGCACGCCGCGCAGGGTCATGAAGCTGTCGAAGGGCGCGCCGGTGACGCCGATGGCGTTCGCCCACCAGGCAAGATTGTCGTGCAACTCCTTCGTGGCGGCGATGACGGCACCGCCCACCACGTCGCTGTGTCCGTTCAGGTACTTGGTGGTGGAGTGCATGACCACGTCGGCGCCCAGCTTGAGCGGTTGCTGCCAAATGGGCGAGAGAAAGGTATTGTCGACCACCGCCAAGGCATCGGCCGCATGTGCCGCCTCGGCAATCGCGCGGATATCGACCACGCGCAACAGGGGATTGCTCGGTGTCTCGATCCAGACCAGACGTGCCCCTTTATCAAGGGCCGCCTGCAACGCGGCGGGGTCGCCCTGATCGACGAAATCGACCACGAGGCTGCCCTGCGCATGCAGTGCGGCGAGCAATCGATACGTCCCGCCGTAGCAATCGTAGGGTGCAATGACCCGTGCGCCGCCGGGCAGGGTCGCCAGAATCAAGGTGATGGCCGACAGCCCCGTGCACGTGACCACCGCACCGGCACCGCCCTCGAGGTCCGCCAAGGCGTTGCCCAACTGATCGCGGGTCGGATTGCCGGACCGTGTGTAGTCGTACTTGCGCGGCTTGCGGTACTTCTCGAAAGCAAAATTCGTCGACAGATAGATCGGCGGCACTACGGAGCCATGCTGTGCGTCCGACTCGAGGCCGGCGCGAACCGACCGCGTCGCGATGGCTTTCTTGGTGGGGGGGGCCTTGCTGCTCATGTCCGATGCTCCGCGAGTGCTAGTTTGATGATGGGTGTGAGGGCGGCGCCTTCCTTCAGAAAGGCGTCATGCCCGAAAATTGAATTGATTTCGATGAGCTGCCGCGGGCCGTTGAGCCGCGCCGACAGGGCCTGCATATCGTTGAACGGCACCAATTGGTCTTCGCGCACGGCGATCAGCGTCGTCGGCGTATGCACCTGCGTCGCATCCATCTGATGGAGGTCGATGGATTCGCTCAGCACGAGGAACGACTCGGCGCGGTACTTTTGCACGTAGTCGTCGCCGCGGGCGAACAGGTAATCCTCGATCGCGAATCGAAAACGATCTTCATTGCGCACGGGCGCCGCGCCGAAGCGCAGCTGAAATTCCACGGCGCTGCGGTACGTGGCCATCGCCAACGCACGCGCGAGCTTGAGCCCCGCAGCGCCGTCGCCCCGCGCGATCGCCTCGCGCACGATCTGGCGCTGTACGCTGCGCCAGGCGGTCGAGAGCACCTGGGACTTGTCGGCGGCGCTCAAGATCACGATGTGATTCACCAAATCGGCATATCGCTCGGCGAAGCACAGCGCCACCATTCCGCCGTACGAGGCGCCGACGATGGCGTGCAGCGACTTCAAGCGCAGATGCCGGACGATGGCGCCCAAGGCATCGGCCTGGTCGTAGGAACTGAGCGGCGGAAATTTGCCGCCGCTTTCGGGCGTGGAGCTGTCGCCGCGGCCGCCGAGATAGTCGATGCCCAGAACCCGATAGCTGCGCGTGTCCACACCGAGACCCGGGCCCACGATCTCCGGCCACCATCCTTCGCCTCCGGTGCTCTCGACGATGCGGTGCGCGGAAATACCGCCGAGCACGGCAACCACCGGCGCGTCGGGGGGACCCACGAGTCGGAATGCCACCGTGGCATTCGAAAGGGTATCGCCGTAATGCAAAGTAAACGGCTGGGGCAGCCGTAAGGTCTGGTCGACTTGAATAGGGGAATTTTCCGCCACGTTCCGCTCGCTCCATAGAGGTTTACATAACCCCTGTAGCGCCAGCGCTCGTAGCCCACTGCGCCGGTCATAGGAACCGCGCAATCGACCGCCCATCTACCGGATTCGGGCCTTAGCCCGGGTCCGCAGGAGTTGGCACCGTTCAGCGTTCCACGGGAACGCTGGTGGTTGCCCCGGCTTCTAAGGGCCTTTCCCTCAGCCGGTCTAGATAAGCTGGGCGAATTTTAGGCAGCCGGGGCGTTTGCGTCAAGGCATTTTGCGCCGCGTTCACTTGCGCTCGCTTACGTAATGCATTAATGTACTAGCGTGCTAATACATTGATCAATCGAGGCCCGCGCTCCGAATGAAAACCAATCGTCCCGTCACTCAGCGGCAGGAACAGCAGCACGAACGCGCGCTGTGCACCGCGATTCTGGCCTTGCGCAGCGTCGAGGAATGCCGGAGTTTTTTCCGCGATCTGTGCACCCCGGCGGAATTGCAGGCGATGGCCGATCGTTGGGCCGTGGTCGAACTCCTGGAACGCGGCCTGCCCTATCGCGAGATCCACAGGCAAACCGGAGTCAGCGTCACCACCATCGGCCGCGTAGCCCGTTATCTTACTTCCGGCAACGGGGGCTACCGGGCCGTAACCGAGCGGCTGAGGCTCAATGGATAGCGCATCGAAATCTCCGGACTCCGTGCGCCTCAAGATAGCCGTGCAAAAGAGCGGCCGGCTGACGGACAGCTCGCTCGACCTGTTGTCCCGCTGCGGCCTTAAGTACAGCCGCGGCAAGGACCAGCTGATGTGCTACGGCGAGAACATGCCGCTCGACGTGCTGTTCGTGCGCGACGACGACATCCCGGATCTGGTGCAGGAAGATGTGTGCGACCTCGGGTTGGTGGGGCTCAACGTGGTCCAGGAAAAGCGCCTGGCATTCGCCGCGCGCGGCGTCGCGCCCTTGTTCGAGACCGTGCAGCTGCTCGACTTCGGACGCTGCAAATTGTGTATCGCGGTTCCGGATGGATTCGACTATGCCGGCGCCGAATCGCTGCAGGGCAAACGCATCGCAACGACGTATCCGAACATTCTGGGGCGCTTTCTGGCGGACCGGGGCATTGCCGCGGAGGTGGTGGTTCTCTCCGGCTCCGTGGAAATCGCGCCGCGGCTCGGGCGCGCGGATTTGATCTGCGATCTCGTGTCCACCGGGTCCACGCTGGCGGCGAATCATCTGCGGAAGGCGGAGACGGTGTTGGATAGTCAGGCCGTGCTGATCCGCACTCCGGTGCCCATCGCTCCGGAAAAGCAGGAATGGACCCGGCGCCTGTTGATGCGCATCGACGGTGTCGAGCAAGTCAAAGGCAGCAAGTACATCATGCTGCATGCCCCCCGCTCCGCGCTGCCGGCCATCGCGAAACTCTTGCCGGGCAGCGAGGCGCCGACGGTCATTCCGCTCGAGGGCCGCGGGGACCGGGTAGCGGTGCACGCGGTCTGCCGCGAAAACGTGTTCTGGGAAACGCTGGAAGAGCTCAAGGGTGTGGGCGCGACCTCGGTGCTCGTCCTTCCCGTCGAGAAAATGCTGGCATGAAGGATAACGCTCTCGTGCGTATTCTCGACTGGAAATCACTCAGTGCATCGGAGCGGCTCGACGCCTTGCGGCGACCGGCGCAGCGTGAAGCCGCGACTATCGCGGCAGCGGCGCAGAACATCATCGACACGGTAAGACGCGACGGCGACGCGGCGGTCGTGGCGCTGACTGAAAAGTTCGACGGGGTTCGGCTGGACTCGATGCGCGTGACGCCGCAGGAGTTCCGCGACGCCGAGCGCGCCTTGAACGCCGAGCAAATCGCCGCCATCGAGCGCGCCATATCGACGGTGCATCGATTTCACGCCGCGCAAGGATCTCCGCCGCTGCGGGTGGAGACGGCGCCGGGGGTGGTATGCGAGCGAATCAGCGTTCCGATCCGCGCGGTCGGGCTGTATGTGCCCGCCGGGTCCGCCCCGCTGCCTTCCACGGCCATCATGCTCGCCGTTCCCGCCGGCATTGCCGCCTGCCCGGTGCGCGTCATGTGCACGCCTCCCGCCCCCCATGGCGGCGCGGATCCTGGCGTATTGGTCGCCGCGCTCAGGTGCGGTATCGAACGGGTATTCAAAGCGGGCGGCGCTCAAGCCGTCGCGGCCATGGCCTACGGCACGGCGACCATTCCCAAGTGCGACAAGATTTTCGGGCCCGGCAATGCCTGGGTCACGGCCGCGAAGCTGCTGGTCGCGCAGGACCCGGCGGGTGCGGCGGCGGATCTCCCGGCCGGGGTGACCGAGGTCCTGGTGATCGCCGACGATACCGCCCGCGCCGACTTCATCGCCGCCGATCTACTCGCCCAGGCGGAGCATGGTCCCGAGGCGCAGTCGCTGCTGGTCACGACCTCCGTCCCGCTGGCCGAGGAAGTCGCGCGGCAGGTGCAGCGCCGGATTGCCGGCCTATCGCGAGCGGGAATACTGGCGAAGTCCGTCGAGCATATGCGGCTATTGACCGTGGACAACCTCGAGACCGCCGTCGAGATCGCCAATGAGTATGCTCCCGAGCACTTGTTGCTCGAACTGCGAGAACCGCGCCGTTGGCTCCAGCAGGTGAGCGCCGCGGGTGCGGTATTCCTGGGCCACTGGTCGCCGGAATCCATGGGCGATTATTGCAGCGGGCCCAACCATACCCTGCCGACGTACGGCTACGCCAAGGCCCACAGCGGCCTATCGCTCGAGGATTTTCAAAAACGCATCACAGTGCAGGAACTGACGCCGGCCGGGCTCGGCGGCTTGGGGCCGACGGCGCAGATCCTGGCGGGTCTCGAGGGACTGGACGCCCACGCCGCCGCGGTGACCGTTCGTCTCGCGGCGCTCGACGCTGCCTCGCGACCGGACGCCGCCTCGCGACCGGTCGCCGCCTCACCGCCGGACGTCCACGCCCGGGGAGCAGCCGGATGAACGCCGTCGTTTCCCTGGCGCGCCCCGAGATCGTGACGCTCAAACCCTATGCGCACGCGGCATGGCGGCCGTTGCTGACGCGCTTGCATGCCAATGAGGCGCCTTGGCGGCCCACGGGCGATACCACCACCGCGGGTCTCAATCGCTATCCGGAACCGCAGCCGCAGGCACTCGTCGAGCGCCTGAGCGAGCTCTACGGCGCGCCCATCTCGAGCGTGCTCGCGACGCACGGCAGCGATGAAGCCATCGATCTCTTGTCGCGCATTTATTTGCGCGCCGGCACCGACGCCATTTTGCAATGCACACCGACTTTCGGCATGTACCAAGTCGCCGCGCGCATCCAGGGCGCCGGAGTCGTCGAGATCCCGCTCGACCGCGAGCGGGGTTGGGCCCTCGATCCCGAACGCGTTCTGGCCGCGTGGCAGCCGAACATCAAGCTCGTGTATCTGTGCTCGCCGAATAATCCGACCGCGAATCTGCTCGACCAGGCGGTCCTGGAAGAAATCTGCCGGGCGCTCGACGGCAAGGCCATCGTCGTGATCGACGAAGCCTACATCGAGTGGTCGCGTGCCCCGAGTTTTTCCCGCTGGCTCAACCGCTTCTCGACACTGGCGATTCTGCGCACTCTGTCGAAGGCGCACGCGCTGGCCGGAGCCCGGGTCGGCGCTCTGTTGGCCAACCCGGAGCTCATCGACCTGGCGAAGCGGGTGATTCCGCCCTACTCCCTGTCGGCGCCCTCGGTGGAGGCGGCCTTGCGAGCCTTGGATCCGCCTGAACTTGCCGCCGGGTACGCCCGGCTCGAAGGCCTACTGGCGGAGCGCGATTACCTGGCCCGGGGACTCGCGGCTTCGCCCTTGGTGGACAGGGTATGGCCGAGCGACGCCAACTTCCTGCTCATCGATTGCCGCGACGCCGATCACTTCATGCGCAACACCCTGACCGGCGGCTTGATCGTGCGCGACTTACGCGCTCATCCCGCGTTGCCGCGTTCGCTGCGCGTCTCGGTGGGGAGCCGCGCACAGAACGATGCACTGCTTCGCTGTGTGGGGTTGGCATGAACGGGGGCGAGGCCGGCATGGACGAGCGCGGGTCCGACGAGAAGGTGCGCGGGACCGGCCTTCGCGGCCGGCGAATATTGTTCCTGGATCGCGACGGCACCTTGAACGAAGAGACGGCGGACGAACAAATAGACAGTTTGGAGAAAGTTCGCCTCATGCCGGGAGTGGTGCCGGCGCTGCTCGACCTCAGGGCCGCGGGATTTGCCTTCGTCATGGTCACCAATCAGGACGGACTCGGGACCCCGAGTTTTCCGCAGGAGAATTTCGAGCGCGCTCATCGATTCATCGTGGAGCTCCTCAGCTCGCAGGGAATCGAATTCGAAGCGGTGTGCGTCTGTCCGCACTTCAAGCGCGAGGACTGCGCTTGCCGCAAACCCAAGATCGGCATGGTCCGGGAGTTCCTCGCGTCGGAGATCATCGACAGGACGCGCAGCTACGTGATCGGCGATCGCGATACGGATATGGAATTCGCCGCGAATTTGGGGCTTCAGGGGCTGCGGATACGCTTGCATGGCGATGCGCACGAGACTTGGCCCGCCATCGCCCGACGCATCATCGGGCAGGCGCGGCGTGCGCAAGTGCATCGCAAGACGAAGGAAACGGACATCCATATCGATGTCGATCTGTCGCGCGACGGCCCGAGCACCATCGCGACCGGCTTGGGGTTCTTCGATCACATGCTGGAGCAGGTCGCGAAGCATGGCGGCTTCGCACTCGACCTGCGCTGCAACGGCGATCTGCACATCGACGAGCATCATACGATCGAGGATTGCGCTTTGGCTCTTGGCACCGCTCTGCGCGAGGCGCTCGGCGACAAGCGCGGAATTGCACGCTACGGGTTTTTGCTGGCCATGGACGAGGCCGAGGCACAGGTCGCTCTCGACCTCTCGGGCCGGCCGTTCTTCGTGTGGGAGGGACGCTTCAATCGCGAACGCGTGGGCGAATTGCCGACCGAGCTGGTGCCGCATTTTTTTCGTTCGCTGGCGGAAACATTGGGCGCCGCGCTGCACATCAGCGTACGAGGCGAAAATTCTCACCACATGATCGAGGCTTGCTTCAAGGGCGTCGGCAGAAGCCTGCGTCAGGCCATTCGGCACGAGGGCGGCGACTTGCCGAGCACCAAGGGCGCCTTGTGAGCGAGCGGCACCTTGTGAGCGAGCGGCACGCTGTGAGCGGGCGGCATATCGTGATCGTGGACAACGGCGGCGCGAACATCGCCTCCCTGCAGTTCGCCTTGCAACGGCTCGAGCTGGCTTCAGCCGTGTCCGCGGATGCAGCGGAGATTCGCGCGGCAAGCCACGTCATTCTACCCGGGGTGGGCGCCGCGGCGGACGCCATGTCGCGGCTGCGGCGGAACGGCTTGGAGACCGTGATACCCACGCTTCAGCAGCCGGTGCTCGGTATTTGCCTGGGCATGCAGCTCTTGTACGAGGCCTCGCAGGAAGGCGATGCCCGCTGCCTCGGAATCATTCCCGGCCGCGCCGCGCGCTTCGCCGAAGCACATGATCGACCGGTGCCGCACATGGGCTGGAATACCCTCGAGATCAGGCGTCCCTGCGCGTTGCTGACAGGTCTTGCCGATGGCGATTACGCGTACTTCGTGCATAGTTACGCGTTGGATTTGAGCGACGCCACCGTCGCGAGCACCGGCTACGGCGTCCCCTTCAGCGCCTGCGTGCAGTGGCGCAATTTCTATGGGACACAGTTCCACCCCGAACGCTCCGCCGCGGTCGGCGCCCGGCTGCTCGAGAATTTTCTGGCGATCAATTGACCATGCGCCGCAGGCCACATACGTGACTGACATGCGCCGCTACGTCCGTCTCATTCCCGCCATCGATCTCAAGGCCGGCCACTGCGTGCGTCTGCTGCACGGCGACTTCGCCGCGGAGACGCGCTACGGCGCGGACCCCGACGCCCTGCTCGAAAAGTATCGCTGCATGGGCGCCGACTGGCTGCACGTCGTCGATCTCGACGGCGCCAAGGACGGCAGCCTCGGCAATTGCGCCATCATCGAGCGGCTTGCGGCGCAGAAGCCCGTCAAGGTGCAGGTGGGCGGCGGGTTGCGCAACACTGCCGCGGTGAGCCGGATGCTGGATCTGGGCGCGGCACGCGTGGTCATCGGCAGCGCGGCAGTGACTCAGGTAGACCAGGTACGGAGCTGGCTCGATCACTTCGGCCCGGAGCGCGTGACGCTGGCATTCGACGTGCGGCTGGATGATGCGGGCATTCCGCGAGTCCAGACCCATGGATGGCAGCGGCAGTCCGAGCTGTCTCTGTGGAGCGCGGTGGAAAATTTCACCGGCGCCCAGCTCGAGCATGTGTTGTGCACGGATGTGGGCCGCGACGGCGCGCTGACCGGGCCCAACATCGATTTGTATCAAGAAGCCGTGCGGCGCCATCCGCAAATCCAGTGGCAGGCCTCGGGCGGCATTCGCGATGCGTGCGATTTGCACGCGCTCTCCGACGCCGGAGCGGCCGCGGCCATCAGCGGCAAGGCGCTGCTCGAACAGCTCATTCCCATGGAGGACTTGCAGCCATTCTTGCCAAACGCATAATCCCCTGCTTGGATGTCCGGGACGGACAGGTGGTCAAGGGCGTGCGCTTTCGCGATCATCGAGTGGTCGGCGACATTCTCGAACTTGCCCGGCGTTATCGCGATGAAGGTGCAGATGAACTCGTGTTCTACGATATCTCCGCAAGTCCCGAAGGCCGTTCGGTGGATCGCTCCTGGGTCAGCCGCGTGGCCCGCACGCTCGATATCCCGTTTTGCGTGGCCGGCGGAATTCGCAGCGTGACGCAGGCGGAGGAAGTACTGGCATCCGGCGCCGAAAAGATCTCCGTCAATTCGCCCGCGCTCGCCGATCCTGATCTGATCGATGCCCTGAGCCAGCGCTTCGGCACCCAATGCGTGGTGGTGGGGGTCGACAGCCAGACCGTCGACGAAGGCTACCGGGTACAGCAATTCACGGGCGACATCCGGCGCACCCGCGATACGTCGCGCAGCACCGTCGACTGGGTCATCGAAGCGCAACGGCGCGGCGCCGGCGAGATCGTGCTCAATTGCATGTCGAGCGACGGCGTGCGCCAGGGCTTCGACGTCGCCCAACTGCGCGTGATACGCGCGGTGTGCCGCGTGCCGCTGGTTGCCTCGGGCGGCGCCGGTGCGGTGGAACATTTTACTGAAGTCTTCCAAGAAGCCCGGGTGGATGCGGCACTCGCCGCCAGCGTGTTTCACTCGGGCGAGATTGCGATTCCGAGTTTGAAGCGCCAACTCCGCGGCGCGGGCATCGAGGTACGGCTGTGAGCGCGGGGGGTACGGCTGTGGGCGCGGTGGGTACGGCTGTGAGCGCGGGCGCTACCGATGCGGGTGCGGAGATGGAGCTCGATTGGGACAAGGGCGGCGGCCTGGTGCCGGCCATCGTTCAGGATGCCGCGAGCGGCGCAGTACTCATGCTCGGATATATGAATCGGGAGGCGCTCGCAGCGACGCAGGCATCCGGTCGCGTCACGTTTTGGAGCCGCAGCAAGGGCCGCCTCTGGACCAAGGGCGAGACCTCGGGGCACTTCCTGGAAGCGAGGCAGATCGCCGCGGATTGCGACGGCGATACCTTGTTGATCTTGGCGGAACCCAAAGGTCCGGCCTGCCATAGAGGCACGGCCACCTGTTGGGGTGAGAGTCCGCCCCAATCGAACGCGCAGCAGATCGCGTTCCTGGGCCAGCTCGAACTAGTCATCGCGCAGCGAATCGCCACGCGGCCGCCGGGCAGCTATACCGCCAAACTCCTGGCGGAGGGCACTCGGCGGATCGCACAAAAAGTCGGCGAGGAAGGCTTGGAGTTGGCGCTGGCCGGCGTCGTGCAATCCGACCCGGAGATCATCGGCGAAGCTGCGGATCTCTTGTACCACATGCTGTTGCTGCTCAAGGTCAAGGGTCTGTCCTTGTCTCAGGTGATCGTTGAACTCGAAACACGCCATGCCGACGCCCAAGCCGGCGCCGATTGAATATCGAATCGTCGTCGCCAAACAGGCGCGACGGCTCGACTTGCTGTCGGGATCCCGATTGCAGCACAGCTACGCCATCGTGCTCGGCCGCAATTCAGCGGCTGACAAGTCGGTGGAGGGTGATGAGGCCACTCCCCTCGGCGAGTACTACATCTGCGCGAAGAATCCGCGCAGCCGGCATTTTCTCTCGGTGTGCCTGAGCTATCCCAATGCCGGGGACGCTGAGCGCGGGTTGGCGGCGGGCCTGATCAGTGCCGACGAACATGAGCAGATTCTGGATGCGATTCGCGGCAGGCGAATGCCGCCGCAACACACCCGGCTGGGCGGCGAGATATACATCCACGGCCGCGGCGCCCACGACGATCCGCGTGGCACACGCGGCTGCATAGCCTTGAACAATGACGATATGCAGGAGCTGTATGAGCGGGCCAGCATAGGAACGTCCGTCACCATCCGCGCATGAGCAGGCGGCCGGCGGGCCCTTCGGACGCGCGCCTCATGCGTGGCGTGTCTTTCCCAGCGCCGCCGCGTCGCGCGCAAGGGCTTCGATGCCGGCCCAGTCGCCGGCGGCCAACATCGCCTTGGGTGCCACCCACGAGCCGCCCACGCAGACCACATTGGGCAGGGCCAGATAGTCGGCCGCCGTCGCGCGGCTGATGCCCCCGGTGGGACAGAACGAGACATCGGGAAACGGCGCGCCCAGTGCCTGCAACATGGCCACACCACCCGCCTGCTGCGCGGGAAACAGTTTCAGCACGTTGAAGCCCGCGGCGCGTGCGGTGATCAACTCGGTCGGAGTCATGACGCCCGGCAGCAGCGGGAATCGCGCGCCGCGCGCCGCGGCGGCAAGCTCCGGAGTCAGGCCGGGCGTCACACCGAACTGGGCACCCACGCGGCCGGCAGCCGCGAAGTCCACGGCCCGTGTGAGCGTGCCCACTCCGACGATGGCGTCCGGGACTCCCTTACGCATGGCCTCGATGGCGGCAAGCGCAACCGGGGTGCGCAAGGTGATTTCCAGCACGCGCAAACCACCGGCCGTCAAGGCGCGTGCCAGCGGGACGGCGTGTTCGAGGTCGGTTACCGTAAGCACCGGTATCACCGGCGCAAATTCTACGATTTCACGGATATTCACGATTAATCCTTGACGATCAAGAGGGGGTCCCGGGGCTCATACGACGGGCACCGGGGTTCATACGACAGGCGCTTGGGTTCACACGACAGGCGCTTGGGTTTAAACGACAGGGTGCCGTAGTTTCACATCAAGGAGAGCGCGCCGGCCTCGGCATCGCCGGCCGCGCGCCGCAGGCTGGCAAACAGCTCGCGCCCGCAGCCGTATTCGTTGCGCTCATGATCGAGTCCGGGCAGATCGCGCTGTTGCCAGACACTCTCGGGAACTTTCGCCTCCAGCACGCCGGTGTGACAGTCCAAGCGGATCACATCGCCGTCGCGGACTTTGCCCAAGGGACCGCCGTTCAAGCACTCGGGCGTGACGTGAATGGCGGCGGGCACGCTGCCGGAGGCACCTGACATTCGGCCATCCGTGACCAGCGCCACGCGGAAGCCCTTACTTTGCAAGGAGGCCAATGACGGCGTCAATTGGTGAAGCTCGGGCATTCCGTTGGCGCGTGGTCCTTGAAAGCGCACGACGGCCACAAAATCGCGAGCCAGCTTGCCGGCTTTGAACGCGGCGATGACTTCCTCTTGATCGTTGAACACCAGCGCCGGCGCTTCGACGACATGATGCTCGTGCTTCACGGCCGAGGTCTTGATGACGGCCCGTCCGAGATTGCCGGTCAACAGCCGCAATCCTCCGTGGCTGCTGAACGGCTCGGCCGCCGGCCGCAGCACTTCGAGATCGCCGCTCGACGCGGGCGCCGCGCGCCAGGCCAATCGGCCGTCATCGAGCCACGGCTCCGTCGCGTAGGCGTCCAAACTTTTGCCGACGACGGTCAGCGTGTCGCCATGAAGAAATCCGCCGCGGAGCAATTCGCGAATCAAGAACGCCATGCCGCCCGCCGTCTGGAAGCGGTTGACGTCGGCGCTGCCGTTCGGATAGATGCGGGTCAACAGCGGCACGACTGCCGACAAATCGCTGAAATCATCCCACGTGATGGCGATGCCGGCGCAGCGCGCTATCGCCACCAAATGCAGCGTATGGTTGGTCGAACCGCCGGTGGCCAGCAAGCCGACGATGCCGTTCACGATGGCCGCTTCGTCGACGATGTGCGCGAGAGGCAGATACTCGTCGCCCAATGCGGTAATCCGGGCCGCACGGCCCGCGGCCGCCATGGTCAACGCGTCGCGCAAAGGCGTGTTGGGCGGCACGAACGCGGACCCGGGCATGTGCAGACCCATGACTTCCATCAACATCTGATTGCTGTTGGCCGTGCCGTAAAAAGTGCACGTGCCGGCCGTGTGATAACTGCCCGCCTCCGATTCGAGCAGCGCATCGCGGCCGACTTTTCCCTCGGCGTAGAGCTGACGGATCTGCGCCTTCTCCTTGTTGGGAACGCCGGAGGGCATGGGGCCGCCGGGGACGAAAATCACCGGCAAATGACCGAAGGCGAGCGCCCCCATCAACATGCCGGGAACGATCTTGTCGCAGATGCCGAGACACAGGGCCGAGTCGAACATGTTGTGCGCCAGCGCGACGCCGGTGGCCATCGCGATCACATCGCGGCTGAACAGCGACAATTCCATGCCGGGCTGACCCTGCGTCACACCGTCGCACATGGCCGGCACGCCGCCCGCGAATTGTGCGATCGCGCCGGCTTCGCGCGCTGCTCGCTTGATCAGCGCCGGATAGCGCTCCAGGGGCTGATGCGCGGACAGCATGTCATTGTATGACGACACGATGGCGACATTCGGCCAGCGCATGAGCTTGAGCGCTTCCTTGTCGGTGGCATCGGAGGCGGCAAAGCCATGCGCAAGATTGGTGCAAGACAATCCCGCGCGCGCCGAACCGCGCTGACGCGCCGCGTCCATGCGCGCCAGGTAATCGGTGCGGTCCGAGCGGCTGCGCATGCGAATGCGCTCGGTGACCTCGCGTACGCGAACGTGAACCTTTTGTAATTCGGCGGGCATGCGTCATTGTGCCACATCTCGGCAATCTACTAGACGGGGTCGCCCCGACCCCGTAGATTACTCGGCGCTGCGCGCCTCGCCCCTTCGGGGCCGCGTGGGAAGGACCCCGGCGTTCAACTCGCCCGGACGGCCGAGTTAGTCGGCGCGGAGCGCCTTAATGAGGATCCCTGACGGTGGCGATACTTCCGACGTTCGACATGTTGCTTTTCGGCGGCACCGGAGACCTGGTGACGCGCAAATTGCTGCCTGCACTGTATCGGCGCTATGCGGCCGGCCAGGTGTCCGCGGAGTCGCGCATCTATGGCATCGCCCGATCGGCGCTGTCGCGCACGGAATATTTGCATCAAGCGGAATGCGCGTGCCGCGAATTCCTCGGCAAGGAATTCGACGCACCGCATTGGACGGCGTTCAGCGGCCTGCTCAGCTACGTCAAACTGGACGCGATGGCCGAAGCCGATTATGCGGCGCTCAATCCGCTGCTCCGGGGCCGCGACGAGGTCATCCGCGTATTCTTTTTTTCCACCGCCTCGAATCTGTTCGCGGTGATTTGCCAGAACTTGGCCAAAGCTGCGGTGGTGACCCCCCTGTCGAGGGTGGTGCTGGAGAAGCCGCTGGGGCACGACACCGAGTCCGCCGACCTCATCAACACCCAAGTCGGCGCGGTGTTCGCCGAGAAGCAGATTTATCGCATCGATCACTATCTGGGCAAGGAAGCCGTGCAAAATCTCATGGCGCTGCGTTTCGGGAATGCGTTGTTCGAACCGCTGTGGCGCCGTGGATTGATCAAACACGTGCAGATCACGGTGGCCGAGGAGCTGGGGGTGGAACGCCGCGGCCAGTTCTACGACAAAACCGGCGCGCTGCGCGACATGGTGCAGAACCATTTATTGCAGCTGCTGTGCATCATGGCCATGGAACCGCCGGCCAGCAGCGATCCGGACGCCGTGCGCGACGAAAAGCTCAAGGTGCTGCGGGCGCTGCGTCCGTTATGCGACCGCGACGTGCTCACGAAGACGGTGCGCGGCCAGTACAAGGCCGGCGCCGTCCGCGGCGCGCCCGTGCCGGGCTATCTCGAAGAGGCCGACATCTCGCCGGACAGCAGCACCGAGACTTTCGCGGCGCTCAAGGTTGAAATCGATACCTGGCGCTGGGCGGGCGTGCCGTTTTATTTGCGCACGGGCAAACGGCTGCAAGATCGCCTGACGGAGCTGGTGGTGACCTTCGACGAAGTGCCGCATCCGATCTTCGAAAACCCGCCCACCTCGCGTACCGCCAACGAATTGGTGATTCGGCTCCAGCCGGACGAAAGCATCACGATGACCATACTGGCCAAGAATCCGGGCGAAGGCATGCGCCTCAAGCCCGTGAGTCTCGCTCTCGACTTGGGCGAGACGTTCAAGACTCGGAGCCTGGACGCGTATGAACGGCTTCTGATGGACACGGTGAAGGGTAACCTTACCCTGTTCATGCGCAGAGACGAACTCGATGCGGCATGGGCGTGGATAGATCCCATTCGCGCCGGCTGGGAACAATACGATGAGCGTCCCAAAATCTATATCGCCGGCAGCTGGGGACCCGCGGCCTCCAGCGCGATGATCGGGCGCGACGGATTCGCGTGGCATGATGAGCTCTGAACTGCCGGCAAGGCGCTACGCCGATATGGAGACTCTGTCGCGCGAACTTGCGGCAGGCATCGCCGAGAGTCTCACCGCGGCGATCGGCGCACGAGGACTCGCGAGCCTCGTGGTGTCGGGCGGCCGATCGCCGGTGAGACTATTCGAGATCCTGCGCACGCAGCCGCTCGATTGGGATCGTGTTTGCGTTGCCCTCGCCGACGAGCGTTGGGTGGCTCCGGACGATGCCGCGAGCAACGAGCACCTGGTACGCGACGTGCTGCTGAAAGATCATGCTGCCTCCGCCCGCTTCCTCGGCCTCAAGAATGGCGCGCCCACGCCGGATCTCGGCGCCGTATCCGCTTGGGAGACATTTGCACGAGTGCCGCGGCCTTTCGATGCCGTGATACTGGGCATGGGCGATGACGGCCATACGGCCTCGCTGTTCCCCGGCTCGCCGAATCTGCCCCGCGCCTTGAATCCGGCCGCCGTCGCAGGATGCGTCGGCATGTGGGCGCCCGTGGCGCCGCACCCCCGCCTGAGCTTGAATTTGACCGCGTTGCTCGATTCGAGGCGCATCGTGGTGCTGATTACCGGCGAGGCGAAGCGGCATACCTTCGCCGCGGCGTGCGCTCCGGGCCCCGTGGAAGACATGCCGATTCGAGCGGTGCTGCGTCAGTCGCGCACGCCGGTCGACGTGCTGTGGTCGCCGTAGGGAAAGCACCGTGAGTTCGCTTCAGTTGGATACCGACGACGACCGCACCGCCCTCAGTAAGGACGCGCTCAAGAACGCCTTCCTGGACGACTTATTCTACGTGCAGGGCAAGTTTCCGGCGCTTGCCACCAAGAACGACTACTACATGGCTCTCGCCTATGCGGTGCGCGACCGCATGCTGCAACGCTGGATCAGCACGGCGGCCGCATACACCAAGCAGGCATCGAGGACCGTCGCGTATCTGTCGGCCGAGTTCCTGATGGGCCCCCACCTCGGCAATAATCTCATCAATCTCGGAATCTTCGATCGGGTCAAGGAATGCATGACCGAACTCGGACTCAATTTCGAGGAGTTGCTGCAACAGGAAGAAGAACCCGGGCTCGGCAACGGCGGCCTCGGACGCCTGGCCGCCTGCTTCATCGATTCCTTGGCGACTCTGGAAGTGCCGGCGGTGGGCTATGGCATACGCTACGAATTCGGCATTTTCCATCAAGAGATCGTCGACGGCTGGCAGGCTGAGAAGACCGACAAATGGCTGCGGTTCGGCAACCCGTGGGAACTGGTGCGCCCCGAGTGGGCGGTGGAGGTCAAGCTCGGCGGCACGACCGAACAGTACACCGACGAACGCAATCGTCTCCGGGTGCGCTGGGTACCGCACAAGACCGTCATCGGCGTGCCTTACGACACTCCCATCCTCGGATACCACACCAACACCGCGAACACGCTTCGGCTGTGGCGCTCGGAAGCTCCGGAGTCGTTCGACTTCGCCATTTTCAACAGCGGCGACTACTACGGCGCCGTCAATCAGAAAGTGGCGTCCGAGAACCTGAGCAAAGTGCTGTATCCGAACGATGAGCAGCTGCGCGGCAAGGAGCTGCGGCTCGAACAGCAGTACTTCTTCGTATCGTGTTCCTTGCAGGACATGCTGCGCATCTTGCGCACGCAGAAGGTGCCCGTGGACCAGTTTCACGTGAAGTTCGCCGTGCAGCTCAACGACACGCACCCCGCGATCGCCATTGCGGAATTGATGCGCCTGTTCGTCGACGACGCCCTGCTGCCCTGGGCCGAGGCGTGGAAAGTCACGGGCCGCACCTTCGCCTATACCAATCACACCTTGTTGCCGGAGGCCTTGGAGCGTTGGCCGCTGGAGGTGTTGGGCCGCGTCCTGCCGCGGCATTTGCAGATCATCCAAATCATCAACGCGCAATTCCTCGAAGAGGTGCGCATGCGCTTTCTCGGCGATGAAGCGCGCATCGCACGCCTGTCGCTGATCGACGAGAGCGGCGAGCGCTACGTGCGCATGGCGCACCTCGCCTGTGTGGGCAGCCATGCCATCAACGGCGTCGCCGCACTGCACACGGAACTGCTCAAGCGCGACGTCCTCAAGGACTTCTACGAACTATGGCCGCACAAATTCAGCAATAAGACCAATGGCGTGACGCCGCGGCGCTGGATGGTGCTGTCGAACCCGAAACTCTCCGACCTCATTTGCGAGCACATCGGCACCGGCTGGATCAAGGATCTGGCGCAACTAAGCACATTGGAACCGCTGGCGGACAACCCCGAGTTTCGCGCCCGGTGGCGCGAAATCAAGCAGCACAATAAACGAGAATTCGCCGCCCTCGCCCTGCAGCGCACCGGCATCGTCGTGGATCCCACGTCGATGTTCGACGTCCTGGTCAAGCGCATCCACGAGTACAAGCGGCAGCATTTGAAAGTGCTGCACATCATATCGCTGTATCACGGCATCAAATCGAATCCGGCCCTCGAGCTGCAGCCGCGCACGTTCATTTTCGGCGGCAAGGCGGCGCCCGGATATCATCTCGCGAAACTCATGATCAAATTGATCACCTCGGTCGGCGACGTCGTCAATCGGGATCCGGACGTGCGCGACCGTTTGAAGGTGGTGTTTCTGCCCAACTTCAACGTGACCAACGGCCAGCGCGTGTATCCGGCGGCGGATCTGTCGGAACAGATCTCCACCGCCGGCAAGGAGGCGTCGGGAACCGGCAATATGAAGTTCGCCATGAACGGCGCACTCACCGTCGGCACGCTCGACGGCGCCAACATCGAAATCCGCGAGGAAGTCGGCGCCGAGAATTTCTTTCTGTTCGGATTGAGCGCGGCGGAAGTCTACGCCTTGAAGACGCAGGGCTATCAGCCGATGGACTATTACAACGCCAATCAGGGATTGCGCGACGTGATCGACCTCATCCGCAGCGGCTACTTTTCACGCGGCGACACGGAGCTGTTTCGCCCCCTGATCGACGGCCTGCTGCACCAAGATCCGTACCTGCTGCTGGCGGATTTTCAATCCTACGTCGAGTGTCAGGCCAAAGTGTCCGCGGCCTTCGGCGACGCCGAGCACTGGACGCGCATGTCGATCCTCAATACCGCGCGCAGCGGAAAGTTCTCATCGGACCGTACCATCCGCGAGTACTGTGCGGAGATCTGGGACGTCGAACCGGTGCCGATTCACCTGCTCACACATGCGGAAGCAGGATGCGCATAGTCCTGCGCAGCGGTTCCGCCGCGCCCCACAGCAGCTGATCGCCCACCGTAAAGGCGGATAAATATTCGCCTCCCATCGCGAGCTTGCGCAAGCGGCCGATGGGGATGTTCAATCCGCCGCTGACCGCGGCCGGCGAGAGTTCGCGAATCGAGGACTCGCGGTCATTGGGCACCACGCGCACCCACGGGTTGCCGCCGGCGATCAAGCGTTCGATCTCCGCGAGCGGCAAGTCCCGCTTCAGTTTGATGGTCAGCGCCTGTGAATGGCAGCGCATCGCACTCACCCGCACGCAGATCCCTTCCATCGGTACCGGGTGCGCCTGCGTTCCGAGTATTTTGTTCGCCTCGGCGCCCGCCTTCCATTCCTCGCGGCTCTGGCCTGTGCCCAAATCCTTGTCGATCCAGGGAATCAGGCTTGCCGCCAGCGGCACGCCGAATTGCGCCCGGGGAAACTCCGGGCTCTCGAGCGCCGCGCTCACGGCACGATCGATATCGAGAATTCCGGACGCGGGATTCTGCAACAGGGACGAGGCCGAGCGATGCAATGCGCCCATCTGCTCCAGCAATTCGCGCATGTGCTTCGCGCCGGCGCCGGACGCCGACTGGTAGGTCATCGCGGTGATCCAATCGACTGCGCCCGCCCGCAGCAATCCGCCCACCGCCATCAGCATCAGCGATACCGTGCAATTGCCGCCGATGAAATCCTTCACGCCGCGTTCGCGGGCCGCCTGCATCACGGGTAGATTCACGGGGTCCAGCACGATGACGGCGTTTTCCCGCATGCGCAGGGTCGACGCAGCGTCGATCCAATAGCCCTGCCAGCCCGCGGCGCGCAGGCGCGGATGGACGTCGTCCGTGTAATCGCCCCCCTGGGCGCTGATCAGCATGGGCAGCTTGGCGAGCGCCTCGATGTCGTTGGCGTCCTGCACCTTGGCGTGCTGCGCTTTGGCATCATGCCCGGCCGCGGCGCCGACGTCGGGAGCCGCAGCGCCCCCCTGCGAGGTGCTGAAGAACGTCGGCGTGACGTGTTCGAAGTCCTTCTCCTCGCGCATTCTGTCGAGAAGCACCGAACCCACCATGCCGCGCCAACCGATGATGCCAACTTGTTTCATATGTCGATCATAAACTCTGCCGCGGGAGGGCGCAGATTATAGTTCGACGCCATGGCGTAGCCGTAGGCCCCGCAGGTCGCTATGAGAAGTACGTCTCCCTCTTCGGTCTGCGGCAGCCAGCGATCGGCCCCGAGCAGATCCGCGGTCTCGCAGATCGGACCGACCACGTTGACTCGATGGCTCATCGGAGACTCGAGGCGGGTGAGATTGCGGATGTCGTGATGCGCCCCGTACAGCGCCGGCCTGATCAAGGAATTCATGCCGGTGGCGATGCCCACGTACTGAACGTCGCCCTTACCCTTCAGTTGGGTCATGACCGCCACCAACACGCCCGCCTTGGCCACCAGGAATCGGCCGGGCTCCATCCAAAACTCGATGCGCGGAAAGCGCGCCGCGAGTCCGGCGACTCCGCGATCCAGCTTCTCCAAGTCGATGTCGGCGTGGCCCGGTTGTTCCGGCACTCCGATTCCGCCGCCCAAATCGACCACCGTGACGTGCGGGAACCGCGCTGCCAGATCCGCGAGCAGCGCGCCCGTCTCGGTCCAATTGGCCACATCGAAGTTGCCGCTGCCGGTGTGCGCGTGCAGCCCGGTGACCCGTACCCCGGCATCCTTCGTCAACGCGACCAGCTCATCGGCCTCGCTCACCGGCACGCCGAACTTCGAGTGAACTCCGCCGGTGCGCACGTGCTGATGATGACCGCGCCCGAATCCCGGATCGATACGCAGAAAAATCTCTCTGCCGCGGAACGAATCCGGCCACATCTTGAGCGGGTAAAGATTGTCCAAGGTGACGCGCACGCCCTTGGCGAAGCCAAATTCATATTCGGCGCGCGGCGCGAAATTGGGAGTGAACAGCACCCGTTCGGGGTCGAGACCGGGAACGCAGGCAAACGCGTGTTCGAGCTCGCCCCGGGACACGCACTCCAAGGTCAAACCGGCCGCGTACACTCGGCGCAGAAGCTCCGGATGCCAGTTGGCTTTCATCGCATAGGCCCAGCGTTTCACCGACCTCACGCCCTGCACTGCCGCGATGGCCTTATCCAAGGTCGCTGCGTCGTACACGAATGCCGCCGACTCGCGAGTGGCGATCTCGATCAGGCGACGGCGCTTTTGCGGCTCCTCCCACCAGCTCACCGAGCGCACGGCGCCCTTTTGCTCGGCGAACAATTGCTGCCAAGTGGGTCCCAGGACCTTGTCCGAACCGATGCCCTGCATCAGACGCTCGTGCAGCTGCTGCACCAGACGATCGCCTTGGGATTCGTCGATCACGAAGGTGAAATTCAAATCGTTCGCTGCCTGCGTCACCAAATAGATTTTCTGATCCTGGAACAGCTCGAACGCCGATCCCAGCTCGTGCAGGATGCCGCGAATGTTGTGGCCCAACAAACTCAAAGAAGCGCACGGCCCCAGAATCTCGACCCGGCACAGACTGCCGAGCGCCGACATCAAGCGGTCGAGCGCGGCCGAATCCAGGGTGTTGGCGGTGGGATCCAAGGATACGGTGACATTCGTCTCCGACGTCGATACCAAGTCGACCGACAAGCCTTCCTGCTTGAAGATCTGGAATGCATCGGCCAGGAAGCCCACCTGATGCCACATGCCGGGGCTCTCCATGGAGACCAGGGTGATGCCCTTTTTGATCGCAATGGCTTTCACTTGCGCGGCGCTGTCGGCGACATTCGCGGACACGATCGTGCCTTCGAGGCCGGGAGCCTGGGTCGCGTATACGTGCAATGGAATCTTGTATTGCCGTACCGGCAGGATGCAACGCGGATGCAGCACCTTCGCGCCATTGCTGGCAATTTCCTGTGCTTCGTCGTAGTGCAAGGCGCGCAGCAGCCTCGCGGTGGGCACCGCGCGGGGATTGGCGCTGAACATACCGGGCACGTCGGTCCAAATCTCGAGGCGCACCGCGAGCAGCTTGGCCGCAAAATACGAACCGGACGTATCCGATCCGCCGCGCCCCAGCAGGACTGTCTCTCCGGCGTCGTTCGATGCAATGAACCCCTGAGTGATCACGACCTGATCGAGCTCCTGCCAGCGCGACTGCAAGACTGGGTCCGGCGTGAAATCGCAGGTTGCCGATAGCAGTCCCGCCTTGTGGGTCGCGCTGGGGCGGGTATCCGCGCGCAGCACCTGGCGCGCATCCGCCCATGCGGTGTCGATTCCCTGGGTGTTCAAGAACGTCGCTCCCAAGGTGGTCGCAAGCAGCTCACCCATCGCCATCACGCGTGCCCGCAGACCATCGCCGAGTTCGGGGCCGCGCGCCGCCATATCCGCGAGGTTGCCGAGTTCCTGTATGAAGTGCTCGAACTCCGCGCTCGGCACGATGCCCAGGTTCCGTGCGAGATCGCGGTGTTTGGCGTCGATTTGCTCGAGGACGCCCAGGTGCGTTCCGGACGCGGCCGCAGATAATAAGGACTCGAGACGATCCGTGATGCCGGAGAGCGCGGAATGAACGATCACCGGCCTCAGCGAGGCGGCGATGCGGGCCCTGACCACACTCGCGATGTTGTGCCAGTTGGCAACGGAGGACACGCTGGTGCCGCCGAACTTGAGCACAACCCAGGCTTGACTATTTTTGAGCACTGCGGTGATCGCACATGTGATTTTAATGTCCGCGTCGCCCAGTCGCGTGCTGCCTCGTGGGCGCGAGACACGCGGATCGGCGCCGGCCTTCGGCTAATCGTCTTCGAAAATGTCGCGCAGTTCTTTTTCTAACTGGCGTTCGGCGAGTACGTCTTCCACCCGGCTCCAGGCGGCCTTCCCGCGTTTGCCGACAGCAGCGGCTTTGGGACGCCGCTCGGTGCGCTCCAATAGGGGATCGAAGTCGTGCGATTCTTCGGCCTCCCCGAGAAACTCGTCATCGATATCAAAATGTTCGTCTTCGCGTTCGCTCATTGTTCGAGAAAAGCCCTTGAAATCAATAGGATCGATCAGCCCATTCGCCGAAGCTGCGCACTATAGCCGATTCTGTCCGCCATTCAACTAGCATGACAAAAACTGCCCCTGCGGCGCAGCAGCCGCTTGATCGGGCAGCCCGCCACGGCCCTGCGGGCACGCCGCCGCTGCCCCCGCCATTAAGTGCCGGTACGGGCCTCATCGGCACGTGCCGGCAACGCCTGCTGCGCGACCGCCCGGTTGACCGCCGAGAAAATCGCCAACAAGGAGGCAGTAATGATATTGGGGTGCATTCCGGCCCCAAACAAGGTGCGCCGCGATCGGGTCGTGATCTCAATGTATGACACCGCCTTGGCGGCGCTTCCCTGGCCGCGGGAGTGCTCTTCATAGGACAGGACGTCGAACGGCAGGGCGATGGCTTTGACCATCGCGTCGATGGGTCCGGAACCCTGGCCATGCCAGGTCTCGAGCCGACCGTGATTCTCCACCTGCACCGTGATGCGCTCGCTGTCCGCACCGTCGGTGGACGCCGCCAACTGATGCGAGCGATACACATAGGGAGTGCGCGAAGATAGATATTCGCTGTCGAACAAGTCCCATAACTCGCGTGAAGTCAACTCCTTACCGGTGATATCTGCGGCGGCTTGTACGACTTGGCTGAATTCGATTTGCAGCCGGCGCGGCATCACCAGCTGATAGTCGCGCTCTAATAAGTACGCCACCCCGCCCTTGCCGGACTGGCTGTTGACTCGAATGATCGAATCATAGGAGCGGCCGAGGTCCGACGGGTCGATAGGCAGGTAGGGAACGTCCCAGATATCCGCTTCGCTTCTTGCCGCAAGGCCCTTTTTGATTGCATCTTGATGGGAGCCGGAAAACGCGGTGAACACCAGATCTCCCACGTAGGGGTGGCGCGGATGGATGGGCAACTGATTGCAGGTCTCGGCGCAACGTGCCGCCTCATTTATATTGGAAAAATCTAGTTTTGGATCAATGCCTTGCGAATAAAGGTTAAGGGCCAATGTCACGATATCGACGTTGCCGGTTCGCTCCCCGTTACCGAACAAAGTACCCTCGATCCGCTCCGCACCCGCCATTACGGCGAGTTCCGCGGCGGCTACGGCTGTGCCGCGATCGTTGTGCGGGTGCACACTCACGATCACGGAATCGCGCCGGCCAATGTGCCGCGAGAACCATTCGATCTGATCGGCGTAGACATTGGGCGTGGCCATTTCGACCGTGGCCGGCAGGTTCAAGATCGATCGGTGCTGCGGAGTGGGTTCCCACACGGCATTGACCGCGTCGCAAATCTCGACCGCAAAGTCGAGTTCCGTGCCGGTGAAGCTCTCGGGACTGTATTCAAACACCCACTCCGTATCGCGATCACGCAGCGCGTGCTCGCGCACGGCCTCGGCGCCGCGCACGGCGATATCGATGATGCCGGCGCGATCCAGCCGGAATACCACGCGGCGCTGGGCCGCTGAGGTCGAGTTGTACACATGCACGACGGCACGGCGCGCGCCCCTCAGGGACTCATAGGTGCGGGCAATGAGTTCGGGCCGGGCCTGCGTCAGCACCTGAATGGTGACGTCGTCCGGTATTTGATTCTGCTCGATGATTTCGCGCACGAAATCGAAATCGGTCTGCGAGGCGGCGGGAAATCCGACCTCGATTTCCTTGAAGCCTATCTTCACCAGCATGTCGAACATGCGGCGTTTGCGGGCGCCATCCATCGGTTCGATCAGCGCCTGGTTTCCGTCGCGCAGGTCGACGCTGCACCAGGATGGCGGCGCGGCAATGACGCGGCTCGGCCAGGTTCTATCGCTGAGGTCGATTGGGGAAAAGGGTCGATACTTGGTCGACGGATTACGGAACATGGTGCTCTCTCACTCGCGCTATGTGCGGCAACAATTTGAGCGCCGTCCATTTGAGCGGCGCATTTGAGGGGTTATTCCGGTCTTGTAAGCGCCGACCGATGGCGCGGGGTATTGGCGCCTAGCGGCGCAGCAGCAGCAGCGCAAGCGAAGCCGGCAGCGCCAGGCTGCGGGAAGTGTCGAATACCTTGAGGACGGAAGCGCACATTGGCCCGGAATCTAGCATTGGTGCCCTGTTCGGCGCAATAGCGCCCGCCCGTCCGGGCCGGCCGGGAAAGCGTCGCCCTCGATTGCCGCAGGGACCCGCCCGGACCAATTATCTGTCCGTCGAGGGCGAAAAGGCCGAAAATCGGCGAACCCTCTCAGAGCGAGCCTGCCATGGAACACACTCCAGAACACACTCTTGCCACCCACGCTGTTTTCAACCAGACGCCCCCGCTGACGGAGTACAACCTCTTCACCACCGACCCGGCGCTGCAGGAGGCGGTACGGCGGGAGGGTGCAGCCGCAGCCGCTCCGGACCTCGCAAGCGCAGGCGGTGCGCTCGGCACGGCCGCGAACTTTGAACACGCGCGCCTCGCCAACCGCTACCCGCCGGTCTTGCAAAGCTTCGACATTCAGGGCGAGCGCATCGACTCGGTCGAGTTCCATCCCTCCTGGCACGTATTGATGCAGGGGATCGCCGCACGCGGGTATCACACCGGTCCATGGGCCCGGGCCCGCGCCCGCTCGATTCCCGGTGGACATGCGGCGCGCGCCGCGGGCTACCTGATGCAGGCCCAGGTGGAGTGCGGCACGCTCTGTCCGACCACCATGACCTATGGCGCGGTTGCGGCGATGCGCCGCGACGCCTGGCTGGAACGGGATTGGGTACCGCGTCTTCTCACGCGCGAATACGACCCCCGCGATATACCCATCGAACACAAGCGCGGCGGCCTGATCGGCATGGGCATGACGGAAAAACAGGGGGGCTCGGATGTGCGCGCCAATACTTCGCGCGCGCTTCGATCTGCCGAGGGTGCCTATCGCATCACCGGCCATAAGTGGTTTTTCTCGGCGCCGCAGTGCGACGCGCACTTGGTGCTCGCGCAGACGGAGGGCGGCCTGTCTTGTTTTTTCATGCCGCGCCGCCTGCCCGACGGCACGCGCAACGGCATTTATATCCAGCGCCTGAAGGACAAGCTCGGCAATCGCTCCAATGCCTCATCCGAAGTCGAATTCATCGACGCGTGGGCGCATCTCATGGGCGAAGAAGGCCGCGGCGTCCCAACCATTCTCGAAATGGGCACCTATACGCGCCTCGACTGCGTTACCGGCACGGCGGGGATGATGCGGCAAGCGGTGGTGCAGGCCGTACACCATGCCCGCCACCGCAAGGCCTTCGGCGCGCTCCTGATCGATCAACCGCTGATGCAAAGCGTCCTTGCCGATCTCGCGATCGAATCCGAAGCGGCCACCGCGCTCGCCATGCGCCTGGCGCGAGCCTTCGACAGCGACGCCGACAGCGAAATCGCGCTGCGCCGCGCGCTCACCTCCGCCGCGAAATTCTGGGTGTGCAAGCGCGGCTGCGAATTGGCCGCCGAAGCAATGGAAGTGTTGGGCGGCAACGGCTACACGGAAGAAATGCATCTCGCGCGCATGGCGCGGGAGATGCCGGTCAATTCCATCTGGGAGGGATCCGGAAACATCATGTGCCTCGATGTGCTGCGGGCCTTCGCGAAGTCCCCCGCCACCCGCGACGTCGTGCTGCACGAACTCAGCCAAGCGCGCGGACGCCATCGCCATTTCGATGCGGCGTTCGAGCGCTTCGCCGCCGCCGTCGCAACGCCCGCTGCGACCGAAGCGCATGCGCGAGGCTTTGCGCAAATGTTCGTGACTCTTATGCAAGGCAGCTTGTTGCTGGGCGCGGCGGAAAGTCCGGGCGCGAGGGCGGTGGCGGAGGGATTTTGCGCCACACGATTGGATGCAGACTCGGGCTGGGGTGCCGTGTTCGGGGCCAGCGGCGCGGGGCTCGACGTCAAGGGGATCTTGGATCGCGTGTGGGTTGAATAGAATTTCGCGTCATCGAGGGCCAGAGATCTCTTACTAGCGCTCTGGATCGAAATCGAGGCCGGCATCTCGCTTAGGCTCGTTTTTTTCCCCGTCTGCGAGCTCTTTTCCATGACTCGAATCCGCCTGAGGCTCGAGTTGGCTTGCACGCTTGTCGTAGTAATTCCGCCGCCAGTTCTCGCGCGCCTCTCGTCTCGTTTCCTCAAGCGATAGTGGTCGGGTTTGCTGCGTGCTTGCCGGCACGCCTTCCACGTCCGCAGCCGCGGCCCGATTTACTTGGCCGGCTGAAGATGCATCGAGATTCCCTTGCTTCATCGAATCGCTGAGATTGAAGTACTTGATGTCTGGTAAGTCCCTAACGGCGGAGAGCCCAGGATTGAGCTGACGGATCTGCGACACTTCAGGATGGCAATCCAACACGAACCCCATCATCTCGGTGGCGTCCCGATTCGTGTAGAAATCAACCATCCGCGAATTGAATTCCGCAGCACGGACGGCCGGAATGCTGACGGCGTCGATCCCTTCCGACATCAAAACGCCATTCATCATAAAGCGCGAGGTGCGCTTGTTTCCGTCAAAGAAAAACTGTTGAAGGGATCCAAATAGAAAAAACGCCGTCGCCCGCTCGAACGGATTTGAAACGTTCTGATCCAACGAACGTATTCCGCTCGCGAACACTTCATTGAGTCGAACTGCGCCTCGCTCTGTGGCCAAGGGCGTAAATCGCCCACGCTCGCCCAAAGCGACATCGGGGGTAAATTGGGTTTCGAGGCCCTCGCCGCGGAAGTGACCCCATTCAAGTGCTTCATTGCGGGCTACGAGTGCGTGTAGGGAACAGAACGTGAACTTGTCGAGTTTGAATTCCCGATTTTTTACGAGTTCTATAAGGTGCTTTGAGCTCTCCGCTAGGTTCAGTATCTGCTCCTGATCCGACAGCTTTCGGCCGCCCACAGTCACGCCTTCGAGAAGTGTCTTTACTTCGGGGAACGTGAATGGATTTCCCTCCAGGACGCCGGCGTCCCAGACATACTCGGGGAGCATTCGGCGAAAGCGGAAGACCACACGTTCGAGAGAGGCACGGGGAACTTCCCGAGGAACGGAATCTCGGTCCCACTGAAAGCCCAGTGTGTCGAACAGCGCCATGAAGCATTGTATCGCGCGAACCGCGAGGTCGCGTCTGCGAACGCATCGGTAGCCGCAGCCGATACTCGATACAGATCCAAATCACATCCCGCCGCCTAATGCATTTTATCGTTTAAATTCAATGCATTACACGATAGCTATCGAGCGATGAGCATAGCTCGCATCAGTCATACCCATCCCTTCAGCTGCCTTTCCACAATGGCAGCCAGGACCTGCGCGTGCCGGTCGTCATCGTTGAGCGCAGGTACCAGCGTCAATCGCTCGCCGCCCAATTCCAGGAACATGTCCCGGTATTCGATGGCGACTTCTTCCAGCGTTTCCAAACAATCCACCGCGAACGACGGGGATACTACGCTCAGCTTGCGCACACCGCGCGCGGCCAAACCCTTGAGCGTGTCCTGCGTATAGGGCTGCAGCCATTCCACCCTCCCGAAGCGCGATTGATAGCAATGCGACCACTGGTCCCGCGCCAGCCCCAAGCGCGACACCACCAATCGGGTGGTCGCCTCCGATTGGGCTTGATAGGGATCGCCGTCGGCCACATACGCGGCGGGAATACCATGATATGAGAACAAGAGATGCGAGCGCTCGCCGACGTCGGCCCAGTGGTCGAGGATTCGCGACGTCAACGCATCGATGTAGCCCGGGTCGTGATAGTAGTCGTTGACGAAACGGGTCTCCGGCAGCCAACGCCAACGCTGCAAGGCTCGGCCGGCGCGATCGAACACCGAGCCCGTCGTGGACGAACAATATTGCGGGTACAGAGGCAGCACCAGCAGCTTCTTGACGTTTTGCTCGCACAGGGATTCGAGGGCATGCGCAATGCTCGGATTGCCATAGGTCATGCCGAGCTCGACGCGGATCTGATCGTCAAAGCGAGCTTGCAGAACCGACCCGACTTTCGCAGTCAGGCGCGCGGAATATACCGCCAAGGGCGAGCCCTCTTGCAGCCAAATACTGCGGTACTTTCGAGCGGTTTGAATCGGGCGAAACGGCAGAATCACGCCGTATAGCAAGGGCAACCAAATCGGCCGTGGGGTGTTGATGACGCGGCGATCGGCCAAGAATTCGCGCAAGTAGCGCTGGACCGCGAAATAGGACGG
>DASYFQ010000246.1:0-10156 GCA_036498345.1 Steroidobacteraceae bacterium
ACCAGCTTCAAGGGAAGATGAAAGAAATGCCGGATCACCTTGGAGAACACGTCGGTATCTGAGCTGGCGCCGGTGCCGCCGACGGTGAAGGGCTTGTGCTGCATGTCGGACCAATCCTTGATGCCCGCGGTGTTCCAGAACGCACAGGTGCTGACCTCGTTGGTGATGCTGCCGATCCACTTGAGAGAATTGGGATCGAACGGCATGGCTTTCGGATCGAGCAGGGGCTCCATCGCGGCGCCGCGGGCGAAGATGCCGAACACGCTGCCATCCTTGGGAGCGGCTTTGGCCAGATAATTCACTGCTCTCAAGCTGCCGGCGCCCGGCATGTTCTGCGGCACGATGGTGGGATTGCCGGGAATATGCTTTCCCATGTAACGGGCCAGAGTACGCCCGTAAATATCATAGCCGCCGCCGACACTGTAGCCGATGACCATCTGCATGGTTCTGCCTGCGTAGAAATCTGCCACCGGCTCGCCATTGGCCGGCCGGCCGGCGAAGACCGCGAGCCAACTCACACCCAAGAAAGTGGCGAGGCGCCGATTTCGCAGTGGTCTTTTCATGAGGCCGATCCTTCTTCGTTCGATGTCGCGTCTGGTCAATCACATCATTCCGGTTGCTGCCCTGAGCTGCGGGACGCGGTCGCCGAGCACGGCGGCCGGCCAGGGCACGGCGAGTACGTGGCCAAAGACGCTCCAGAAAAACAGGCTGAGCAGGGTGGCGCACAGCAGCGCTTTGCCTTTCGATTCACGAAATCCAAGTGTCATATAGGCGAACACGAATAGCGCGGCGGTGGGAATCAAGCCGACCAAGGCCACCAACGCGACAAAGCCGCCCAGCCAGCTGAAAAAGACGATGGCACGACGGCCGATGACCGAGCTGGGGACGGCTGCTTTTCCTTCTTCCGGTTGCGCCGGCGTGCGGGCGGCGCCGAAGACCTCGGTGACCAGATTGAGAAGCGCCGTGATCAAAGCGAGATACGCGGCGCTGCGCGCGACCAGTCGTTCCGATTCCGGCCAATCGGCCGACGTGATCAGGGCCGCGATGATCACCGCGACGACGGCCGCCGCCGCCAGCGAGCGGAAGCCAAACCGCGCGTGGCTCCAGCGAGTGCGGGCGAATTCGCGCCATAAATCCGCCGCGATCTGCCGCAGCGGACGGTATAAGGTCCAGACGATAATCGCCAGAAGCACCAGCACGACGGGACGCAGAATCCAGCCGACGCCGCCATAAATCTCGGTGGAAATGAACAGATAGCGTTCGAAAATCTTGCCGATCACCAAGCCGAGCACCAGAGGCGGACGCGGCCAGCCCAGCCGCTTCATGATCCAGCCGCAGGCGCCGAAGAACAGCAGGGAAAAGAAATCGCCGTAATCCCGCGACCCTTCGAAGGCGGCCACGAAAATGATCGGCAGAATGACCGGGAGCATGACCTGATAGCGCAAGGTCGCCAGGCGAGCCAAGGCGGAGCTGCAGAATACGCAGATCACCGCCCCGATCACGTGGGCCAGAGTGAGGCTCCAAATGATCGAATAAGTGACGTCGAGATGCTTGGTCAGCATGTCCGGTCCCGGCACGAGGCCATGCATCAGAAACGCGCCGAGCAGCAGCGTCATCGAGGTGCCGGCGGGAACGCCGAAGGCGATCGTGGGCACGAGATGCCCGCCTTCCTTCGCGTTGTTGGCGCTTTCCGGTGCGATCACGCCGCGCACGTCGCCGCTCCCAAACGACTCCGACCCGGGAAGGGTGCGCTGGGCGTAGCCGTATACGATCCAGTCGATGACGGCCGAACCAATCCCGGGTATGACGCCGAGCGCGACGCCGAGCGTCGAACACCGCAGCACCAGCCACCAGTTGTCGATCACGTCGCGCAGCCCCTGCCACTGACTGACCAAGCCAAGTTTCTGGGGGTTGAGCGTTTGGCCGGCGATGCTTCGGCGGTCGATGGCGAGGTCGGCCAATTCGGGAAGCGCGAACAGACCGAGGGTGACCGGCACCAGCGGCAGGCCATCGAAGAGATAAAGCCAGTTGAAATTCCAGCGCGGCGCACCGCTCTGCATCCCGGTTCCGACCATCGACAGCATCAAGCCAATGCCGGCGACCGTCAGGCCTTTGAGCGGTGCCTTGCCGCTCAGCGTGGCGACCATCGACAGGCCGAAAATGCTGAACGCCAATAGTTCGGGCGCTCCGATGGCCAACATGACCGGCTTCAAAACCGGAACCGCAGCCGCGAGGATGATGGCGCCGACGATGCCCCCCGCCAAGGAGGAGGCGAAGCCGGCGCCAAAGGCGCGCCCGGCTTCTCCTTTGCGGGCCATGGCATGGCCGTCGATCACCGTCGCGGCCGCCCCGACAGTGCCGGGCACTCCGAACAGCACGGCGGGGATCAAGTCTGAACTGGTCGTCACCGCCGCCATGCCGAGCAACAGGGCGAAAGCGCTGTAGGCGTCCATGTTGTAGGTGAAGGGGATCAGCACCGCGAGTCCGACCACGCCGCCGAGTCCTGGGATGCACCCAATGGCGAGTCCGATCAGCACCCCGCCGAACAAAATCAGCAGCCGCATCGGCTCGAGCAGCAGATGCAAGGCGTGGAACATCACACTCACTGTGTCGGGCTGCATCACATCCGATGGCATCTGACCATTCCCCTGTAATTTTTTTTCCGCGGCCTCGAAGCAGCGGCGGATTTGGCGCGGTCAGTAGCCGGGAGCGTTCTCCAGTTGATCGAGCCAGTCGAAACCCATCGATTTCACGATGCGGTTACTGATCACGATCAACCGCGCTTCGCTGCCGCTGTCGGCATTGAAGTGCTGGTGGATGGTAAAAGGAGGAACATAAATGAAGTCGCCGCGCTGCCATTCGTTTCGCTTCGGCTCCGTTTCCCACTGATAGTCGAACTTCTCGAGGCAGTCGAACTTGAGATCCCAATGCAGGTCGTAGCCGCGGCCTTCGACGACGAACAGCACTTCTTCCCACATATGCCGATGCTTGCCCGAGCGGCCATCGGGAGGCAGGAACTGCATATAGGCTTCGACGCAACACTCCTTGGTGGCCATGCGCTCATTGACCAGATGTTTGATCAGGCCCTCGGGCGAGTTCTCCAACGGCATTTGTTCGGGGGTAACCACATTTGCCGCGGCCTCATAGAGCTGGCGCGCCTGCGCCGAATTCTTGACGGCGTCGGCGCGAAAGCTGCACGCAGCGCCGCCGATGTGGGCGAAGTCGCGTTCTAGCGGAGAGCTCATAGTCGCAGGTCCTGTCGTTGACGATCTACAGATCGGTCGGTGGGGCAAAATCTTCGTGGCCGACCGGCGGGGTGGTCGGCGGAAAAGACACTATCTTCTGAAACAGCAGGTGCATGAACAGGAAGAGCGGCTTGGCCTTGAAGACCAGGAGATGCGCGTCATTGTCCGGATCATCGTTGAAATGCTGATGCACGCAGCCGTTCTCGACGAGCATGATGTCGCCGGCCTTCCAGTCGATGCGCCGCTCGTCATGGATATCGTGGCCGCGCCCTTTCAGAACATAGAATACCGCGCTGTTCATGTGGCCATGTTTCTGGCCATAGGCTCCGGGCGCGTAAATTTCGATGTGCGTTTCGATCGATTGCGCGACGGCGGCGGTATGCGGGCTGATGACGTGCTTGCCGTAAACTTGCGGGCCGCCCTTCCAGGGCACGTTGCGTGACGAATAGACTCGCGGCTGATTGAGCAGCGATTGCGTGAGGTCGCTGTAGGTCCCCTCCAGCGCGCGCACGAACGTGCGTTTTTTTTGCCACCGGTCCCAGAGCATCGGCTCGGTACCATGGCCGGCGCTTTGCGCATGACCGCCGGAGTGATCATGGCCGTGAAGGTGATCCGGCAACAAAGGATCCGCCGTCGGTTCCACGGACGAGTCGCCCGGTTTACGATCGTACAAGCCTGTCATCAGCGTGATACCCCGGCAGTTCCTGGAAGTTCGAACACGCATACGGCAAGTTCGAACACACACACACACACAACTTATTTATCGAGAACATTGGAGCGGGAGTTCGGCCGCCTTGTCAAGGATGTCGGAAAAATTAATTCGTCGCACGACACCACGGATACGAGTGTTCCTCCGCTCAATGCAATGACGTGCGCAGAACTCCGCGTCCGCGGCGCCGATCATTTCATACGCGATGCGCTTGCTGGTTGTCGCGATCGGTTCGAGGCATTGCAGAGCTGCAAATCGGTCGCTCTACTTTTCAATCGTGAACGTTGTGCAATGCCGTATCAGGCGTGCAATCGTAAGACGCACGGCGGCGGCCGACAGGGTCCTGCGTTCAAGATGATGCAAGAAGTTTTGTTAATCCAAGAGTTGGATTCATCATTTCTTCACATAAATGCAAAATACTCTGCCGGCGATGATTCCTGTCATACGATCCGATCTATCATCTTGATTGCAGTATGCCGAGGGATGGCACGCTTGATGCTTCATTCCCGAAAACAGGGGCGTTCGAGAGCTGGACGCTGCCCGCTGTCGTGTGGAGATGAGTAAATGTCGTCGGGGAGAGGCTGTATGTTGAAGGGATGGTGGCTTGCATCGCTCTGTGCGGGTGCATTCGTGGCGGCGTGTCCTCTCTTCGTCCGAGCAGCGGATGTTGCGGAGGAGCCGGCGGTCATACAAGACATCGTCGTGACCGGGACACGCATCAAGGCGCCGAACCTCTCCAGCGAAAGCCCGGTGACGGCGGTGACCGACATCGAAATCAAGGCCCAGGGCGCCACCAACATTGAAAATGTGCTGAATGAAATTCCGCAGGTCCACACCGCGCAAAGCGACGGCACCTCGAATAATTCAACGGGCGTCGCCAACATCAACTTGCGCGGCCTCGGGCCGACGCGGACCTTGGTGATGATCGACGGCCGCAGGCTCGGGCCGGGCGACCCGCAAGGCCCGCTGGGGGCCGCTGCCGACGTGAATTTCATTCCGACCGCGCTGATCACCGGCGTGGACGTGCTGACCGGAGGTGCGTCGGCGGTTTACGGCTCCGATGCCATGGCCGGCGTGGTCAACTTCCATCTGCTGCGCAATTTCGAAGGCGTTCAGATCACCCAAACCTTCAATGAAGCCCAGCATACTCAAGGGGGTCCCGCGAACGGGGTATTGGAAAGCGCGAACTACCCCGTGAAGCCCGTCATACCCGGCAACCAATTCGGCGGCCGCATCAGCGACACCACGCTGGTCATCGGAACAAACACTGCCGACAACAAGGGCAACGTGACGATGTACGCGAGCTACCGCTCGATCAATCCGGTGTTGGATGGATCGCGCAATTTCGAGGCCTGCGAAACCGCGTTGAACAAGGCCAAGACGGGGATCGTCTGCGCAGGCAGCTCGAGCGGGGCTTACGGCAATTTCATTACGAATGCCGGCAAGGATCTGGGCTTGAATCCGAACGGTACCGCGACCTTCGTGCCCTTTACCAACGCGTTGAAATTCAACACCTCGCCGCTCTACGATCTGCAGCGCCCGGATGAACGCAAGACCCTGGGCGCCCTCGGCCATCAACAGGTCAGCCCCTGGCTCGACGTCTATGCCGAAGCCATGTTCATGGACGATCACACCCAAGCGCAGGTCGCGCCGGGCGGTTTGCTTCTGGGCCGCGGGCCCACCGGCTTTCTGCAAATTCCCTGCAACAACCAATTTCTCTCGGCCGCCGAGGTGTCATCCATTTGCCAGAATTCCGCCGGCAAGCCGATGCCGGTGTATCAGGCCAACGGCCAGCCCAATGTGGCAAATATTCTGATGCCGGCGCTGCGCATGACCAATTATCCGCGCGCGGACGATCTGGAGCATACCGATTACCGCGTGGTGGTCGGCGGCCGCGGCGACATCAACAGCGACTGGAGCTACGACTTATCGGGGACCTATTGGAATTCGCTGCTGTCGGAGCATTACCTCAACGACATATCCTTTACGAAAGTACAGAATTCCCTCAATGGATGCACGGCCCCGGGAAATCCCGGTTGTGTGCCGCTGAACATCTTTCAGTATGGCGGAGTAACTCCCGCAGCCTTCAACTACATCTCGACGCCGGGACTGAAGACCGGCAACACGGTCGAATCGACGGTCGACGCCAACATATCCGGCAATTTCGGCGCCTGGGGCGGCACCAGCCCGTGGGCGACGAATCCCGTGGCGACGTCATTCGGCGCCACGTATCGGCATGATCAGTTGAGCTTTTTGCCGGACAATGAGCTGCAGACCAACGATCTGATCGGCCAGGGCGCGTTTTACCCGCCGGTGTCGGGCGCCGAAAGCGTGAAGGAAGAATATGCCGAGTTGCGTGTTCCCATCATCGAGAACAAGCCGTTCGTCGAAGCGATCGACCTCGATCTGGCCTACCGACATTCGGGCTACACCATCGCCAATGCCGCCAACGGCTTTTCGACCAATACTTTCAAGATTGCGATGGATTATGCGCCGACCAGCGATATCCGGTTCCGCGCGAGCTACAACCGGGCGGCACGCGCGCCCAATCTCTACGAGCTGTTCCTGCCGCAAACGCTCAATAATGATGCCGGCTATGACGATCCGTGTTCGGGCGCCGCGCCGAAGGCCACTCTCGCGGCTTGCGCAAAGACCGGCGTGACCGCCGCGCAGTACGGCAACATCCCAGGCTGCCCATCCACCAACTGCGACGCGCTCTCGGGCGGCAATACTGCCCTCCGGCCGGAAAAGGCGGATACGTATTCCGTCGGCTTCAACTTCACGCCGACATTCCTGCCCGGCTTCAATGCATCCATCGACTATTGGGCGGTGCGGGTCAATGACTACATCACCAACCTGTCCGGACAACAAATCGTCAATGGCTGTCTGTTGCAGGGTACGGACGCCCTGTGCAACCTGATCCATCGCGGCCCCGGCATCGGCAATATCTTCGGCACGTCGGGCTGGGTGGTGGAGAACAATCAAAACATCGGCTTCCTGCGTAATCGCGGCATCGACGTCGAAGTGAATTACCGCAAGAGCTTGGACGATCTGGGCCTGCACGACATGGGCACCCTGGTCTTCAGGATGAGCGGCACGGAAACTCTCGAACAGACGGTCTCGAGTCCCACCACCTACGATTGCAACGGCTTGTACGGTGCGACTTGCAGTGCAGGCGGGGACAGCGGTCCTAATTTCAAATGGCGGCACAACGCACGCCTCACGTGGCTCACGCCGTGGCAGATAGATCTGTCGGCCAATTGGCGCTACATGTCGGCGGTGAGACTCGACACCAATAGCAGCCAGCCGGCCCTCAACAACGGCAGTTACGATGCGTACGATGCGGTGATTCCCGCCTACAACTACCTCGATCTATCGGGGACGTGGAAAGTGGGCAAACACTATACGGTGAGCGCCGGCGTCAATAACGCCCTCGACAAGGACCCGCCGTTCTTGAATCATTCCGTGGTCTATTACGTCAACGGCGGAGGCAACGAGAATATCTACAACGCCTACGACGCATTGGGCCGCGTATTTTTCTTGAGCTTCAGTGCCAAATTCTAGGGGCCGCCAGAGGCGAATGAAGTACCTCGTCCATCTTTCGAACAGGAGCAAGCGATGAAACAGCCGGAGCGAACAAATTGGTGGTTGAAGAGCGTCGCCGGAGTCCTCGCGGCGTTCGCGGGCACGGTCATCCCGGCGGCGCAGGCGGACAGCGTCATCGATGAATGGGCCACGGTCAAGACGCCGCCGCCGCCGGAATTGAAACCGGTCACCGTCGATCCGGCATCGACCGCCTTGATCGTGATGGATATCAGCACTCAGTCCTGCACGGCCGAGAAGCGGCCGCGCTGCGTCGCGACGCTGCCGAAAATTCAGAAGCTGATCGACGAAGCACGCGCGAAGGGCGTTCTCGTGCTCTACACACTCGCCGGGACCAGCAAGCGAACGGACATCGTCAAGGAAGTCGCTCCGCGGGAAGCGGAACAGTCCTTGTCGGGCGCGGGGCCCGACAAGTTCGTCGGCATCGATCTGGACACGATCCTCAAGGGCAAGAACATCAAGACGCTCATTGCGGTGGGTACGTCGGCGGAGGGGGCGGTGCTGCATACGGCCGCCGGTGCCGCATTCCGAGGGTACGAGGTCGTGGTCCCGGTCGATGGCATGTCCTCGACGAACCTCTATGCCGAGCAGTACACGGCATGGCATTTGGCCAATGCGCCGCGCCTGCCCGATCACGTCAAACTGACCAAAATCGACATGATCAAATTCTAGGCGCGGTCGCGTGCATCGAAGTGCCAGCCGGACCGCCTCGAGGCTGGGTTAAGGGGTTTGCGAGGGTTACGATCAAATGATACGAGCATGCGTTTTGGCGGCGGCCGTTCAGGCCGCCTGTTTACTGCAAATGGGGTCTCTCCAGGCGGCGCAAGCCGATACCGGTCCTGCATTGTCCGGGCAGGTCGCCTCGGCAAAAGAGGGGCCGATGGAAGGGGTGGTGGTCAGCGCCAAGCGGACGGGATCGACGATCACGATCAGCGTGGTCAGCGACGATAAGGGACATTTCAGTTTCCCCGCGTCGAAAATCGGCCCCGGCGACTACGCCTTGCATATCCGGGCCATCGGCTATGATCTCGAAGGCCCGGCCACCGTGACGGTGCCGCGGGGAAAAACGGCCGCCGTCGATCTCAAGCTCCGTCCGGTCGACGACATTACGAGCCAGATGACGCCGGCCGAATGGATCGCCAGCGTGCCCGGCACCGAAGACCAGAAAAAATTTCTCTACAACTGCACGACCTGCCACAGCCTGGAACGTATCGTGAAGTCGAGCCACGATGCGAATGACTTCACCACCAACGTGCTGGAGCGCATGCGCGGGTACGCAAATTCCGCCTGGGATCTACAGCCGCAACGGCGGCTCGTACCGCGCGGGCTTCAGCGCAATTTTGGTTCCGACGCTCCCAAGATCTCCGGCTACCTCGCCAGCATCAATATGAGTGCAACCGGCAAGCTGGACTACGCGCTCAAGACGCTGCCGCGGCCGAAAGGCAAGGCAACCCACGTCATCTATACCGAGTATGACGTTCCACGCCCCATGACCCAACCCCATGACGTGATCCTCGACGAGTCGGGCACGATCTGGTTCAGCGAATTCGGCGAGCAATTCCTGGGACGCATGGATCCACAGACGGGCAAGATCAAGGAATACCCCATCCCCACGTTGCGCCCGAAGCAGCCGACCGGCTCCCTCGATCTGGAAACGGACCAGGAGGGAAACATCTGGATCTCGCTGCAAAATCAAGGCGGCATTGCCAAGTTCGACAAGAAGACCGGCAAATTCAAAATGTACCCGGTTCCCAGTCAGTACCTCACGGATGAGACGCAGGAATCCATGGTCGGTCCGCAGCACCTCGAAGTGGATAATAAAGTATGGTTGAACGATACCTCCATTCCCGGGCTGTATCGGATAGATCTCAAGACCGGAAAATGGGAGCGGTGGGCTCCCTACAAGCAGGGCCACGGGGGCGATGAACTCGCCATGAATGAACCGCACTCGGTCTATGGCATTTACGCCGATGCGCAGAACAATATTTTCTTCTGTGATTTCGGCGGCGAGAACATCGGCAAGATCGAGGCCAAGACCGGCACGGTCACCTTGTTTCCGACGCCGACGCGCAAATCGAGGCCGCGCCGCGGGCGCATGGATGACGAAGGGCATCTCTGGTTTGCCGAATGGCGCGGCGACAAGCTGGCCATGTTCGACACCAAGACCGACAAGTTTCAGGAATGGCCTTTGCCCACGCCGTACACGGCACCTTATGACGTCGTCAAAGACAAGAACGGCGAGATGTGGATCGGCGGCATGAACACCGATCGGATCCTGAGGAAGAATTTGGCGTCAGGCGAGGATATCGAGTACCTGCTGCCCAAGTCCACCAATGTGCGCCGGGTGTTCATCGATAACACGACGCCCCACCCCACCTTCTGGGTCGGCAACAATCGTGGCGCCTCGATCGTCAAGATGGAGACGCTTGACTGACGCTGACCAAGCGGCGTGAATCGTATGGCGGGCCGAGCGAGACAAGGGGAGGAAGGAGGGACGAGACTGTCGTCCGTTGCGAATGCGATTTTGCTGATGAAGACGTTTTCGGACGAGCAGAGCGAGCTGGGGATCAGCGCGCTGGCGGACCGGCTGGGACTGGCG
>DASYFQ010000247.1:0-23525 GCA_036498345.1 Steroidobacteraceae bacterium
CGCGCCGGCCTCATGCGGATTTGGCAGGTCATGCAGGATTGCGTGCGCCGCGGCTTCGAGGCCCAGGGCCTGTTGCCCGGCGTGTTGGGGGTGCGCCGGCGTGCGCCGAAACTCTATCGGCAGCTCATGAGCGGCGACCCCTTGAGCCCCATGCATGCTCTCGATTGGGTCAATGTCTTTGCGCTGGCAGTCAACGAAGAAAATGCCGCCGGCGGCCAGGTGGTGACTGCGCCGACCAATGGTGCCGCCGGGATCGTGCCGGCGGTGCTGCATTATTACCGGCGCTTCGAGCCCGGAGCGGACGACGACGGCGTCGTTCGCTTCCTGCTCACCGCCGGCGCCATCGGCATGCTCTACAAGCAGAACGCGTCCATTTCCGGTGCCGAGATGGGATGCCAGGGCGAGGTGGGCGTCGCGTGTTCCATGGCGGCCGCCGGTTTGGTGTCGGCGCTCAACGGCAGCAACGAGCAGATCGAGAATGCCGCCGAAATCGGCATGGAGCACAATCTCGGGTTGACCTGCGACCCAGTCGCCGGACTGGTGCAAATCCCCTGCATAGAACGCAACGCCATGGGTTCGGTGAAAGCGATCAACGCCGCGCGGCTGGCGATGCGCGGCGACGGCTCGCACAAGGTCTCGCTCGACCAAGTGATCGCCACCATGCGCCAAACCGGTCTCGACATGTCGACCATCTACAAGGAGACCTCGCAGGGCGGCCTTGCGGTCAACGTCCCCGAGTGCTAACCGGTGGCTTGCAATCCCTGTGCGATCCCGCTGATGGTAGCCCGCAAAGCGCCGAACAGCGCCCGATCCTCGCGCCCTGTCTTGCGCCAACGCTGCAACAGGTCCACCTGCATGAGATGCATGGGATCGATATACGGATTTCGCAATTTGATCGATCGCTGAAGGATCGGGTCGCTGTCGAGCAGGTTCGCCGCGCCGCGTAGTCTCAGCACGTGCGCCACGGTCAATGCGTATTCCTTGCGGATGGCCTCGGCTTGGCGAAGCAGCGCATCATCTGCCAAGGCATCGTAGTGACTGGCAATTTCCAGGTCGGTGCGCCCCAGCATGGCTTCGACGTCGTCGAGCAGGTGCCCGAAGAAAGGCCATTGCGCCACCATTTGGCCCACCACGTCCTCGCCGTGCTGCTCCAGCGCGGCCGACAGGCCGCTGCCGAATCCGAACCACCCGGGCAACATGTGGCGGCTTTGCGTCCACGCGAATACCCAGGGAATGGCCCGCAGCGCGCGGACGCCGTTGCCCCCGGCGCGCGCCGCCGGGCGCGATCCGATGTGCATGCGTTCGATCACGTCGAGGGGCGTCGCCGCGCGAAAGTATTCGAAGAATTGCGGGCTGCCGAAGACCAACTCGCGATACGCCTCGAGACTGCGTGCGGCGATCGTACGCATCGCCGCCACCTGTGGCGGCGGTACCGGCGGCCTCTGTCCGGCATGCGCCGTCGCTAAAGCCACGGACGCGAATGTGCGTTCGAGCGTGCGCATGGCAATCGGCCGCAATCCATAGCTCTGATTGACGACTTCGCCTTGCTCGGTCAATCGCAGCACGCCGCGAATGGCGCCGTCCGGCAGCGCCTCGACCAAGTTTTCGGTGCGGCCGCCGCCGCGCGCCGGCGTGCCGCCGCGGCCGTGAAAGATCAACAGCTTGATGCCCGCCTCGCGCGCCGCGTCGAGCAACCGAATTTGCGCCACCTGCAAGGCCCAGCGCGATGCGACGATTCCGCCCTCTTTGTTGCTATCCGAATAGCCGATCACCACCATCTGGCGGCTGCCGCGTGCGGCCAAGTGCCGCCGGTAGGCGGGCTCGCGATGCAGCGCACTCAAGACTTCGCCCGCCCGCTCCAGGGTATCGATGGACTCCAGCAACGGAGCGATATCCAAGGGTGCTTCGCCGGTGCGTTTGTCGGTGATGTCGGCCCACCGCGCGAGCAGCAGTACCGCGAGCACGTCCTCGGGCCCCTGCGCGCCGCTCACGATGTATTCACCGATGGCGCGGCCGCCGAATTTATGGCGCGCCTGTGCGATGGCCTCGAACACCCACAGGCTCCGCCGGCCGATGGCATCGAAGGCCGACGTAGGCCCCTGATCGCGAGCCAGCAGATCGCGCAATTGGCGCAGCCGCTCCTCTGGCGCAAGCGCCGGCCAATCCGGAATGCTCAATCCTTGAGCAATCACCTGATCATGTACGTGCGCGTGCTGTGTGACGTCGAGGGTCGCAAGATGAAAGCCGAAGGTCCTTACTCTGCGCATGAAGCGCCGCACCAGGAAATATCCGGCATGGCGTCCGCGGTTTTCGAGCAAGCTGTCGGCCGCGAGTTCCACGTCTCCCAGCAGTTCGTCCGGATTCTGGTACGCGTTCGGCCGGCCTTCGTAGGTCGCCTTGAGCCGCTCGCCGATCTGGCCGAAGAACATCCGGTACGGCATGCGGTCGTGCCGCGCCGGCGCCAGCGCCTGCGCGCCCGGCAATATGGCGCTGTAGGAATCGATGCGTGCGGCGAGCGCGGCGCTCACGCCGACGCGGTTCGCGCTCTGGCTCAAGGATTCGGCGAGCTGGCCGCATTCGGTAAAATACGTCGACACGATGACCTGCTGATGGCGATGCAAAGTCTCGCGAATGGTCTTGCCGTGCACCTCCGGGTTGCCGTCCATGTCGCCGCCCACCCAGGAACCGAAATGCAGAATGCTCGGCGCGTCGAGCTCTTCCACGGGAACGGAGTAGGCCTTCGCCAGCGCCACCTCGATTTCCTCATAGAAAAGCGGCACCACGCGGTACAGGATGTCGATCAAATAAAATAATACGTGCTCGCGCTCATCGGCCACCGTCAAGCCTTCGCGCGGATGCTCCTCGGTCTGCCAGATGCTGGTCACCTCGAGCCTCACACGCGCCCACAAGGTAGCCAATTCAGCGGAGGTCGAGGCGGGATTTTCGCGGTCGAGCAAGTCCTGCGCGATGTGCTGCTGCTTGCGCAAGATCGTGCGTCGAGTCGATTCGGTCGGATGCCCGGTGAACACCGGCTCGATGCTCATGGAGCCGATCAATTCCAATGCCTGCGCCAGCGTCACGCCGTCGCGCTGCAAGCGCGCGATGCAATCCGCGATGCCGCCGGGCTGGGCCGTGCTCGAATCGTTGAGATATTGGCGGCGCCGGCGGACTCGATGGACCTTCTCCGCCGTATTCACCGCCTGGAACCAAATCGAGAACGCGCGCGTCAAGTCGGTCGCCGCCGACGGCGTCCGGCCCATGGTGCGCTGTTGCAGGTCGGCCCCCTCCGCGGCATCGCCTTGGCGCCGGTGAATCGCCGCGAGCCGATCGCCTTCCACGAGCTTGAAGAATTCCTCGCCCCCTTGATCGCGCAGCGTCTCGCCGATCAAGGCGCCCAGGACGTGCACGTCCTCGCGCAGCGCCGAATCCTTGAGGGGAAATTGAATGCTTTGGCGATACATAATGCTAGGCTCTATGGAACAGGGGAAAATATTATGAGCTTGTTGGCGCAGATCGCTATATTTCTCGCTGCGGCGGTCATCGCGATCCCGATTTTCCGCTATTTCAAATTGGGCTCGGTTCTCGGCTACCTGGCCGCCGGAATCGTCATCGGCCCCGCCTGTCTAGGCCTCATCAGCAGAATCGACACCACCCTGCATATAGCGGAGTTCGGCATAGTACTCCTGATGTTCGTCATCGGCCTCGAACTTCAGCCCTCGCGTCTCTGGGTCATGCGCAAGCCGATTTTCGGATTGGGACTGGCGCAGGTGCTGGTAACTACCGCAGGCATCGCTTCGGCCGCGTATTTCGGCTTCGACCAATCCAAAGAATCCGCACTCATCATCGGCTTCGGCCTGTCGATGTCCTCCACGGCGCTGGTGCTGCAGGTATTGGCCGAACGAGGACAACTCAATTCTCAATACGGCCGTTTCGCATTCAGTATCTTACTGTTCCAGGACATCGCAGTCTTGCCGGCGCTTGCCCTGTTGCCGCTGCTGGGAGTCGCTTCAGCCAGAGCCGCCGGCCCGGGCGGCTGGCTGGCGCTCAAGTTCGTCGCCGTGCTCGCAACCGCCGTGATCGGCGGCCGCTACGTGCTGCGCCCCATGCTGAGGATCGTCGCCGCGACCCGAGTCGCCGAGGCCTTCACCGCCGCGGGTCTGCTGGTCGTCATCGGCACCGCGCTGCTCGTCAGCCAGGTGGGGCTGTCGTTGCCATTGGGCGCGTTTCTGGCCGGGGTATTGCTCGCGGACAGTGAATTCCGCCATGAACTCGAGGCCGACATCGAGCCGTTCAAGGGCCTGCTCTTGGGGCTGTTCTTCATCACGGTCGGCATGTCGGCAAACCTCGGGTTGGCGCTCGAGAAACCTTGGCTCATCGTCGGTCTCATTTTGAGCTTCATGCTGCTGAAGATCGCCGTGCTGGGGGCGATCGGGCGGCTTTCGGGGCTCTCGCCTACGGCCAGCCGCGGCCTCGCCTTCAGTCTGCCGTCCGGCGGAGAATTCGCGTTCGTGCTGTTTGGCCTCGGCGCGACGCTCGGCATCATGGATGCCGAAATCGCCGAACTCCTGGTACTGGTCGTGACCGGCTCGATGATTTTGAGCCCGCTGCTGCTGGCGCTGCACGACGCCTTGTTCAAGAGGCAGGAGCCGGAGGAGCGGCCGTTCGATACGCCGGAGGAACTCTACCCCAAGGTGATCATCGCAGGCTTCGGCCGTTTCGGACAAATCGTCGGTCGAATTCTGCGCGCCAAGAAGATCTCCTTCACCGCGCTCGAGGCCAATCAAACTCAAGTCGACTTTCTGCGCCGTTTCGGCAACCAGGTTTTTTACGGAGACGCCTCCCGCTTGGAAATGCTGCGCGCCGCGCACGCCGACAACGCCGAGGTCTTCGTGCTCGCCATCGATGACGTCGAGGCCTCGGTGAGGACTGCGGAGTTGATCCGCAAACATTTTCCGCATTTGAAGGTCTTTGCGCGCGCGCGCAATCGCCAGCACGCGTTTCGCCTGATGGATTTGGACGTGCGCTACACGATTCGCGAGACCCTGGTGTCGAGCCTGGAGATGTCGGAGAAGGTCCTGGAAACGCTGGGACTGTCGAAGTCCAAGGCGATCGACACTGTGCGCCGATTCCGCGCGCACGACGAGGCGACCATGGCGAAGCAGCAAGCGGTGAAGGATGACGAAGGCAAGTTTCAGGAGAGCGTGCGCGAATCCGCCGAACAGCTGCTGACGCTGTTCGAAAGCGACGCCGTTCAGTCCGAGGAACCCTCCCTCAAACGCCGCGCCGTGGGTTCAATGAGGGTTGAGTAATACGGTGGTATCGAAGCTCTCGAAGCCGTTGAGGACGCGGCGGTAGGCGTTCTGCATGATGCGTTCCGCGTTCTTGTCGGCGCGCGCGCCGAGCAACATGCGAATCATCACATCGTCCTGCGGGCGCGTGACGTCCTCGCCCAGTATCTGGTAGGCGAAGCGCGCCAATCGTTGATTCATTTCATTCGCGAATCGCAGGCGCACCGCATCGTTGCCGTCTCCGGCGCCCACCTTGGCCTCCTCGGCAACTTCAAAGATCAGGCGCGTGACGAATCGGGCCTTGTCGACCAGGCCTAAGTCGCTGAAGAACTCGATTTCAGATTGGATGTTCATCCGGCGGGGAAAAAATCGATGGGTTTGGTAGCCGTCAGCGTCGCCACATCCTTGGCGTCGAATTTGAACAGGCGGATGCGCGCCAGCAATTTGCTCTCGAACTCCTTGTCGCCGAGTTCCGAAGAGACGATGCGCGCCGCGGTGATCTCGCCGGAGGGTGCGATGGTCAATTCGAGCACCACCTTGCCCTGCAAGGCGGGGTTGTCGCGCAAGGCGCGCGCGTACATGGCATCGATCGCTCCCTTGTTCTTGGTGAACACCAGGGCGATCTCGTCCGCGCTGCGCGACGCCTTGCCACTGCCGCCGGCTCGCGTGGCCTGTCCGGAGGCGCCCAAGTTCGGGTCCTTCACCTGCGTCGTGTAGATGCCGCGCAGCGACCCGGAACCCGCCGCGAGGCCGCTGCTGGTGGGCGCGCTGATGCCGCCGCTGGTGCCGCCGGCCTTCGACGAAATGATGTTTCGCGTCACCACGCTGACATCGCCGGGATCGGTGGTCTTCGGCTGATTTTTCGCGAATTTGTCGAGGTCGACTTGATCACGCAAGGCCGCGAGGTCGTCCAGGTTCGCGAGCAGTCCGCTCCTCGATGCCTTGACCCGCGGATCCACGGGCTGGGGCGTCGGCTTGGGAGCAACCGGCGCCTTCTCGAGCGGCTTCTCCGGCTTCGGCGGCGGGGGCGGCGGGGGTGGCGGCGGCGGCTCGATCACCAGCTGCACCACTCTCTCGGGCAATGATTCGGTGTTCACGGTGCGCTCATGCCGCGGCAGAAACGGCATGAGCACGGCGAAAATCGCGAATACGATGGCGAGATTGCGCAGAATCGTGCGGAAGCGCCGTTCCATCTCCTCGGACGGCGACCACGGCAGCTCGTAGCGCCGGTAGTACGGCGGCAGTACGGTGGCCGTACGTTGGGCGGGGTTAGCGGCAGCCATTTAAGTCGCCGCCCTTTCACGTTCGACCACGGCGAAGGACACCTTGCCGTATTCGGCTTCACTGCAAGTCAGCATGATCTTCTTCAACAGACTGTACGGCGTGCTCTTGTCGCCCATGATGGTGACTTCGCGCTTGGAGATGTCGGTTTGCGCCGCAGAGCGCAGGCTGCGGTCGTTCTGCGCCATCAGGGCGTTCTTGAGCGGCGCGAAGACAGGCCCCTGATTGGCGGCGACGTCGCTCACCGAGCCCACCAATTGACCGTCCACGTAAACCGAATCCTTGGTGATCATGACCACCACGGCGGCGCTGGGTTTGCGATCGGACAAGGACTGCGGAATCGAAATGTTCTTGGTGTTCGGCAGAATGTCCACCTCCGCGGTGTGCGCGAGCAGGAACACCACCAGGATGGTCATCATGTCGATGAACGGAATCAGCGCGAAATGATTCGCGCCGTGTCTGCGTTGGCGATGGCGTTTGATTCTATAAGAGATCATATGGGCGCATCCGCAATGGCAATGTCCGGAAACAGCTCACCCTTGGAAAACGGCGCCACCGGCAGCTGATACACGCGCACCGTGTCCATGACCTGTACGAGGGTATCGTAGGTGATCGCCGGCCCGAGCAGGATGGTGGCGTCGGTCATCTGCGGAAACTGCGACTTCACCCTGCGCATGAACTCCGACAGGCTGTCCAAATCGTAGCCGTTCGGCGTATTGGCCAATGTCTTGAGCGGACCGGAGTTGCGGTCGTTGATCACGATGTCGTTGTCGCGAACGATGACTTCGAGCTTCAGAGTCTTGGGCAAGTCGATCGGCGCGGCATTGGTGGCGGCCGGCAGATTGAGCTGCAGAATATTGGTCTTGGAAAACACTGCGGTGAAAATCAAGAAGAACACCAGGATCACCATCATATCGATCATGGGCACGATGTTGAGGTCGTCACGCCCGTGGTGATAGCGGGCGTGATTGCGTCGGACGAGGCGCGCGGACTTTGACTTCATTTGGAACAGCCCTATTGAGGCGTGATCTAGATGGTGCCGCGGGCCGCAGTCGGAGCGCGCGCCGTTGGCGCCGCAGGAGCCGCGGGCTCGTGAGCCGGACGGTCGGATTGCCGCTCGGTGATGGAGTTCAGGAATTTCACCGACGCGATCTCCAAGCTGTCGATCAACGACGTGGTCTTGGATTCGAGAAACATGTGCGCCGTGAGCAATGTGATGGCAACAGCGAGGCCCGATGCGGTGTTGTTCATCGCCACCGAGATGGCGGCGGCGAGCAAGCTGGCCTTCTCCGCCGGATTCGCCGTCGCCACGGCGCTGAAGGCGCCGATCAGGCCGGTGATGGTGCCGAGCAAGCCGATCAACAAGCCGACGTTGGCCAGCGACGCCAGATAGTGAGTGCGCTTCTCGATGCGCGGAATGACCTCGAGCAGGCTCTCGTCCATGGCCTTTTCGATGTCGTCTCGGCGCCGTGCGCTCGCGACTCGGGCCACGCCGTAGTTCAGAATCGTGGCGATCGACGCCTTGGAGTTCTGCGTCAGGCCCACCACCTGTTTGAAATTACCGGCGCTCAGGGCGGGCACCAGGTCATCCCACAGACTGCGGTTGCGAAAGGTCTCGCGGGTCAGATACACGTATCGCTCGATGGCGATCGATACCCCGACCACGAATATCAAGGCGAGCGGATAGAGGAACACCCCACCGTCCTTGAAGAAATTGACCACTGAATTCATGAAATTCATCTGCGCGCTCCTAAATAATGCCTATCCGCTCCGAAATACGATTCAACTACCAATTCAAGGTGGGCTCCGAGCCTCAGATTCAACCAGATTTTGTACAATTACCGGCGGACTTACTTCTCACCCTGTTGCGCCGGTTTCGGCGGTGCACCATTTTGAGACGTGTCTGCTTGCACGGCGTTGTAATAAACGACTTCGCGCTTGAACACGTCCCGATCCACGGGTGCCAGAATCTCATCGACCAGGCTGTTCATGGGCTTGCCGCTCAGATCACCGATATCCGAGCGCTTCCAGGGGACGACATACATGACTTTCGGCTGCTCACGGTCCCCCGTGACGGTGGCCGTCCCTAAATCGAGCCGATCGGTTCTGGGGGCTGATTTCTGGCCGGCTGCTGGCCGAGCGGCCGACGTACCGGCGCTTGGCGGCGTGGTGCCCGTGGACGGCGCTGGGGGCGGCGCTGGGGCCGCCGCCGGCTCGGTCGACGTGCCCGCCCGCGGTTCGCCGGCCTCGGATTGCGCAGTCGCATGGTCCGCTTTGACCGAAGGCGTGCGCGGCGCGGGCGCCGCATCCGGCGCCACGGTGGGAGCCGGTGTCGCCGCGGGGGGCGCGGGCTGCTGCTGCGCCAACACCGGGCCGCAGGCAGCGCAACACAGCGCCATCAAGCTCAAAGTCTTGGTCACGGTGTTCATGCGGGCTCCTTCTTGGTCGCGCGTGCCGGCGCCGGTGTGCCGACGCGCTTGCGCAATTCCACCACCCAGCCGGCGACCTGTTTGTTTTCGCCGGCAATCTCGATGTAGCGCTCAAACTCATCGAGCGCCTTTTGCGGCTCTGCAAGGTACAAATCGTACAATACGCCCAGGTTCAGATGCGCCGGAGCGTAATTAGGTTCAGCGGCTATCGTACGCTGATAGGCTGCTTCGGCTTCCGCAAATTTGCCGAGTTTACGCTCGACGATGCCGAGTTCGTTTCCCGCCACCGCGTTGCCGGGCTTGAGTTCGAGCGCGGCCTTGAAGGCGGCCTCGGCCTCGGCCAAGCGTGAATCGCGCATATAGAGTAACCCTAAGTTCAGCTGCGGACCCGTCAATTGCGGATACCCGATAGCCAGCTCTTTGAACTCCAGCTCGGCATCGGTATCGCGCCCCGATTTCATGAGCTGCAGTGCCTCTGCGTATTGCTGGGTCGCGCGCGTAGGGATAGGCGCGGCGTCGACAGTGGCCGAGCTGCCGCCCGCAGCGCCCGGCGCACCCGCGGTCGTGGCCGCGACGGTATTGGGCGGCGGCGCACCGGCGGTGCGCTCCGCGGGCGCAGGTGCGCTGAATGCTCTCGGCGGCGCGCTGTGACAGGCAGCGAGCAGCGCGAGCGCACCCAGGCTAACGAATGGATTCGACCAGCTGCTCACCGATTTCCACCTTGCCGTAGCGGCCTGGATTGAGTTGCGCCAACGCACTGAAGCTCTTCTGCACCCACTCATCGTAGGTGCCGTCCTTGGCTCGCGCGGCATTGACCTCGTGCAATTTGATCGCCTTCTCCTCGAACGGGAAGGCCTGCTCCTCGAGCAATACGTCGTACTGCTCCAATTCGTCTTTGGATAGTTTCTTCGGCCGCTCCGAACTCATCAAGTCCTTGCCCAGCTGGCGATACAGTTCGGCGCTCTCGAAGGTCGCTGCGGTCGTGACGTCGGCCACCTGGTAGTCGGCGGCTTGCTCATAGGCCTTGAGCGCCGCCTCCATCGCCTTGCGTTTCTCGGCCAGGGATTTCTTGAGCGGAACCACGAGTTTGATTCTCCTGAACTCCTCGCGTACCGGGACGGCGAGGGTCAACGTCGCTCTCGCGGCCAAGGCACGGCTGCGATCGGTGCGCGCCGCGCCCGCGGCCCGGTCGGCCGCAATGATGTCCCTGAGCCAATAATCACGAGCCGCGGTATCGCCGGCCTTGGCCGTCATCACGCTCAGCTTGTTGCGCGCTTCCATCGCCGGGTTCAGCGGCTGCGGATAATGCTTCACGAATGCCTCGAGCATGGCGCGCGATTTCGCCGTGTTGCCCGCCTTGTCATACAGATCCGCCGCCTGCAAGGTGGCCTCGCGCTGCACGTCGGGCGTTTCGCCGGGCGACTGTGCAATTTTCTCGAACTCGGCCGCCGCTTGACCGGGGTGATTCGATTCCGTGTACGCCACCGCAAGATTGCGCGTGACATCGGCCTGCAGCGGACTCTGAGGAAAGTTGCGGCGGAAGTCCTCCAGCACGGCGATGGCCCGGTCCCATTGCTTGTCCTTGATGAGCAGCGACGCTGCGTCGAAATCCGCATTCGCACGCACCTTCGAGGTCGGCGCCAACGCCGCCACCCGCAAATAATCGTCCACCGCCGCCGCACTGTCCCCGGATTTGCTCTTCTGCTCACCCTGTTTGTAGATCGATGCCGCCAATCGCTCGACGATCACCGGACGCTCGGGATCGGTAGCGGGCATCAGCGCCTGCGCGTGGCCGTAAGCCGCTTCCGCCTTGTCGAACACGCCCTGCTCGAAGTTCGAATTTCCGATCACCGTCCAGGCCACTCGCTGCTTGGTGGGGTCCACCGGCGGCTCGCGCGCCAACACCGCATCGGCGGCCGCGATGGCCCGAGGGTAATCCTTGACCGTGTACAGATCGGTGGCGGCCCGGGTCAGCACTGCTGCGCTCTCCGGGTGAGCAGGGAAGGTCTGCGCGAATTTCAGCGAGCTGTCCACGCCTCGGGCATGCACGGCCGCCTTCGCGTCGCCGCTCAGCGTCTCTTCTTGTTTGCCGTAGGCAATGACGGCGGCATAACCGGCCGCCGCGGCTTTCTCATGATTGCCGTAGTGATAGGCGGTGCTTTCATATTCCTTCGCCGCATCGAGATACTGCTTGCTCTCGAACAAAGTGTCGGCGAGCAGGAAATCGGTGACGGCCGAATCCGGGTCGTCCGGGAAAGACGTCAGGTAGCTGCGATACCATTTCGCCGCTTCCTGATAATCCGCCACATTCTTCGTGCGCTGCGCCTGCGCGTGATAGTACTGCGCCACGTCCTTGAGGTTGGTCTTGAGCACGGCCACGACCTTCGGTTCATTCTTGACGTCTCGGCCTTGCCAGTACGCCGTTCCGAAGCTGTAGTCCTCGACGAATTCCTTCTTACCCTGCAGCACGAGCTGCGGAAATCCGCCCTTCTGATATGCCTCGATCGCCTGCATCTCGAGCAGCGGCGCCTTCTCGTTGTTGCGGTCTTGCAAAACGAAGGCCCGATAACTGTCGGCCGCGTCCGTGTAGCGCTCCTTCTCGATGTAGAGATCGCCCAACCGCGCGTACAGAAGATACGAGTAGGGCCGCGCCGGCCGGCCCGGCGGCGTGCGCCGCTTCACGAACTCGCCGATCGTTTTCGGGCCGTCGAGATAGGAGAAGGTGATGCTCATGACCCGGAAGGTGTCCTCCACCAGTTCGCGATTCGGCCGGCTCAAGCTCTCGATCTCGATCAACTCGGGCGGACTGCGCTTCGACATCAGCATCGAATCGAGCACCCCCGCGAAGGAATCCAAACTGCGCTCGTTCTCGCCCTGTTTGAACAGCGACCACCCGTGCTTGTATAGACTCTGGTTGTAGAACGGAGACGAGGGACCGATCTTGATGACGGCCGCGTACGCGCTCTCTGCCTTGGGATAGGCCTTGCTCGAGAACAGCAATTCGCCGCGCCGGAACTGAGCTTCGTCCATGTAATGACTGTTGGGATAGCTCGCCACCAGCTGATCCAGGGACGCCAGCGCCTTGTCGGGCTGCGCATTGAGTTCGTAGGCGCGCGCCAGCTGGTAGAGCACCGAGTCGTTGCGCTCGTACTTCGGATAGGTTTTCAGCAACGCGGAATACAGGTGGATGGCTTCGGTGGCGCGAAGGCCTTCGTTGGTAATGAGTTCGCGCTCGATGCGCTCGGATTCCGAACTCTCGAGGTTCAGGTCGCCCAGACGGCGCAGCGCCTCCGCGCGCAACGCGGCATCGCCCGCGTTCAAGTCGAGAAAGCGCTTATAACTGTCCATGGTCTTGTTGGCGTCGACGTTTTTCGGCGGATCGGTGCTGACGTCGGCTTGCTGAGCGTCGAGGTCCTTGATGGTCGGCGGATTCTTGTTCGCGGCAACGCTTAGGCTTGCATAGAACGGTGCGAGCAGCACCGCGGCCAGAGCCGCCGCGCCCGCCGTGGCGCCGACTGTGGTGCGCGCGCCCATCACGGCTTCGCCTTGGGTTTGTCGTTCGCGGCACGGTCATAGATGGCCGCCAACTCGTAGCGCGCCTGGATCTGATAGGTCAAGATGCGCTGCTTCTGGCCCTGGAGCTCACGGATAGCGAGCGCCTGTAAAAATCCATCCTGCCGCGCCGACGCATCGGCCAGGCGCTGCTGCAACTGGTCGAGGCGGGCGCGCATCGCCGCGACGCGTCCGGTGTAGGCGCCGGTATTGGTCGGTACGCCGGCCCGCGCTTGCCTGACCAGCACGGCCCGCTTCTGCGTTTCCTTGAGTTCGGCTTCGAGTTCCTTGACCGAGCGCCGTTCATTCCACAGCCGGGCATTGAAACTCCCCGACAGCCGCCAGTACATGACTCCCTTCATCAGGCGGTGCTTGTCCCGCATATCGGCAAGATCCGGGTCATCCGGATGCGCCGCGAGATAATCCTCGATGCGCTTCAATCGGCCCCATGTCTGCTGCTCCTCGGGCGTGCCCAAGGCCGCGACATCCTTGGATTTCTCGATTTCGTTGATGCGCGATTCGAAGTCCACGCGCTTATGCGTGAGACCGTCGAGATCAGTCGCGGCCATGACGGCATCGGCCTTGGGAACGCGCCGGTTGTACGCCTCCTGGCGCGTGTCGAGCATGTCGTCGTAGGCGGAGACGTTCTCGCGCCAATCGTCCAAATTACGGCTCATATAATTGAGTTCGCGATAATTCTTGAGCCCCTCCTGAAACTCGTTGCTGGCCAGCAGCTGGTACAGGTACCGCGACTCCGGCGCGTTCGGCAGAGTCGTAAGCTGCCAATACCACGTCAATGTGTCTTTTTTATCGTCATCCAACAGGCGGTCGAGCAAATGACCGTTCTTGATCTGCTCGATCGAGTCGTCGATCCGCTGCGTCTCCGCATCGAAGGACTCGATGGCGGAGGCGTAGTAGTCAGCCGCCTGGCCCGACGCCGACAATTGGTTGTAAGCGTAGGGCACGGTGAGGAAGGACTCCTGAACGGCCGAATCGAGCAAGTTGCGCTTGCGCAGCGCGAGCCACGGCACCAATGCGCGCTTGAAATCACCGACCCCGGCGTCCGCCCAGCCGACGCCGAGCAGCGCTTTGCTGGAGTACGGACCTTCGAGTCGTACCCGCTGCAAGATGGGTTTGGCCTCCGCCGCACGCTGCGCCTGCAGCAGCGCAAACCCCAGCGCCAGATTGGCCTTGTCCTTGAGCGACAGCAATTCCTCGCTGCGGGTCTCCATGCGCCCTACCCGGTCCAGATACGGTATGGCGACGGCGAGCCGCTCCCGGCGTACCAGGGCCACTCCCAAATTGAATTGCGCGTAGGCGGTCCAATCGGGGGCGCCATGCCAATTGCTCAACGCCGTTATGGCATCGTCATAACGCTCCTGCCGCATCATCAGCTGCGCGAGCAGCATGTAGCGCTCGGCGTTGATGCGCGGATTGATTTTGTCCGAAACCTGCCGAAGCGCGCGCTCCGAATCCGCGAGGTAGCCGCGTTGATACCAGACCTTTCCCAAGTAAAACCACGCCTTGTTGCGCACCGCCTCCGAGGTATTCTGATTCAGCAGCGCCTCGAAAATGCGGCCGGCTTCCACGTGCTCGCCCAGAGACAAGTACAAGCCGCCCAAGAGCAGTTCCGCTTCGCCTTCGGTGTGCGGAATGCGGTTGAGTTGCCGGGCCGCGAGCAAGCGTGTAATGGAATCGAAATAATCGTCCTGGTAGAAATAGAACAGCACGTCGCCGTAATGCAAATCCTTCACATCCTGCGGAGGCAGGCCGTTGGGATCCGGTGGGACGTTCTTCGCTTGCGCCGCCGTCAACGGCAACGCCAGCAATAACCCGCTCAGGATGAGCGGACGGAGTCTGTTAATCACACGTTGCACGCATCATTCCCAGTCTTTGATCGTGAACTCTGGCTGATGCTTGGCCACACGGTCCGTAATCTTGAGTTCCAAATACTTGGCCCCGACGCCCTTGTCGAAGCTGAGGGTGGCGCCGCGCTTGTAATCGCGCTCCGCCGGTCCCTTGCCGGTGAAAAACGCCACCAGCTCATGCTTGCCCACCTTGAGGTTGCCCAAATAGATCTGCTGCACGCCGCCCTTGAGCAAGGCGTCCGCTTCGCGGGCGGTATACAAGTAATTCTTCACTTCCTTGTTGTCGATCTTGACGGTGACCGAATCCAAAGCGAAAAACGTGCCGACATCCATGGACACATACAAGGCGACCTGGGTGTTGGCGGGAAAGAGTAATTCCTCTTCCAGCACGAACAGATCCTTGTTCAGATCGATGACGTCTTTCTTCAAGCCCTGCACTTCTTGATCCAGCGTCTTGAAGTCGGCGGGCGGTGCATCAGGCGTCGTGGCGCCCGCAGCGGGAGAAACATCCGACGCAGCGGCGGACGGTGCAGCGGCGGACGGTGCAGCGGCGGACGGTGCAGCGGGGGACGGTGCAGCGGGGGACGGTGCAGCGGGGGGCGGCGTAGTCGTGGGTGACGCGGCGGCGGCTGGCGCGGCACCGAGCGGCGCGGCGAGCGCCGCCCCCGCCGCCCAGGCGCAAGCCGCCAGCAACGCGCCGCGCGCAATGATCGACACAACTCGATGCTTGGGATTCATAACTGACCTGACCTATCGTTTTACTCGCGCAACAACTCGCGGATGTGATCAAGATAAGCGCGCTCGTCGCCGCGCTTGAAGCCGACATTGGAATACCGCACGACACCCTCGCGATCCACCAGAATCGTCATGGGCATTTTCTCTAGCAGATAATCTCGGCCGATGCTGGAGCCGGTATCGAACATGACAGGATATGACACCTTCATGGCGCCCGCGAACTCGCGCGCGCGGACCAGATCTTCGTCGACCGACACACCGAGCACGACCAGGCCGGCTCGGTTGTAAGTCGTGTTGATTCGATCGAGTGCCGGCATCTCCTGCCTCGAGTCACCCGCCCACCGTGCCCAGAAATTCACCAATACCACCCGGCCGCGAAACTCGGACATGCGCAGATTCCTGCCGTCCATGGCCTTCAAGACGAAGTCAGGCGCTTCCTTGCCGACCAGTGTGGGCGCGGCCGCCCTCGATGATGCGATCAGCGATGCGGTCAGTACGGCGCCGAGTATCACGCTGCCGGCGAGCAATTCTCTACGCATGCGGTGATTGCCTCACCGCAGCACTCTACAGCTAATTGTCGCTGAACCGCACCCGAAGCGCGGCAATAAATCATTCACGCTGGTAACCCCGCTGTCCTAGACCTTACGCTCTTAAAATAGGGTCCCGTACCGGAAGCTTTGCGCCCTCGCTTTTCAGCGAGTTTGCCCCGTTCAGATCTTATGCAAAATCGCACAATGCGAGCCGTAGTGTCAACGCGGCAGGCTGCTGCTTTGCTAGATATCTGTATGACTTGGCGCACATTCGAGGAAATTGGGTGCATGCGCACGGTGCTCGGCCTTGTAGACATTACAAGCGGCAAATCGCCGAGTGAAATGTCTCTGGAATGAGACAGCGTGAACGTCACCCGGCCCCTGGGGCGGGTGCTGATGCGTCAAGCCCCCACGGTCCCGTTCACGATCGGGTTGAACGCGATCAAGGGTTCCAGCGCCGTACCCGATCCCAGAGTGTTGTTCAAGTTAGGCGGCGGATACAAGATTGGGAAACCGGATATGGCGTTCGACCCGTGCAGCGCCATGTAATTGAGCACTACCATCTGTACCAAGTTGGGAACGTTGTTGCCGGCGGGACTGCTGGTCGTATTGATCGAACCATCGGGATTGAAGCTGCCGATCTGCAGACTCAGTTCCGGGTTGCTCTGCGCCGCAACCGGCTTGCCCTTGGGGCTGTAGACCAAGAAATAAGTCGCTGCGACGCTTTGATTGTCGGCGGTCCATACGCCCTTGCCGCGACCGCCGACCGAGCTATCGATCATGCCGCCGCTCGCGAGCGAGCCGTCGCTGAACACATAGATCATGACGGGCTTGCCGACGCGCGCGGCATATTCCAAGCAAGCGCCTATGCAGTTGCCGAGATTCAAATCGCGCGCCTCGCCGGTGGCGCGATCACCCGTGTGATAATCAAAACCACCCATCTCGATGGTTCCGGCGGCCGCGTTGCCGTCGATGACCAATTTCATCACCGCGGCGGTCTTTTGGTAGTCCGAATTGCCCTGGAACTCCGCCTTGCTGAATATGCCGCTCGGACCCACGATCTTGGTATCCTGGCTCGCGTCGACCGAGCCGGGACTGCTGTACGTATCGACGGTGTAAGCCGCCTTGGTGTAGTTGCAGGCTTGGATCCCCGGAACCGCGGTACCATTCACCGTGCCGCCCAGCACCGTGGCGTTGGCATTGGAGTCGGTATAGGCCACCACTTTGCTGTACTTGGCATCGCTGATGCGCTTCATCGATTCCAACACATTGGTCACGTCGGACGGATTCGGCAACAACGTGCTCAGCTGACCCGTGCTCACCAAGCCCTGAGTGTCGGCGGGGCTGGACACCTTGGTTGGCTGTGCGGCCGCAATCACCATCGTCGGGGGCGACATGGAATTGCCGCCCGACATCGAGCTCTCCGAGCCGACCAGATTGAGCAAGCCGCCGCGCGCGCCGTATTGATAGATGGCGTACATCGGGTTGTGCGGATTGGTATTGGTGTCGTTCTGCGACAGCGCAGGAATCACCGTGCCGTTGGTGCCGGCCATGGCCTTGGCGCTCGCGCGTGTTTTCATGCCGCGCAAGTGCGCGCTGTCGGAGTGGAATCGCAGCCCGAAGCTCGAATCGATGAAGTTGCCCGTGGCGCTCGGACTCGGCACCATGGTGCCGGGCAGACCCAGTTTGCTGTAACCGGCGACCGACAAGAAATCGAGCTGGCCCTTGGGACCGCCAACCAGCACGTTCGAGCCGGCGATATTGCCGCCGCCCGCGAGATCGAAGCAGATGAACGGGATCTTGCCCGCGCCCAAGTTGATGCCGCAGGGACCCAACAAGCCGGAGATGTCGCCGGCAAGTCCGGCCCGGGCGGAGCGCGGGGCGGCGAGCAGCCCGAGAAGCGAAGGCCCGACCACCGTGGCCGCACCGGTCATGAAACTCTGCGCGAGGAATTCGCGCCGCGTGCGCGGCCGGGGATGATCCTGGTGGCGGAGCGGTTCGTGCAAACCCAGAGCCCTTGGCTTCTTGCTCATATAAAGACCTCTTCGATTCGTCGTGCTTAATTGATCAACATGTCGGCGCTGCCGAAGGCCGTGGCGCACGCCGCGGCGGCCACCGCATACGTTCCCGCGCTCGTCAAGCACGAATTCGTCTGGCAGAGCTTGCCGATTAGACTGCTGAGTTCGTTCGTGACGGTGGTCGGGTCTGGCTGACTCTTGAGACCCGTACCCAGCACGCGGCTCGCGAGCGCCGTCGTCACCGTATTGATTCCGGTCGGAGTGGTGAACTGGCTGGCGGTGAGATTCGTCCCGAACAACTGCGATTGTAAGGCCGGTGTATTCACCGCCACATTGCAGTACTGGATCGCGAGCTGCGCGATGCCGATCTGGTTCGACGAGGAGAAGCCCTCGAGCGTCGGATTCGACGGCAATTGCTGCTGCACGGCCAGATAAGTCGCGTTGACGGTGGCGTTCGTCGTCGGGACACCCGTGAGCTGCGACAGAGTCGAATTGACCTGTGCGAAGGTGCGTACCCCGACGTCGGCAACCACCGGGCCCGGAGCGGGCGGCGGAGCCGTCGGTGTCGGTTCGACCACCACATTGGAATGACTGCCGAGTTGATCGAAGGTTAGGAAGAACTGGTCGGTCAGGGGTCCGCTCTGCAGGCCGATGACCGTGCCGATCGTCGACAGCACCGCACCGTGGGCGGTGAAGTTTGCCGACGACACGGTGGCGTTCAGCGGTATATAGGCCTGACCCACCTGCGGAACAGTCCCGTTGAGGCCGATGCGAAGCCCCTTGACGGCGATGGACGGGATGTTGCTCGACGTCACCGCCGGATCCAGCGAAATGAAGGTCGGCTGGTAGAACATGTAGCTGTAGCTGTCGTACTGGCTGGCCGTGAACATGATGTAGGCCTGCGACACGCCCGTCACTGCCGCGACGTTGAACAGCAGGTAGTAGCGCTGGCCCACGCCGGCGTTGAAGTTCTGCAGTACCTGTGCCCCCGACATCGCGCGGCTGTGGATGGCGACGAATTTGATGAGGCCCTGCCATGAGCGATCGCCCGACACTTCGTTGCCGAGGACCAAGGCGAAAGTGTTGTCCCAGTTGGAAATCGTGCCGCCCTTCTGCGGGTCCGGAACGTTGGCATTCACGCCGTTCACGTAGATTTGGCGCCCGTTCACGGGATCGTAGGTGAGCACCACATGCTGCAAGGAAGCCTGCAGCAGCATCGCGGTATCCGGCGTCTTGAGCTGCGCCATGCCGTTCAGGTCCGAATTCGAGCTGCGCAGCATGAAATCATAGTCTTGGTTGGTTTGACCCAGCGTGAAATTGCGCAAGGTGTCGCCGCCCGAATAGCTGACCATGTAGGACTTGTCGGCCGCCACCAGCGCCGGCGCCACCCAGGCTTCGACCGAAAACTCGCCGGTCGCCTGGATCAAGTGGTAGATCTTCGAACTCGCCGAGGTGCTGGCCTGAGCCTTGCCGCCGGCGCCCACATTGATGCCCCAGCCCCCCGCCCAGAGCACATTGCCTGAGATCGTGAGGTCCGCCGCGGGATCGATGCCGCTGGTGTCGTAAGCGGTGTAGCCGCTGCCGGTCTGGAATTCATACTTCGCGATGGTATCGGCGTCGTACCGATTCGCGCCGCTCGCGATCGTGCCCTGAGACAGGGACAGCGCCTTGCTGACCACGAGGCTGGGATCGACGTTGGCCGGGGTCAGCGTTTGCGCGAATGCCTGAATCTGCGCCAGCATCTGCGCCGCGTCGGCAGCGCAATTGTCCCAACAGTTGTGATTGTCGGTCAGTAGACGCTGATAGAAGCGCGAGTTCGTCCCGCAGGATCCGGCGGAGCTGCCGCTGTTGTTGCCGCCCGCGCCCGCACATCCCGTAAAGTCGATTTTCGGTATCGCGGCCGGATAGGCAATCGCCAGCGTCGGGTCCGCAAAATATGGCGATTGCATCGTCGCCGCGCTCGCCGTCGAGGAATGGCAGCGCACGCAGTACTTGCTGGTGAGCGTATACACCGTGTTTTCATACTCTGTGTAGGCCGCCGGGAAATTCAAGCTCTGCCCGACGGACTGAACCGGCGGCGCCTGCAGCTGCACCTGAGTGGCGGATGCCGCGCCGGTGGCGCCGGCCCAGTTGCTGATCCAGGTGGTCAAGATCTGGCCGCAGGCAGTGGGGTCGGCGAGCCAGCAGTTGTGTCCCCCGCTCACCTTCGTGACGATGAGGGATGTGGAGGGTTGCGCGAGATTGACCACGGTATTGGCCTGCGCATACGCGAGGTTCACGTCGTCGCTGCGTGCGAAGTTCGGCATCTGCGCCGGGCTCGTCGCGTTGTGGCATTGGCCGCAGCGATTCTGCACGCGCACATTGGCCCAGAAATTGACCGAGAAGGCCTGGACATCCGCCGTGGCCGGCGCAGGACCCGTGTAGGCATTCACCTGGCTGGTGGGCGCCGTGGCCGCGGTGGCCGTTGTCGGCGCGCCGCCGCCGCCGCAGCCGCTCAAGGCAATCGAGGCCGCGAGGACGAGCAAACCGGTTATGCGTGTAGCGTTCATGCTCAATTCCCCTGGCAGTAGGCCGCGGCCTCGGCGAAGGGCTGCCGCAACTTGTATTGATGCGCCTGGAACGAGGCGATCATCGAGTTGACTTGACCGAAGTCGGTCTGGGTGACCGGTGCGCGCAAGCACACGTACTTGAACACCCGCGTGACCTGGCAGCTGTCAAATGCCGCGCTGTTCTCGAGTTCCTGGCCGAGAGATTTGGCGCCGTTGCCGCTGCCGGGCCCGCGCCAACCCAAGATCTCGTTCGGCCCGGTGCGCCAGCGGTTGGTCCAGGCGTCGTCCGGGGTCGAAAAGCCTTGCGGAAAATTGGTCTTGTTGATGAAGTATTTTGGCTGGACTTGGCCGGCGGTGTAGACGATCTGCCCCATGGTGTCGGCGGTCGTGGGATCGATATTATTGAAATTGTAGTAGGCGAAGGCCTGGGCCATCGGGTCCATGCCGCTGTGACAGCCTATGCAATTGTTCAAGAACAGGGTGCTGACGCCGCCGGGGCTGCGCGTCACATCCTGGCGTATTCGATCCGGCGGCCGAGTGATGTCCATGACGGTCTGCAGGTCATTGCAGAGATGATTCATCATGGTGAAGCGGAACATGGCGCGATTCGTGCCGTTGATGAAGAAGGCGCTGGCCGCGCCGCGAGTGGTCATGACGCCGGCGGTCGCTGCCGCCGGGATGCCCGTCAGCGCCGACTGTGTGCTCTGCACCAGGTGCGTCTTCAAATCGACATTGTTATCGTCCATGGCTTGATACATGTCGTTGTTCGTCGGCGAGTACGCGGGGACACCCGAGGCCGAATCGGCGACGTACACGAGATCGGCGCTGAGCAAGGTATTGAACGCAACGTCGTCCTTCACCATGCCGACGACCGTGGCCGTGTAGTCGTTGAGCGGCACGAACACGGATTGGTCGCGGTTGGTCCAGGGCGCCGCCAAGTTGCGGATGGTGTTGTTGTAGAATGAGGGATCTTGCGTAGCGATCAATGCAGCAGTGACCGGGTCCGCGGCAGCCATCATTTGGGCCAGCACCGCCGCCGTGGGCGGTATGCCGGCGATGCGATTGTACATTCGCGTCGCTTGATCGGCGTTGGGGCCGCCGGCCGCGAACGCCGTTGCGCCGAGCAACAGCGCGCCGACGAAAGCGCTTGCGCGTGCGCTACGCCGCGCATGATGCGTACCGTTGAGCTTTGCCGATGCCATCCCGTTCTTCATATGTACATCCACTGTCGTGAGTCCGTGATTCGACGTGGCGCAATATACCCAGCAAAAAAGGCCTCGAGGGATGTCTCGTCCGAACGACGTCGGTGTTTCGCGACATAGCGACGTCCTATATCCCCCTATATCCTTCAGCCTAATTTGCGAGGGTCTGCGCCAAGATGTACAGAGAAGCGGATAGAGCCAAGTTCTTCTGTGCGGGCGTTAACAAAACGCACACAGGCGTCGGACCGGAACGCGGTTTCGAGAACAATTAAGTTCAATGACGTCGCGCAAACAGGCACACTGATCGCTGAACGGATGATTGAACGCAGGTAACCGAACAATGAACACTTTGCCCGCACGTGAAATCCGTCACGGTTCCCTGAAACTCGCGGTGCTGTTGCTGCCGGCCTTGGTTTTCGCCGGATGCCAAGGCGGCGTGAGCGGGCATGCGCCGGGTCTTGCCGGCGTTCAGACCCAGGACCCCGGCACTCTGAATTTTCCGTTGGCCTATGTGAAGCGTCCCGCACCGGCCTCGACCCCCAAAGCGGATATCGACGTGCGCGACCTGATTACGTCCACCGCCGGCGGCGATCTCTACATCCGCGCGCAGGCCACCGCCGGCTCGATCGAGACCAATGTCACGAAGTCGATTACCTTGGGGATGGGCGATGTTCGGGATCTCGATGTGTCTCCCGACGGCAAGAAGCTGGTGTTCTCGCTGCGTCTGCCGCTCAACCCCAACAAGCCCAATACGGATGTCACTCAACCGAACTGGAAAATCTATCAATACGACGCCGTGGCGAAAACGGTCACCCAGCTCACCAACGACACCACCACCGCGGGCCATGACGTGGGCGCGCATTACCTGCCCGACGGCCGCATCGTGTTCGCTTCGACGCGCCAGGCGGCAACTCAAGCCATCCTCATCGACGAAGGCCGCCCGCAGTACCCGGCGCAGACCGACGACCGCAAACAAGCCATATTCCTGCTGCACGTCATGAATGCGGACGGCACCGGCATCCATCAGATCAGTTTCAACACCAATCACGATTTCGCGCCCTCCGTCATGGCCAACGGCCAGATCGTGTTCTCACGCTATGAATCGATCAATGGAGATCAAATCAGCCTGTACCGCACCAATCCGGACGGCACGGGACTCGAACTCCTCTACGGCGAGAACAGCCACGCCACCGGCGCCAACATCGCCGGCACGAACACCAACGTGATTCAATTCTTGAACGCCCGGCAGCGCGCCGACGGCAAGCTGATCGCCATCACCCGGCCGTTTCTGGGCACGCAGATGGGCGGCGATGTCGTGCAGATCGACGCGGGAAATTTCGTGGAGATCAATCAGCCGTCTACGCCGACCGGGTCGGCCGGCACGGCGCAGACCAGTGCGACCACGCTCGGGGTCACCACCGACGCGAACCTGCCTTCCATGGGCGGCCGGTTCGCCTCCGCCTATCCGCTCTACGACGGCACCAATCGCATGCTGGTGAGCTGGGCTCCCTGCCTGGTGCTGAATTCGAGCGTGACCCCGGCCGTCACCAGCGTATGCACGGCAGCCAACACCGGGGGCGCCAATGTGCAATTGGCGCCCCCGCAGTACACGATCTGGATCTACGACGTCAGCAAGGGAACCTTGAGTCCCATCCTAGGCGCCGAAACGAATACCGTCATCGTCGAACCGGTCATCATGCAGGCGCGCACGCCGGTTCCGACCTTCATCCCCGATTCCGCCCCGGCCGGCGCCGCGGCCAATTTAGCCAACGGAGGCCTGGGACTTCTCGTCATTCGCAGCGTGTACGATTTCGACGGAATCGACATGGTCGCCGCCGAGACCAACAATGGGATCCCCGATATCGCAGCCTTGGCCGACCCCAAAACGGCCACGGCCAATCAGCGCCCGGCCCGCTTCGTGAGAATTGAGAAGGCCGTGGAGATTCCCGACAAGACCGTGCGCAAGATCAACGCCTCGGCGTTTGGCCCCGCGGGCATGGGTATGCGGGAGATTCTGGCCTATGCGCCGGTGGAACCGGACGGTTCCGTGAAAATCCAATTGCCGGCCAACGT
>DASYFQ010000248.1:0-12000 GCA_036498345.1 Steroidobacteraceae bacterium
AACATCATGTTGACCGGGCGCTCGTGCGGCGGCACCTTGGTCATGTCCACATCTTCGATCAGGATCCGGCCGCCGCTTGGGCTTGCGAAACCGGCCAGCATGCGCAGCAGCGTCGTCTTGCCGCAGCCGGAGGCGCCTACCAGAGCGAACATCTCGCCCTTGTAGATCCTTAAGTTGACGCTGTCGACGGCCGTAAACGCACCGAAAGTCTTGTTGAGGCTCTCGATGACGATCTGCGGCTTCGCGTCCGGATCGAGCCAAGGCCGGTCAGCGATGGATTTCGGCGTCGCGATCACGCGTCCTAGAACTCCGCAGGGGGGGTCGCGCGGCGGCGCTCAGGCGCGAAAAAGGGACGCTCGACAACCACCGCTCGCGACATCCGACGCTCCCATACGAGTTCGCGGTTCAAGTAAATCTCCGCCCAAACCGTCGAGCCGGTCCGGAAATGCGGTGCATCGACGATAGCAAGGGCGATATTGCGCTTGCAAGTGGGCGACCAAATCGCGGAGGTGACGCTGCCGATTTCGTGTTTGCCGCTGTCGTCGGTGTACAAGAGCGAGTTGTGGGCCGGCTTGTTGCCGGCAATGTCCAAGCCGACGAGTTGCCGGCGCGGGCCCCGGCTCATCTCGGCCAGCAGCGCCCGCCGGCCGGTGAAGTGCCCCTTTTGGAAATCCACCAGCCACCCCAAGCCCAACTCGAACGGTGAACGATCTCGCCCGGTGCGGATCGTGTGCTCGGCCGACACGAAATCGACGTTCGGCAGCAAGAACCCGGCCTCGATGCGCGCGATGTTCAGGGCCTGCGAACCGATCGGGCGAATACCGCGTGAACGCCCCGCCTCCATCAAGGCATCCCACACAGCCTCCGCCTCTCCCGGATCCATCCACAATTCATAGCCGAGATCGCCCGTAAACCCGGTGCGCGACACGGTCAACCGGTGAGCGCCCAACGCGAAGTATCCGATTTCGAAAGGCTTGAGATTCTCGACCCCCTGCAAGCCCGCCGCCTTGAGTACCGCGCAGGAGGTCGGCCCCTGGACCGCAAGGGCGGCTATGTGCTCGGTGACCTCGCCGATCTCGACGTCGAAACCGATGGCCGAATCGAGCAGCCAATCGATCTGGCGTTCAGCCGTGCAGATTCGATATTCGCCCGCGCCCAGCCGAAAGACGGTGCCATCATCGATGAGATGCCCGGCGTCGTTGCACCACACGCAGTAGGCGACGCGATCCGGCTTGAGTTTGGCGATATCGCGGGTGACCAAGCGATTGAGGTACGGCAGTGCATCCGCGCCCGACACGCGATACTTCACCATCGGCGTCAGGTCATAGAGGGTCGCGGCATTGCGGATCGCGAAATATTCCTGCTCCATCGTGGTGAAGACATCGACCGTCGTATAGCCCGCCCACGGGATGAAACTGTCGATCTGGCTCAAGGCGCGGGCGCGCTCGTGAAACGGCGTCTTGAGCAGCGGCTGTTTGAAGTGCGATGTGGCGGTTTCTGTCATGGCCATTCACGTCGCGTTTCCGCGGAAACGTCCTGGTATCGGCGAGGTGGGCGAATCATGTGTTCCCCAAGGCTAATACCAGTTGCGCGGCATTGCGTCCGGCAATACCCATGACCCCGCCTCCCGGATGACATCCGGCCCCGCACAAGAACAGACCCTCGAGGGGCGTGCGGTACTGGGCCGCTCCCGGCACCGGGCGAACCATCAAAAATTGGTCGAAAGCCAAATCCCCATGATGCCAATGTCCGCCGCTGATGCGAAACTCTTGCTCGATGTCGGCCGGCGTCAGCAACTCCGCGGCAGTGATGCAACCGCGCAGTCCCGGGGCAAATCCTTCCAGCGTATCCAGCGCGGTATCCAGGAAGCGCTGTCGCCCGCTTTCCCAACCCTCTTTGAGCGCATACGGCGCGTATTGCACGATGGCCGACAGCACATGGTGTCCGGGCGGCGCCAGTGTCGGGTCGTTCATGCTCGGAACGGTGATTTCCATGATCGGTGCAGCCGAAAACTCGCCGTACTTTGCGTGATTGTACGCGTGCTCGATGTGCTGCAACGACGGCGCGATGAGCAATCGGCCTCGCAGGCTCGCCTCGGACGCGCCGCTGAAGGACGGCGCACGATTCAACGCCAGATGCAGTTTGGCCGCGAGTCCGCGCGAGCGAATATGATTGACCCGACGGACGAAGCCGGTGTCAAGGTAGCGCGGCCCCAGCAGGCGCAGGAAGGTGGTTTTGGGGTCGGCGCTGGAAATCACATGTCCCGCGCTGATATTCTCGCCGGACTCGAGCACGACGCCCGAAGCGCGATCGCCTTCGACCAGAATGCCGGCCACGGGCGCGCCGGTCCGAATCACCGCCCCGGCCGCCGTCGCCGCCTTGGCGAGCGCATCGCACAGCGCACCCATGCCGCCCTTGGGCTGGGACAAGCCGGACGTGCCCGCCGCGCATTCCCCCGCCAAACGATACAACAGGGTCAATACGGTGCCGGGCGAACGCGGACCGAAGTTGGCGCCGAGTACGGCATCGAATCCCAACGCTCCCTTGAGCGCCGCCGAATCGAAGTTCTCCTCGAGCAAATCGTAGACGTTCATGCCGCCGATTCGCAGCAGCTCGCGCATGTCGCGCCGGCCCAACCTGCGCAGTTGCCAGCCGATCCGCAGCAGCCCGAGACGATCGGCCCAGCCGGTCGTCCCCAGACGCGGCGGCACGCGGGAGAACATGGGCACCAGCGCAGCGGCGAAACGCCGCATCCGCGCGGTGTAGACCGCATACGACTGCGCGTCCGCGGCGGACAGTCCTTGTTCCGTCCCCTCTCGAGTCAAGCTGAGCCGGGCGCCGCCGGGCACCAGCGCCGTGGTTGTCATTCCCTGCGCCGCCCAGTCGAGCCCGTGCTCGTCCAGATGCAATTCGCGCAGCAGCTGCGCGGGCATGAGATGCAGCAAGTGCGCGCCGGCCGACACGCGAAAGCCGGGCGCGAACTCCCGCGTCAGCGCTGCGCCGCCCACTTGGTTCGCGGCCTCGAGCACCAGCACCGACCGGCCGCCGCGCGCCAGCGTCGCCGCGCACACCAGTCCATTGTGGCCGCCGCCGATGACGACGCAGTCGTAGCGGGACGACGACGCGGATGCCGCCGCGCTCAAGGCGCCCGCCTCAGGTCGCGCAGCACGGCGCGGGCGGCGTTCGCACCGGGGGCGCCCATCACGCCGCCGCCGGGATGCGTGCTGGAGCCGCACATGTACACGCCGCGCACCGGCGCCCGATATTGCGCGTAGCCCGGCAGCGGCCGATTGAACAACAATTGATCCATGGTCAATTCGCCCTGAAAGATATTGCCTTCGGTGAGACCCACTTCGTTCTCGATATCCCAGGGAGTGCGAATTTCGGCGTGCAGAATCAGATCCTTGAAATTGGGGCTGTGCTGAGCAATGGTGTTGATCACGGTATCGCCGAAGGCTTGCCGTTTGGCCGCGTCCCATGGACCGTCGGCGAGCGTGTAGGGGCAATACTGAACGAAGACGGACATGTAGTGCTTGCCGTCGGGCGCCATGGTCGGATCGATCTGCGAGGGAATGAGCATGTCGATATACGGCGCCCGCGACCAGCGCCCTTCCTTCCAGTCATCGTAGGCACGCTCCATCATTTCGATGGTGTCGGTGACATGCATGTCGCCGCGGATACTGGGCGAGCCTTCCGGTATCGCCGGAAATCGCGGCAGTCCGTCCAAGGCGATATTCAATTTTCCGGAAGAGCCGCGAATCTTGAAGTTCTTGACCTGCCGCAGGAATTCGTCCGGCAGATCCTTGGCGTCCATGGTCTCGAGAAAGGTTCGGCGCACGTCCAGATTCGAAATGACCAGCGGCGCGTGAATCTCCTCGCCGTCCGCCAGCGCGACTCCGGACGCGCGCCCGTGGCGCACCAGAATTTGCGCGACCGGCGCGCCGCTGCGGATGGCTCCGCCGCTCGCCTCGAACGAGGCACCGAGCGCCTTGGTGATCGCGCCCATCCCGCCGCGCGCGAAGCCCCAGGCGCCGACCGTGTCGTCGATATCGCCCATGTAGTGATGCAACAGCACATAGGCCGTGCCGGGCGAGCGCGGGCCCAACGCCGTGCCGATGATCGAGCTGCCGGCAAAGTGCGCCTTGACGATGTCGCTCTCGAAATATTCGTCGAGAAAATCCGCCGCGCTCATGGTCCAGAAACGCAGCGTGTCGTACATGCGCTCCTCGCCCAAGCCATGGAAGCGCCTGCCCAGGTACAGCAATTCCATGAGATCGCGCGGTTTGAACGAGGTGGGATCCGGCGGCTCGCGCATCAACAACGGCTTGATGAATTTGCACTGGCGCATGACGTCGCGCGAGTAGCGGTCGTAGGCCTCGGCGTCGCGCTTCGAATGCCGCGCAATCTCGCGGCGCAGCGCATCGTGGTTGTCGTACGCCGCCAAGTGCCCCCCGCCCTGCATCAGGGTGCATCCCCCGTCATAGGGGATGACTTGCAGTCCATATTTCGGCAGCTCGAGAGTGCGCATGATCTCCGGCCGCAGCAGGCTGCACACGTACGAGCAATTCGAGTACGTGAAGTCCTGATACAGGCGCCGGCTGACTGCCGCACCGCCGATATAGGGCTGGCGCTCGAGCACCAACACCTTGAGTCCCGAGCGCGCGAGATAGCAGGCGGCAACCAGGCCGTTGTGACCCGCCCCGACGACGATGGCGTCCAAGCCCTTGGAATGTTTCACGTGGCGGTTGCCGCGCTCAAGCCTGTACCCTTCGGGTGGCACCGGTCGACTTCAGGGTTGCGTCGACTGCGGTTTCGAATGCCTTCAGCGTGTCGGCGAGGCAGGACGCATCGTGCGCCGCCGAGACGAACCAAGGCTCGCGCGAGTCCGGCTCGCACAGCACGCCCTCGTCATGCAGCACCTGCGCCATGGCGTCGTAGAAGGAATAGTCGCTGCCCTTCCAGGCCCGATAGTTGCGCGGCGGCTCGTGCGCGAAATACAACCCGCTCATGGAGGGATGTCCGACGAAGCTGTGCGCGATGCCGCGCGCGCCGAGCACGGCGCGCATACCATTGCGCAGCCGAGCGCCGTAGTCGGCAATCCGCTCCAGGGCATCGGTCTCATCGAGGATTTGCAGAGTCTTCTCCGCCGCCGCCAGCGATATCGAATGCGCCGTGTAGGTGCCGCCGTGCGCGACGCCGCGGCCGACCTTGCGCATGATGTCCTCACGGCCCGCCAGCACGGAAATGGGGTAGCCATTGGCCACGGCCTTGGCAAAGGTGCAGAGGTCGGCCTTGATCCCGTACAGCTCTTGCACGCCGCCGCGCGCGACGCGAAACCCGGTCTTGACCTCGTCGATGAGCAGCACCACGCCGTGCTTGTCGCACAGCTCTCGGGCCGCCCGCAGGTATTCCGGTTCGGCGGCGATTCCCAGGCAATTGCCCATGATCGGCTCGATCAGCAGGCAGGCGATTCGATGCGAGAGACGCTTGAACACATCTTCCAGCTGATTCGCATCGTTGGCCTGCACGAAGTGCGCGAAGCTGCGCGTGCTGATCGGCACGCCTTCGCTGTACGGTTTCACTTCGGGGTCGCCGACCTGCGACCATTTGTCCATGGGCGTAAACCACATCGCCGCATCGAAGAGCCCGTGATAGCCGCCCTCGAGAATGACGTAATCGTCCTTGCCCGTGTACGCGCGCGCCAGGCGCAATCCGGCCATGACGGCTTCGGTGCCCGAATTGGAGAAGCGCACGAGCTCGGCGGCCGGCACCATCTTGGAAATGCGCTCGGCCACGATGAGCTCGCGCTCGGTGGACAATGCGAACACGCCGCCCACCGCCATGCCCTCGCGGGCAGCTTGATCGACTTCCGGATGAGCGTAGCCCAGGATCGCCGGCCCATAACCCATGCGATAGTCGACGTACTCGTTGTCGTCGAGATCGGTGATGCGCGCGCCCAAGCCGCGTTTCACATAGATGGTGCGTTCCTCTCCCCAATAACGGAAATTGGAAGCGACGCCGAGCGGCAGGCGTTTGACGGCGCGTTGAAAATGCGCGTTGTTCTTGGTCAGCTTCCTGGCCATGACGTCCCTCTTTTTCTGGTTCGGGTCGGATAGGTTGTGCGACCGTAACATTCGCCGCGCAGCTCGTCCAGAATAATTATATAACCATATAAATCGAGCGCCGGGACCCGTCGCCGGCACCGTATCGTAGCGCCCCGGAATCCCGCTCTTATAGCGCTGAAACAGGGATCTCACGATAATACCCCTTGTTGCACCGCTCCGACTTGCCAACGTAGCAGCCCTCGGCGTACATTAAATGGCCATATAATCGCCGCGGGGAAACCAATGTCCGATCTGTCCGTCGCGAAGCGCGCCGGCGAGGCCGCGAACGCCTTGCCGCACGCACTGCCTGCCTGGGTTTACAACCACGCCGAAATGACCCGGCTCGAGCTCGAGCGCATTCTGATGCCGAGTTGGCAGATCGTGTGCCACGTCAATTCCATCCCCAAGCCGGGCGACTACCAAACTTTTGATTTGGGCCCGGAGAGCGTCATGGTATTGCGCGATCGCGATGGCTCGATACGCGGCTTTCACAATGTCTGCCGGCATCGCGGCGCGCGTCTATTGGACGGATCGGGAAACTGCCCCGCCACCATCACCTGCCCCTATCACGGTTGGACGTACCGGCATGACGGCGGCCTGATCGGCATGCCCGTGCGCGAAAGCTTCCCGGGGCTCGATCGTGCCGAGCATGGTCTGCGGCCGGTCCGCACCGACATTGTCTTCGGCTTCGTCTTCGTCTGCCTGGCGGGCGACCCGCCGCCGGTGTCGAAGGTCTGGGGCAAGTTGGCCGACGAACTGCTGCCCTATCGGCTCGAAGACATGGTGCCGTTGGAGCCCATTTCTCAAGAGACTTGGAACGTCGATTGGAAAATCGCGATGGACAATTATCTCGAGTCGTACCACGTGCCCATCGGCCATCCGGGGCTGTATCGCATGTTTACGCCTGACTACGAGGACCAGGCCTCGGTGCCCGGCGTCGCCCGCGGCATTAGTTGGCTGCGCGAGCAGGAGTCGCCGCGTTGGTCCGAAGGCCTGTATCAGCGGATGATCGGCAGCGTCACCGCGCATTTACCCGACGATCAGCGTCGCTGTTGGCGCTTCTATAGCGCGCTGCCTAATTTGGGCATTGACGTGTATCCGGAGCGAATGGATTTCTTCCAAGTGCTGCCCGACGGGCCGGGCAGGTGCATCGTTCGCGGCGGCGTGTTCGGTCTACGCGACGAGCGGCGCGAAATGCACGCGATTCGTTACTTGAGTTCGCGCATCAACACGCAAGTGAACAACGAGGACAAGTGGCTCTGCGGCCGGGTGCAGCGCGGACTCGCGTCCGGCAGTTACAAGCCGGGGCCCCTGTCGCAACTCGAACGCTGGATGCTCGAATTCCACAACTTGCTGCGGGAGCGGATTCCGGAATTTGCCCTGCCGAGTGCGCCCAAGCAATTCGGTTGACGGCGACGCGGATCGCGACCCGCTCGTCGGTCGAGCGTCTCCGGGCCATTTACCCCAGATTGATCCAAGCGGACTTCGTCTGCGTGTACGAGATGAGACTTTCCAGGCACTTGTCCCGGCCCTGCCCCGACTGCTTGTACCCGCCGAACGGCTGTGTCATATCGCCGTGGTCGAAGCAATTCACCCAGATGACGCCGGCTTCGAGATCGCGGACGGTTTTATGGGCGACGCTCAAATCGCGCGTCCACACCGCCGCCGCCAGCCCGTAGATCGAGTCGTTGGCCACGCTCAGCGCCTCGCCGATGCCGTCCACTTCGATGGCGGCGGCGACGGGCCCGAAAATTTCTTCTTGCGCGATGGTCATGCGGTTGTTGACCCCGGAGAACAGCGTGGGATTGACGAACGCTCCCGGCAGATCCGGTGAGCTGCCGCCGAATTCCAGACGCGCCCCCTCCGACTTCCCGCGGTTGATGTAGCTCATGACCCGCGAGCGGTGCGAGGCGGTCACCAGCGGCCCCAAGTTGGTGGTGGGATCGAGCGGGTCGCCGGCTCGATAGGCGTCCTTGCCGCGCTCGATGAACCGCGCCAGAAATTCCTTGGCAATGGGACGGTCCAGCAACAGCCGCGAGCCTGCATTGCATACCTCGCCCATATTGCCGTAGATGCCGTTGATCGCGTAGGTCACCGCCGTATCGAGATCCGGCAAGTCCGCGAGGAATATTTGCGGGGTCTTGCCGCCGCATTCCAAACTGACGCGCTTCATATTGGACTGCCCGGCGTAAATCAGCATTTGCTTGCCGATCTCGGTCGAACCGGTGAAGGCGATCTTGGCCACGTCATTGTGCAGCGCCAGCGCGGCGCCCGCGACCTCGCCCAATCCGTTCACGACATTGAACACGCCGGGTGGACCGCCCGCTTCCACGAACAGCTGCGCCATCAGCAATCCTGACAGCGGCGATTGCTCGGCCGGCTTCAACACCACGGAATTCCCGGCGGCCAGCGCCGGCGCGACCTTCCAGGCAGCCATCAACAAGGGATAATTCCACGGCACGATGCACCCGACCACGCCCAAGGGCTCGCGCAGAATGTAGTGAAAGGCATCCGCGGCGGTCGAGGTGACCATGCCGTCGATCTTGTCGATCAATTCGCCGAAGTACGCGAAATTCCGTGCCGCCGCCGGCACATCGATGGTCACCATGTCGGTGATCGGCTTGCCCATGCACAGGGTATCGAGCAGGGAGAACTTTTCATTGTTCTCCTCCAGGAGCCGGCTGTACGCCGCCATGATCGCCATGCGATCGCGCGGCGCCTTGCGGCTCCAAATGCGCGACGCGTAACTGCGTTTGGCTGACGCCACGGCCAGATCGACGTCGGCCGCCGTGCCGGCGCTCACCTCGCACAGCGGGGCACCGGTCGCGGGATTCACCACGGTGAAACGGCCGCGCGCGGCCGAATCCACGTATTGACCGTCGATGAAATGCCGGGTTTCGTAGCGCACGCCCGCGGCGCGCGCATGCCAATCTTTCGTGGTCAAGGACGTCAAATTCATCTGCCTGCTCCCCATCGGTGTCGCCGTCGGCACTCAGTATAGTAAATTTTGTCAAAGGTCGTTCGGCGGCCTGGGCAGCGCCAGCATCGGCATGAGCGCAATCAGTTGCCTGCGAAACGCCGCGACCGCGGGCGCCGTCTGTGCCCCGTTCGCCGCCTCATGACCGAACGTCACGATGCCTTTCTGGGTCGATTCCGCGACGGCGACCGCTGATCGTCGTGCATACGGGCTGAGCCGCGACGCCAGATACTGCGCGGCGCGTGCGGAGCGGTCTGCCTCGCACAGGGTGTAGTCATGCTGCCGGAGCAGGCAGCGGCCCGGCCCGATCGGCAGCACCTGCCAGAGGGTAAACCCGTCGGGCCGCAGCTCGATCCGGTGGTTCGGCGGCAGGAATCGCCGCTGCCAGCTGAAATTCGCGCAAGATCCCAGCAAGCGTCGATACGAGCGAGCGCTCCAGCCCTGTTCGTCCACGTTGCGGGATCCGCTGGCTGTCGATTCGAGCCCTTGTTCGATCACGAGTTTCCAATCGGCGGCAATCGGCGTTTCGACCGGCGGCCTCGAGGGGCGCGCGCCCTGCGGCGGCGAAAATTCGGCCCAATCATCCCCGGCGGGAGTCTCCGGCCGTCGCCGCTCCGCGGAGCGCACCAGTATCAAATCGCCAATCAAGCGTAGATCCAGGATCGTGAGGTCCGCTGCACCCCGTTCGCCGCGGCGTCTGCCGTTGAGTTCGAATTGCAGCCCGTGAATCGTGCACCGAATCAAATCAGCCCGCCCGGCCCGTGCCGTCATCAGCATATGCGGCGCCTCGCTGCAGCTATTGCGAAAGGCGCGCACTACCCCCGCCTCATCGCGCACCAGCAGCGCCCGCTCGATGCCGAGGTCGACGCCGAGGAAATCCCCGGGGCGCGGAATTTGCAGCTGATGCGCGGCGAACTGCCACGAATCCTGGAACAGCGACTGCCGCTCGATCGCAAATAGGCGGGAATTGGCGTACACCCACCCCGCCATTCGCCCGTCGGCCGCGGCGGCGCCCGCATCGCGCGAAGGACCGAACTGACCCGGGAAAATCGAGCGAAGATAGGCCATGGCACGCCGCTTCGCGGCCGGGCGATCGATGTCGGCCTCGGTCCGGAAGGCGAAGTCCTGCCACAGCATCTCCAGCACGCCGATGAGGCCGAGCGCGATCCCATCCGAATCCAGTTGCGGCTGCGAGGTTTCGATGATCATCCGCTCGATGAGCTCGCGCACCAAGGCCGCAAAGCTCTCGTCCTTCTGTCCGCAAATATCGTAGTATTCCTGGCGTGAATTCGCCTCGCCCCAAAATGAGTACCAAACAGAGACCTTGCGGGGGCTGGCGATTTCCGGGTCGAGATAGAGGTCAACCATCAACTTCAACGCCGCAACGGGTCTGGATTTGAGCCGCGTCACGGGCACCAGTAATTGCTCCTCGAACTCGGCAGCGAGGAACTGCAGAGACGCGACCAGCATTGCCGCCTTGGAGGTGAAGTAGAATCGGACGATACCGGGCGACATTTTCGCGATGGCAACGACCTTTTCCACCGTCGTTCGCGACGGACCATAGATATGCAAGGCGGAGATGCATGCATCGATCAAGCGCTGGCGCTGCCGGCCATGGGCATTGCGCGCGCGCGGGATACGCGGAGATTTGGGGGAGGTTCTCTTGAGAGTACGCATGCTTCGGCTTAAGCGCTCATGATCTCGGCGAGATTCGACGACACCGAGGCGCGCGCCCCGCCGCGCGCGGCCCTCCGGGAATGGCTGTTGCGGCGGGGGAAGTGGCTCATCATCTTGCCGCCGTTGCTCTTTCTGTTGGTTTTCTTTCTCATTCCGTTTGGGTTTGCCCTGAGTATAAGTTTTGCCGATACGGCGGTACGGGTACCGCCCTACACGGATATTCTATCCGTCAGTCCCGACTGGCACATCCACCTCGCGCTCAATCTCGGCAATTTCAAGTATTTGCTCACCGACGAAGTGTATGGTCTTTCGTACCTTTATTCGCTGAAGACCGCATTTTTCTCGACGCTCATATGCCTGGGCCTGGGCTATCCGATGGCCTATGCCATCGCACGCACATCCAAGAGCATGCAAAGCATTCTGCTGCTCATCATCATCCTGCCGTTCTGGACCTCATTTCTGCTGCGGGTGTACGCGCTCGAGGGAATCATCCGCGAGACCGGCTTGCTCAACACCGCCCTCCTGTGGCTGGGGATCATCCATCATCCGCTGCAGATCATGCGCACGACTCTCGCGGTATACCTCGGAATCATTTATTCCTATCTGCCGTTCATGGTTTTGCCCTTGTTTGCGACGCTCGAGAAGCTGGATCACTCCCTGCTCGAAGCGGCCGGCGATCTGGGCAGCCCTCCATGGCGAGCCTTTCTCGAGGTGACCCTGCCGCTATCGATGCCCGGCGTCATCGCCGGCTCCATGCTGGTGTTCATACCCGCGATCGGCGAATTCGTCATCCCGACCCTGCTCGGCGGCCCGGACAACCTGATGATCGGCCGCGTCCTCTGGGACGAGTTCTTCGGCAACCGCGACTGGCCCGTCGCCTCCGCCGTGGCCATCGCCTTTCTGGTGCTGCTGGTCGGGCCCATCGCTCTGTATCAGCATTACAATACCAAGCAGCTCGAGTCCTAGGATGGAGAACCGCATCTCGCCGTTCCTGATCTCCGTCCTCTGTATCGGCATCGCCATTTTGTACATTCCGATCCTCGTGCTGATCGGCTACTCCTTCAACGCCTCGGCACTCGTGAGCGTCTGGGGAGGATTCTCGACCAGCTGGTACACGGCGCTCGTACACAATGATCAGATCCTCGACGCGGCATGGCTGTCGTTGGAAATCGGCGTCGTGGTATCGACCGGTTCGGTTGTATTGGGCACGCTCGCGGCGGTTTCGCTGGTGCGGTTCAAACA
>DASYFQ010000249.1:0-10923 GCA_036498345.1 Steroidobacteraceae bacterium
CAGGCGCCGTTCGAAGTCGCGCGTCTCGACGGCTCTGAGGAAGATCTCGACGAGCCGCGCCAAACGGCCGCCCTCGTCCGGCGAGATTGCGCCCTCCCCGGGCGCCGCGATGATTGCGGTCATCGTGCCCGCGAGATCGGCGGCGTCGCGCACCGGCGGGAGCTCGATCGGCACGGCGCGCTCGCGGCGCGGCGGCCCGATGCGATCGAGGCACATCCGCAATGCCATCGTGTTGCCGTCCAGGGCGAGCGACGGCCTTGCGGGTCAAGGCTTGCGCTTCGCCGTCGAGCAGCAATTGCATGGCCTGGGTCGCGCGTTTCCCCATCCCGAGCGGCCGCCCGGCCGGGTTGCCGGATTGGCCCTTCTCGAGGGCCGCCCGCGGCCTCGCCCCCGCTGCTTTTGCTGTTCTCCATCAAAATATCAGCCATCGATCTCGTCTGCTCCGCAGAAATCCTTGAGCCCAGCCGCATTGAGCCCGAAAAGAACAGCGGCCGTGCTCGCTGATCCTGGCTGTTACCGGCTGCTAGGAATCGCACGTCCCATTCGGGGAACCACAACACATTCACGCCGATGATCCTAGCACATTATATCTAAAATAGCAATAACCCGCTTTGGTAAGAGCCGGGTTTACTTCTTCTTGGCTGCCCGTTGGGCGCGCGCTGTGGAGTTGGCCGCCACCGCGGCGCGGATGAGTTGCTTGAAGGTCGCTTCGTCGATCTTCTCCCCTTCGCGGAGGTCGATCGCCCGCCGCGTGTTCCCTTCCAGGCTGGAATTGAAGAGCTTCTTCGGGTCTTCGATCGAGGTTCCGCGAGCGAAGGTGAGCTTCACAACTTGCTTGTACGATTCCCCTGTGCAGACGATGCCGTCATGGACCAGACGGGGGTTCCTGGGCTCTTCGGCTTTACCCATTTCCACTCCTCCTGGATGTCGTGGTCGGCATCGTGGATGAGCTGACGGACATGCTGGATCACTGCTGGCCTTCCTGGCCGTCGGGCAGGGGCGCAGTTTCACGCCGGCTGCAGCGAAGCTCGGCGTGTCTCAGTCGGCGCTCAGCCACACCATTCGCGGCCTCGAGGAACGGCTCGGCGTTCGCCTGTTGACCCGGACCACGCGCAGCGTCTCCCCAACCGAGGCGCGCGACCGCCTGCTTCGCACCGTCGGCCCGCGGTTTGAGGAGATTGAGGCCGAGCTTGCCGCGTTGAGCGAACTTCGGGAGAAGCCCGCCGGCACCATTCGGATTACGGCCACAGACTATGCGGCCGACACGATCCTCTGGCCGAAACTCACGAAGTTGCTGCGGCAGTATCCGGACATCAAAGTCGAGATCGTCATCGACTATGGCTTGACCGATATCGTCGCTGAGCGCTTTGACGCCGGCGTGCGAAGCGGGGAGCAAGTGGCGAAGGACATGATCGCCGTGCGCATCGGGCCAGACATGCGCAGCGCAGTCGTAGGGGCTCCGTCGTATTTCAACACGCGATCAGAACCGAAGAGGCCGCAGGAACTGATCGGTCACAACTGCATCAATTTGCGTCTGCTCACACATGGCGGATTGTACGCCTGGGAGTTCGAGAAAGACGGCCGCGAGCTGAGGGTGCACGTCGAAAAGGGTGGTCGAGCTCGGGACGCAAATCGAGCTTTGAAGCAGATTCGCTTGGGCCGGAGGAACCCTCGGCCGAGAAGATCAAGACAGATCTGCTCGCGCATAGCGCGCTGTGCACCTCGCCGCCGGCGCGGCCCACGTTTGATCATGATTCGCCGCTGGAGGAAGGAAGGCGGATTCGAACTTTCGGTCCCGCGTGATACGACCGGGTCTCAAGACCGCTTTATGTCGCCTCTGCCTGATTTCCCGCCAACGAGAAGTAGTCTGCGCGAACGTCAACCGACACCGGCGAGGACGCCGGGTGTCCTCTGTGGGACCGAAAGTTCGAATCCACCTCCCTCCAGCAAAGAGTCTGCTGCGAACCCGACTTTCGGGGCGAATACGGTCTGGAGTAATCGCGCGCGCTCAGACCGCGGCGCCCGGCCTCCAATCCGTAGTTCCGGCAATGTCTCGATCGCCGACCACAGCTCATCGACCAGCGCGTCGCGGTCGCCGATTTTCTTGCGCTTCTCGACGTCGGGCAGAGCGTTCCACAGGGCCAGCAGCCGCTCGCCGCTGAGCCGGGCCGCGTGCAGTTCCTCATTCGACGCGACGACAATCTCGCCCTCATTCACAGCCGCCGGCGGCTCGCGACAGAGGGTAATTCCGTCATTGCCAATGATGTAGATGCGCATGGGTGGGGTCTCCTGTTTGCGCCGGCGCAGTGCCGACGGTGACCACACTCACGCTCTCGTCGCGCAGCAAAGCCAGTCCTTTCCGGATAATCTTGTGGCGTTATTGGGCAAGATCCGAGCATGGAATTGCTCGGGCCCTGAAGGCATGATGCGCCGGCCCTTATTGGGTTTCAGCACCGAACAGGGACCCCTTGCGATTTTAGGCTGGCCGATTGATTTCGCGACGAGAATTTGGCGATTGTTGGGAGAGCGATGGTCGACGATGCAGCGCGACCCGCGATAGACGACGAGGACGACCACCGTTGAGTGGACGCGCTTATAATGCGCGCGAACAGACGGGATTGACCCCTTCCGGACGCTGATGGTCGGCGTCAGCTTGTTTTAGCAAGCTTACAGATTACACACGTTGTGCCTTCCTCGCCGCCAACCTCGTGCCGGGGCCCAGACCGGAGTCCGCTAAGGAGAGGCCGTGCCTTCCAATTAACCGAGGACCGCGCGTATTTTATGGCTGGTACCGTCATCGTGTAGGGGCACGCGTATTGGGCCTTCGGATAAGGGTTGGCCGTCGAACTCCGCAAAGGTGATCCCACCACTGACGCCGTGGGGGTTCTCGACCGCGATTTCGTAGCGCGTCGAGGCGTATTGAAAAACGATTTCGAAGCGAGGCCAGTGCTTGGGAATGCAGGGGGCGAGGAGCAAGAATGCTCCCTGAAGACGAAGGCCAAGAATGGATTCGATGCCGGCTCGATACATCCACCCGGCTGAGCCGGTGTACCACGTCCATCCGCCGCGTCCGACATGCGGAGATTCTGAATAGACATCGGCGGCGGCGACATAAGGCTCGACCTTGTAGCGCTGCACGCTTGACCGCGCGCTTGAGTGGTTGATCGGATTGATAAGCGAGAATAGGTCGGTAGCCTTATCTCCATGGCCGAGGGTTGCGAAGGCGATCACCGACCAGGCGGCGGCGTGGGTATACTGGCCACCGTTTTCGCGGATGCCGGGCGGATAGCCCTTGATGTACCCTGGATCGAGCGGGGTGCGGTCGAACGGCGGAGTGAAGAGTAGAGCCAGCCCGGCCTCATGCCGGATGAGCTGATCTTGCACAGCGGCCATCGCGCGTGCAGCGCGGGCGGGATCGGCTGCCCCGGAGATCACGCTCCAGGACTGGGCGATGGAGTCGATCCGGCATTCGTCGCTCGCAGAAGAGCCGAATGGCGTTCCGTCATCGAAAAAACCACGCCGATACCAGTTGCCATCCCACCCGTCCCGCTCAAGCGAAGTCTGCAGCGCCACGGCATGAGAGCACCATGTCGCGGCGCGCGCTCGCTCCTGGCGAGTTTCCGCCAAAGGCCCGAAGGCCGACAGCGTCGCGTGCAGGAACCAGCCGAGCCAGACGCTCTCGCCCCTGCCCAGCTCACCGACCCGATTCATGCCGTCGTTCCAATCACCCGTGCCGATCAAGGGTAAACCGTGCTCGCCGATACTGAGACTTTGATCGAGCCCGCGCGCGCAGTGCTCGAATAGAGAAGCGGTCTCGTCCGTGATCACGGGCTGGAAATAGGAATCGTGCTCGCCGAGGCGCAGTGCCTGGCCTTCGAGAAAAGGAACAGGCTCGTCCAAGACCGCGACGTCGCCGGTCGTCTCCACATAGTGGGCGACGGCGTAAGCCAGCCATATCCGATCGTCTGAGATGCGCGTGCGGACGCCTTGGCCGAATGGCGGCAACCACCAATGTTGAACATCGCCTTCGACGAATTGCCGAGCGGCGGCGCGCAGGAGATGTTCGCGCGTCATCGCCGGTCTCGACAGCGTCAGTGCCATCCCGTCCTGAAGCTGGTCGCGGAAACCATAAGCGCCGCTTGCCTGATAAAACGCCGATCGCGCCCACACGCGGCAGACCAGCGTTTGATAGAGGAGCCAACGATTGAGCATGATGTCCATCGACCGGTCCGGTGTGCTCACCTGAACGGTGCCGAGCAGGTCGCCCCAATGCTGCACGACCTCGCGAAAAACCGCGTCAAGATCGGCCCCACGGTACCTCACGATCAGGGATTGCGCGTCGGCCGCGGTGGCTGCCTCGCCGAGGAGGAAGACGATGTCGACCGTTTCGTCCGGCTCAAGCTCCAGCGGAGCTTGAAGAACGCCACAGGGATCGAGGCCGGCGCCTACCCGCTTGGAAAGCGGTGGGGCTTCTGTCGCAAGCGCGGCTGGGTTGTCGAGCGTACCATTTCGGCCCAGGAACTCCCGCCGGTCGCCGGTCCAGTTTGTCTGCCGACCGGCGAGGTCGGCAAATGCTACCCGAGAGCCGAAAGCCGTGTTCCAGGGATTGCGGGCAAGGAGAGCGCCCGTTTTGGGCTCGACCTCGGTCACGATGAAGGGTGCGGATGCGCTCCGCGATGAACCAAGTACCCACTCCACATAGGCCGTAACCGAAAGCCGTCGCGGCCGCGCTGACGTGTTGCGGATCGTTAGGCGTGAGATTTTGATCGGATCATCGAGTGGGACGTATTGAAGGAGATCGAGTTCGATGCCGTGAGCGGCATGCTCGAACCGACTGTATCCCTGGCCGTGCCGAACAATATAGGGCGCGGCTTCATCACGGATCGGTAGTGCCGTGGGTCCCCAAAGCTCGCCGGTATCCTCGTCACGCAGAAAGATGACCTCGCCCGGCCGATCGGTCACCGGGTCGTTTGACCAGGGTGTCAGCTGGTTTTCGCGGCTATTGACCGACCACGTGTATCCGCCACCCTCGACCGTGACCTGAAAGCCGAACGAGGCGTTGGAGATGACATTGGTCCACGGCGCCGGCGTCACCTGCCCCGCGCCAAGGATCGTCACATATTCGCGTCCGTTTGCAGCGAATCCGCCGAGCCCGTTGAAGAATTCGAGGTCCACCGTTGCGGGAACGGACGGCGGTACCTCTGCGGGCTGAAAGTGTCTCGATGGAGGTGGCGCGGTAGAGTTCGCTTCCCGGAATCGGTCGAGCTGGTCCGATAGACTTCCGTGGCGTGCGGCCAGCACGACGCGAGCCACCGATGGGAGAAGCGCGCGTGTCTCTCGCGAAATGAGATCGGTGCGCAGAACGAATACGGAGCCACGCGCCCCGTCCACTCCGGCCCTTGGATGGGATTGGCTCGTCCGCACCCCCGTCTCGAGGGCGATCTGAAGGTCTTGAACATAGGAGGATGCTCGTTCGTTCAGGATCACGAGATCAACGGCCAGCTGCTTCATCCGCCAGTATTCATGCGCTCGCAACAACTGGCCAACGATGGCGATGTCCTCGATGTCCTCGATCCGCACCAGAACGATCGGAATGTCGCCGGAAATGCCCTGAGCCCAGAGCGCCGCCGGGGCGCCGCCGCCTCGGCGAATGGTATCGGTCGACGGACGCGTCGACCTATCGGCGTAGAGCACGTGGCCCGCGAGGCGTTGGAAGAGGCTCGCCTCGTCAGCATCGACGCCCAGATGACTCAGCTGCACCTGCGCCTGGGTCCACGCCAATGTGGCGGCACGCTCGAATGCATTGGCGTCATGATGCTTGTCGACCAGATCCAGCACATCGGCGCGAGACGATGTGACGACGGTCCAGAAGGCGATGCGCGCCGTCTCACCCGGTTGAATCCGTACACGGCGTCGAAACGCAAAAACGGGATCAAGGACGGTTCCGACAGTATTGGAGAGAGGTCGGCCATCCATCACCGCGATCGGCGCCCGAGCATCGCGCCCACGACCGAGGAAACGAGCTCTATCGGTCTCGATCTCCGTCTCGCCCACCGTCTCACCTTCGACGACGGCAAGATGTGCCGCCCAGATCTCCGGTTCGGCTGGCGACCTGCGGCGCCGCGTCGCTAGGATGGCGCCGACCTTGGCGTCATATTCGGTTTGCACGAAGAGTTTCGAGAAGGTCAGGTGCGCCGCGTCAGCTGCGGGCGGAGCCAGCGCGAGCTCGGCGTAGGAGGTGAGCTCGATATCCCGGACCCGGTTGCCCGCATTTGATACGGACAGGCGGCGAACTTCGGCGTCGTCTTCCGGAGAAACGACGATTTCAAGCAGCGTGGTGATCGTTCCGTCGCGCCGTATGAACTCGGCCCTATCCTCGCTGAACGTAACATCGTAGCTGGCCGGCTCGACGCCGCTCGGCTGGTACCCGGCGGACCATACGTCGCCGCTCCGGACATCGCGTAGAAAGACGTAGGCGCCCCAGTCGTCGCGGGTGGTGTCTTCGCACCAGCGCGTAATTCCCAGATCACGCCATCGACTGTAGCCAGAGCCGGCTCCCGTAAGCATCACCGCGTAACGGCCGTTAGAGAGCAAATGGGCCTCCGGTGTCGCGGCGTGTGCGGAGCGCAGTCGGCGCACTGTCGGGAGTTCCAGGCCGCGAACGGCGGCGCCCGCCGCGACTTCCTCGGCTCTGGGACGAACGGCCGCGACATCGCGCGGTGTCCGCTCTTGCAACAGGAGTTCCGTGGCCTGGACGATCGGCTCGGCGTGAAATCGGGCGCGCATCTTTGCGTCCAGGAGAGCGTTGGCGATAGCGACCACGGTCATGCCCTGATGGTGTGCCATGAAGGCGCGAACGACCGCGCAATCTTTGCCCTCGGGCAGACGTGAACGTGTGTAATCCAACGCCTCGTAGAAGCCGTAGCGACCGCTCGCGCCAACCGCCACCAGCCGGGCGAAGTTACGCGCCGAAGCCGCCGGTTCGACCATCGTTGCGAGGGCCGTCGCATAGGGTGCCACGACGGCGTTCTCACTGAGGCCGCGTTTCAACCCTAGCCCCGGCACGCCGAAATTCGAGTACTGGTAGGTGAATTCCAGGTCGCGGGCGTTGTAGGCGGATTCTGAGATGCCCCACGGTAAGCCAAGCGCGGTGCCGTAGGTGATCTGCCGGCGGATGATGAGTCGGCTCGTCTGCTCGAGCAGGCTGCCAGCCGGCGCGCGCATCACGAGAGACGGCATCAGATATTCGAACATCGATCCCGACCAGGAGATCAGCGCTGCGCCGCGCTCGATCGGGGTGACGGCTCGCCCGAGCCGGAACCAGTGGCGGGGCGGGATGTCGCCCTTGGCGATCGCCACAAAGCTCGCGAGACGCGCCTCGGAAGCGAGCAAGTCGTAACAGCTCACGTCGAGCTTGCCATCCGCGACGAGATAACCAATCGAGAGGAGCTTGCGATCCTGGTCGAGCAGGAAGCCGAACTCCATCGCGTCGGCCATGGACCGTGCTGTCGACTCCAGCGCCGCAAGGCGCTGGTTCAGCGCCCGGGCAATTTCGGCGGTCTGGGTCACATCCCACCGGTGACTATCGATTGACCTCTGCGCCGCCTGCGCCCAGAAGAGCATTTCGATGCCGTTCTCATCCCCATATTCGCTGGCCAGCGTTTGAGCAATATCGACTACGGTCGCGGCCTGACGCGCGAGATCCATCAGCTGTGCAGGAAGTTCCTCTGGCAGTGAATGATCGTGATGGAGCGCCGCGCCCAAGATATCGAGTGTGCTATCAAGCTCATGCCTCGAGATGAACTCCGTTCGCCGGTCGTCGGGAAGTTCTCGAATGGCGTCGCGCGCCAGGCTTAAGGCATCTTCGATGCCGCCGAATAGTCGGGAAGCCGCGAGCGGGCGGCTGATCCACTCCCGGCAGGCATTTGCAACCGCGATCAGATGTCCAGCCAGATTACCGCTATCCACTGAGGAGACGTATCGCGGATCCAACGGACGAAGATCTCCCGTGTCATACCAATTGTAGAAATGGCCACGGAAGCGCTGGAGGCTGCTCATCGTTGCGAGCGTTGCTTCCAAGCGCTCGACAGTCTCGGTTGTTCCCGCCCATCCGAAGTCGCGGGCGCTGACTGCGGAGAGAAGATAGAGGCCGAGATTGGTGGGCGAGGTCCGGCGGGCGAGTACTGGCTTTGGGTCTTCCTGGAAATTGTCCGGCGGCAGCATGTGGTCCGCCACCGTGACGAAGGTCTCGAAGTAGCGCCAAGTACGGCGCGCGACCAGTCTCAAGGCGCGCGCGTCGGCCTCCGAGACCGATAAACGACCCGCCACGAGCGGGGATAGGCTTGTCCATCGAGCAACGGCAGGTGATGCGATCCACAGCACGACAAACGGCGCCGCCACCAGCCAAGCGTCGCCGCCGGCGCACCGAACGACGATCGCGGCAACTATGCCGATGACGACGCCACCGGCCATCTGACGATAGAAGCCGAGAAGGCTGAGCCGAGGGCTGAGCTTCGCGTAGGCTGCCGTGACCCATTCGAGCAAATGACGACGGCTCACGAACAGACGAAACAGCGTTCGTCCGATCGCATCGGTCATCGACCATGCTTGATGCGCGAGGAACGTAACCGCCAATGCGATCTGGGACAAAGCAAGCGAAAGATCCACGCCGAGGGCGTGCAGGTGGCTTCGAGCCGTGACCCGGGCACGCCGCGGTACGATCGCAGCGAGAACGGGGAGCAGGTTCGGCACGGCGATCGTCGACAGGATGAAGCAGGTCCAGACAGCAGCGGAATGTAAGGACAGGGTCCATCCTGCCAGCAACGCCATGACACTTGCCGGCGCAGACAGCGTCCGCCGCAGATTGTCGAGCATCTTCCAGAGGCCGATCAGCGGAAGCGCGCTAGTGCCCCGGTTTCCGAGAGACGCGTCGCCACGACCGAAAATCCAGGGCAGCAATTGCCAGTCGCCGCGGGCCCAGCGGTGGTGGCGCGCAGCGGCCACGTCATAGCGCGAAGGAAACTCCTCGACGACCTCGACATCGGAAGCCAGGCCGGCGCGGGCGAATGTCCCCTCGAAAAGATCGTGACTCAGAAGCATGCTCTCCGGAACGCGGCCGTCCAGCGCAGCTTCGAACGCATCCACGTCGTAGATGCCCTTGCCGGCGTAGGAGCCTTCGCCGAAGAGATCCTGGTACACGTCGGACACGGCCGACGCGTAAGGATCGATGCCCCCCATGCTGGAGAAGATGCGCTGGAACAGCGAGCCTTCGCGGCCGATCGGTAGAGAGGGTGTGACGCGCGGTTGCAGCACCGCATATCCCTCGACGACACGTCCAGTGGCGGCGTCGAGCCGCGGGTGGTTCAGAGGGTGCGCCATCTTGCCGACGAGCCTTCGGACGGTTTCCCGAGGGAGCCGCGTGTCGCTGTCGAGCGTGATGACATAACGAACGCCGGGCGGCGGGACGAGCGGCTGCCCTCCGACCGCCATGAATGTCGTATCGCCTGCGCCGCGCAGCAGCCGGTTCAACTCGTGGAGCTTGCCGCGTTTGCGTTCCCATCCAATCCACTGCTTCTGCCCATTGTTCCAGATCCGCCGACGATGGAGCAGGAGGAAACGGTCACCCGCAGGTGCCGGTCCGTAACGGCGATTCAGACGGGCGATACCCTCGGCGGCAGCATCGAGAAGGGCGTCATCTCCGTTGGCGTGCTCGGTCGAGGCGTCCGTCCAATCCGAAAGAAGCGCGAAATGAAGGTCGCCTTCCGGATTCGCTAGGTAGTGTATCTCCAGACGTTCGATTTGCTCTTCGAGCGCGGCCTGCGTCGTGAGCAGGGTCGGAACGGCGACCATCGTGCGCAGATTCGACGTTACGCCATCACGGAGTTCCAAGCCTGGCAAGATCGTCGTACCGAACCCGCTCGTCACAACCCGGTTCACGCTTGCGACCGCCAGATCGATCGACGGGATAAGTCCGAGGACCGCCAGGAGACCAAGCGACCAGCCGCCGATCCGCGGCCCCCCCAGCGCGATCGACGGCAGAAGCAGAACGATCGCTGCGACGATGATGACGCCGCCGATGTAACCGGCGATGCCGATCTTCGTGTGGCAACGAACCAGCCAACTCCGCAAGGGAGCTCGAAATCCGACCGTCCTCTCGAAGGTGGGACGTCCGCCGGCAATCAGATGATAACCGGGATCATGCTCGCGGCTGCCGACACCGTCGTCCTCTCGGCACGCCTGATGCTTTGGATCAGCTGCGGCAATAAGGGTTGCCCGCGCGATTTCCAGTTCCGTCAGTTTCGAGCCGCGTGCGAGCCCCTCGATCGCGCTGCGGTAGAGGTTGCGCGTCGGAAAATCCATGTTCGCGAAGTCGCTGCCGGAATGCAGCGCGTCGTCAACCAGACTGACGCTCTCGACCAACTCCGTCCAATCGACGTCGGAGACCAAGCGCATGCTCGTGATGATGTTTCGGGTCGTCACGTTTATCGCACCCTGTCGTTGATGCTCGTCACGCACGATCTCGTCGGCCGTCGTTCCCTGCGCCGTCAGGCGCCTTTCCAGCCACATCAGGGCTGGCACAACATTCGGATCTTGGTCCCGCAGTCGTCGGACGAGTTGGACGGCGAAGGCCTCTGGCAAAGGGGTGTGTTCGTATCTCTGAAGGACCAGGGCGACTGGCTCGGCCGCGTGTCCGTTCACGCCCAGGAGGCGGTCGGCGAAGGTATTCGATTCCCGGCGCGCGGCCCGGCTGCTCACGATGCGCTTGGCTGCGCGTCGAAGATTCTCCACGAGCACGATCCGCAGCGTGATCGCGACCGCCCATAACTCTCCGATCGTGAGCGGTTGGACGCGCTGGTAGGCGCGCACGAACCGGCACAGCATGTCGGGGTCGAAACGACTGTCCGTATGGGCAACGAAGGCCCA
>DASYFQ010000250.1:0-4845 GCA_036498345.1 Steroidobacteraceae bacterium
GGTGAGTATTTGACGCCGGTAGCGCAACGAACTCTGCGCCAACAGGCGGATCTCGGACAGGCTGTCGAGCACCAGCCGTACGGGCTTTTCCCGTTCCACCGTCTCGAATATTTTCGTGGTGGTCTCGCCGAGTTCCAAATCCGAGGCGTAGAGCAGGCTCTGGCGATTTTCGCCTTCGATCAGGCTGTCCGGCGGAAGCACTTCGCAAATCTTGATCAGGTCCCCCAACTGCCAGTTGTGAGATGCCGCGCTGGCGCGCAGCTCACGCTCGGTTTCCGACAAGGTTATGTAAAGACCGCGCTCGCCGGCGGCCGCGCCCGCCAGCAGGAACTGCAATCCTGCCGTGGTCTTACCCGCTCCCGGTTCGCCTTCCAGTAAAAACACGTGCCCCGCGGACAAACCTCCCGCCAGCACGTCATCGAGTCCGTCAATTCCGGTTTTCGCCTTCGACAGGATGTCAGTCATGGATTCTTGAAGTGCCGTGCACCGGCCGCCCCTTCTGGAACATAAGGAATCTTGTTAGACGCAGATAGGACTCCCTTGAGCAAAGCCCGACACTCGGACGGTGCCATGAGGCGATGTAGGAATTCTCTGGCGCGCATGGGGACATCCAACGCGGGAGGTCAAGTCCGATTTGTCCGACACCAATCTCATTGCCGGACTGATGGCGATCGCCTGCTCTCAACACGACCATTTCTGCATTGATCCATGGCGCACGCCTCAGAGAATAAAATCGTGTCAACAGCCATCAGTCGAAGCCTTATCGATCCCTCCCTTCCCGGTACCGACGAGAGTGCGTGGCAACGAGCGCTGGCCGACGCACCCGACTGGAGTCCGCCGGACGGGCCCCTGTTGGTAGTCAGTCCGCACCCCGACGATGAGGTTCTGGGGGCCGGCGGCCTCATTCACGAATGGAAACTTCTAGGCCGCCGCGTGACCGTGCTCAGTCTTACCGATGGGGAGGCGGCCTATCCGCAATATAGACGGCTCGGACAAATACGGCGCGAGGAACTCAAAGAAGCATTGCAAGTGCTCTCCGACCATCCGGTATTGATCGTGCGCCTCGGAATTCCTGACGGTCACGTCGCCGATTGCGGCGGCAAGCTCCGGTCCGCAGTCGTGTCACTGCTCGATCGCGGCACCACAGTGCTCGTTCCCTACGAGCAGGATGGTCATCCGGATCATGACGCAGCCGGACGAGTATGCACTGAATTGGCTCGCGTGCATGGCTTTACCCTCGCGCGTTATCTCATCTGGGCGTGGCGCCACGCCGATCCGCAGGCCATGAGCCGCGCGCGCTGGGGAAAATTCAACTTGTCCAGGACCGCGCAGGCGGCAAAGGCCGACGCGCTACAGTGCTTTTCGTCGCAGTTGGTTCCTTACAAGCGGCCACCCATGTTCCCTGATCATGCGATGACCTACTTTGCTCGGCCGTATGAGGCGTTCCTGCTCTGAGTCGCTAGCGATCAGCGCCCCCCGAACGTTCCCGTAGTGCTCGGCGGCTTCTTTCGATCGCTTCATTCGGGTTTGTCGGATCATCGGGATCGTTCTTGAAACCTCCTGGTTGCGAGACGGTTTCGGCGCTGCGTTCGCGCGCCGCCTTCGGGTCGGGTCCCGGCGGGGTTGCGCTGCCTTTGCTGGCGGGCTGGGGAATTTCGCGGTCAGGCGTATTTGATTTGCTCACTAAGCGCTTCTCCTGTTGATGAACCGCAGAAAATCATGCCATGCACCGTTCACGTGCCCTATCGTCCGATCTTGCGATCGCGCGTCAGTGCACGCCCACACATGCCCGATTTATCCGACACGCAACGCGCCGAATGCGCTACATCCGGTCGGGAGTCGCCGCACTTGCGGCACATGGCGTTGGCGCCGGATAAGGCATGGTGGGGTCGGCCAATCAATGCAGAGGTATCACCATGGCGCGAAAATACAGCGAAGCGGCATCTAAAAAAGTGGCAAAAGCCATGCACGAGCGCAAGCGCGGTACGTTGAAAAGCGGCCGCTCGGGCACCAAGGTCAAGAGCCGAAAGCAGGCCATCGCAATCGGTTTGTCGGAAGCACGCCGAGCAGGCAAAAAGGTCCCCAAGAAACGCTCGTCGACCACGCGTAAAGCCGGCTGACTGATTTGAATTCGGCTGAGCTCCGGCCCAGGAAGCCGGCTCTCTTTTCTCGAGGCGCCGGCTCTCTTTTCTCGAGGCTAGGTTTCCTCCTTCGTCTCACCTCGGCCCTTCGCCGCTGAGCGGTCCGGCTCATGCCCCCCCTCCTTGGTGAGCCCCGACTCGTCCATTGCGGAAATTACCGCGGCCGTATCGGTTGCCTCTTGAAGTACCATCGCTTGCGGATCGTCGCGGTCCTTCACCATGGGCAGATCGCGCCGCAACTCCTCGACCAGATGGATCAGTTTCGTGACTTTTTGTTCCGTGAGAAGACTCAGCTGCAGATCCAAGTGCCGGTGCTGGTGCTCTCGCCGGGTCTGGCGGTTCTGTGCAATCAAGACAACGGTCGCGGTCACGAGTGCACTGAATGTGAGAATCCCGTCGAGCAGTTCGAAAGGAGGCGGATCGAAGGGCGCAATGCCAAAGGGCTTCCCCACGTTGGCGCCTACCCACACGACCACGAAGATCAGAAGGCCGAACAAATAGGCAGGACGCCCGATAACACGGCTCATCCGTTCGACCAGCCTCTGGGAGGCGCTGGTCGTTTCGCTGTCGCGGCGCTCCAGCGCCGCCATGGTTTCGATATTTTGATCAATGCGATCGGACAATGAACTCGCTGCGCCCTTCGCGGAGTCGATTGCGCTTCGATCGGGCTTCTGTTCATCGCTCATGGCGATACCTTACTCCCCGCGGTCCCCGACGTGCGAGAAGGCCGAACTATTGATCGCACATCGCCTAAATTAGGCGTTGGGCGCCGTATGCTCCGTAGGGCGACGAGAGACGTTGACGTAAGCGTGGACTGACAGCCATGTCGCCGCCGGCGGATGCAACTTTCAGAAAGGATGTGGACTCAACACCCATATGATACGAAAACTCAGCACGGGCGAATATCGGTTGTATTCTCGAAAACTCGACCCGAAAACCCAACGACGACGAAATCTGGGCACGTTCAAGACGCGTGCCGCTGCAGAAAAGCATGAGCGTGAAGTGCAGTACTTCAAGAGACATTAAATCGAGGCCACACCCTCGATCCAAGTCCTCTGCACTTTGAGTTCGTCGTCCAGCAACACCAGATTCGCCCGGTAGCCCGGCGCGATGCGCCCGAGTTCGTGGCCGAGCCCAAGAAATTCCGCCGGATATTCGCTGGCCATGCGCACCGCCTCGGTGACATCGAGCCCCAACAACGACACCGCGTTGCGCACCGCCGCGGCCATGTCGAGCGCAGTGCCGGCAAGGATGCCGTTCTCGTCGCGGCAAATGCCGTCGATGACTCGGATCGTGCGGCCCTGCAGGACGAAGGTGGGTGCGCTGGATCCCACCGCCGGCATCCCGTCGGTCACCAGCATGAATCGATCGTGGCGCTTGCAGCGCAGCGCGAGCTTCAACACGATCGGATCAACATGGTGGCCGTCGACGATGATTCCGCACCAAGTGCTTTCGTCGTAAAGCGCCGCGCCGACGATTCCGGGAGCTCGCGGCTCGAGACGGGCCATGGCGTTGAACAGGTGCGTGAAGCCCCGCAACCCCTGCGCAATGGCATCGGCGGTCGCGGCGAAGCTGGCTTCGCTGTGTCCGGCGGAGACCAGGATGCCGGCGGCGGCAAGGTCCGCGATGATGTCCGGCGTGGTCATCTCCGGCGCCAGTGTCAGCACGGTTCGTCCCGTACGCAGCCGGCTCAGCAGCGACACCAAGCTGCTGTCGAGCAGGCGCAGGTGCTTGGAATCGTGCACACCGCGGCGCGACTCGTTGAGGAACGGTCCCTCGATGTGAATACCGAGGACGCCGGGCATGCCGGCATCGAGGGCGGACTGGACGGCGGCAATTGCGCGCGCGATGGTGTCGAAATCGTCGCTGATCAACGTGGGCAAAAAGCCGGTGGTGCCGAAGCGCCGGTGCGCGGCGCCAATGGCATGGATCGACTCAGGAGTGGGGTCATCATTGAACAGCACGCCGCCGCCGCCGTTGACTTGGACATCGATGAAACCGGGCAACAAGAGTTGCCCTTCGAGATCCACGGTGACCGCGCCGGCACAGCGCGCATCCTTAGGATCGACCAGCGCTTCGATGCGCGCCCCCGACAGGAGCACCGTCTGCCCACTCACCAGTCCCTCACCGGTCAGAAGGCGGCCGTTCACGAGTGCGGTGCGCATCAAACCGTCTCCGTGACCTTGCGCAAATGCGCCGGGTGATCAGGATCGTACCCTCGCCGTAGGGCGAGCGTGGCGATCAATCGGTAAGCGCTTTGCACCTGCAATATCGGAGCGATCTCAGCGGTGGCCGCAATGGTGGGCAGCATGATGGCGCCATCCGAATGCCCGCCGGCAATCAGCACCGGCACGCCGCGGCGCGCGAGCTCGCTGCCCAAGGCCTCGACCCCCGCTTGCGTGGCGTCTCGCTGCGCGAGCAGCAATGCCGGAAATTCCGGGCCCAGCAGGGTGTAGGGACCGTGGCGCAATTCGGCGCTGCTGAATGCCTCGGCATGCAAGCCGCAGGTTTCCTTGCACTTGAGTGCGGCTTCCTGCGCGGCGCCGAGCCCGAGCCCCCGGCCCACCACATAGAGATGCGCGGCCGATTCGAGGAGCGGCAACGCCGCCGACCAATCGAGCGCCCAGCTCTGATCCATCAGCGCCGGCAGCGTGTCGACAGCCGATTCGAGCGCGGCATCGTGCGTCCACGCGGCGACCAATCG
>DASYFQ010000251.1:0-13980 GCA_036498345.1 Steroidobacteraceae bacterium
GAGATTCTGCGTGTCGGCGCCAATTACTCCGCAAAGATCGTCTGCTCCAATGTGTTTCTCGCCGGGCGCGACCCGGATGAAGTGCTGCGCACCGATGTGCAAGCACCCGGGATGGCGCTGCTGCGTCTCATGCACGTGTCCGTCGATCGGCAACGGCGGGTGGTACGCGCGGGACTCCTGGGTTTCATCGGCGACGGATTGGCCGTGGCGCGGACCGGCACCGGCTGCGCCGTGGTACCCGACGGTAATTTAGCCTTCGCCTTGCAGGTCGGTTCCGTCCCCGCAACCCCTGGCACTGGCACTGATACGAACGCTGGCACCGGCACGAATGCGAACTCTGGCGCGGAGCCGGACGCCCGCGCAGCCTGGCCGGAGGGCAGCACTGTCGCGACCGTGACGGCGCTCGATCGTCTGCTCGCCGACGACACCCTCGCCGGGCCCGGCATGCGCGCCATCGTCGTGGTCGATCACGGTCGCATCGTGGCCGAACGCTATGCCTCGGGCTTTTCGGCGACGACACCGCTGCTCGGTTGGTCCATGACCAAGAGCGTCGTCGCCGGACTGGTCGGCATGCTCGTCAAAGACGGTCGGCTCACGCTCGAACAATCTGCCGGCTGGCCCGCACCCGCCGGCGGCCGCGAGCGCATTCGGATTGCCGACCTGCTCGCCATGTCGAGCGGTCTACGCTTCAATGAAGCCTATGGGACCGTGTCGGATGTCACCCGCATGCTCTACTTGCAACCCGATATGGCGGGGTTTGCCCGCGGGCAACCCTTGGTGCATCCCGCGGGTGAGTTCTGGAGCTACTCCAGCGGCACGGCCAACATCCTGTCGCGCATCGTACAAGACGCGGCGGGCTCGCTCGGCGCGGCGTACCCGGCCGAAAAACTGTTCAAGCCACTCGGCATGACCAGCGCCACGATGGAGACCGATGAGGACGGCACGCTGGTGGGCTCCTCTTACATGTATGCCACCGCCCGCGACTGGGCAAGGTATGGACAGTTTCTGCTGCAAGACGGCGTCTGGCGGGGACAAGAAATGCTCCCGCGCGGCTATGTCGCCATGATGGCCTCACCGGTCGCGGCATCGGATGGCCAATATGGCCACGGCCTGGTTTGGCTCTGGGGCTCCGCCGCGGTCACCCCCGGCAAGAATCCGGACGCCGCCTTTGGAATCCCTTCCGACACCTTCTGGATGGAGGGTCATGACGGCCAGATCACCGCCATCATTCCGTCGCGCCAATTGCTCATCGTGCGGTTAGGGCTGACGCCGGCGCGCGATCACTACTCGGCGCAGCCATTGGTGAAGGCCGTGCTCGATGCCACGCGTCGCTAGACGCCCCCGCCTAGAATCGGGTCAACCGGGTGTAATATCGCCCGTTGTAGTCGATAGCCGACAGGGGAGAAACGCATGTCGCACTCAATTACCAGCGAAATAGCCCTTGGGTCTCAGTCAACGGCGGCGGAATTTGAGGTTGCGGCACCGCGCAAGCGACGGCTCGTCCTGGGAATTGCGCTGACCACGCTGATTGCCGGCTGCGGGGACGACGGCGGCGGGATTTGCTACTCATGCGTCAAGGTGACGCCCACGGAGATATCCAAAGGCGTCGTCAGCGCCGATTTCAACGGCGACGGCTTCGCCGACGTCGTCGCGCTCAGTTCTGTTCGTCCGGCCGCGGCGCCGGGTTCGTCCAATCTCAAGGTATACCTCTCGACCGCCGCGGGCGCATTCGCTGCGCCCACGCTGACAGCGGACGGGAATGATCCTTTGTATCTGGCCAGCGCGGATCTGAACGGCGATGGAGTCAAGGATCTAGTCTCCGCCAGCTACGATGACGGTGCGCTCAGCGTTTTCTTCAACGACAAGACGAGCCCCGGCACCTTCAACACGCCGCTCGTCCTCAGCAGCCCCGGTGCCTCGCAAGTGGCAATCGCCGACATGAACGCCGATGGATTGCCGGACCTGATCTCGGCGGATTTCAACGTCTCGTTGTTCCTACAGACATCGCCGGGAACCTTTGCCGCGCCCATCGCCCTGTATGCCGGCGGCGCCAACTGGGTGGCGGTCGGGGATCTGAACGGCGATGGCGCCCCCGATGTCGCCTTGACGGACGCTGTCGGCGTCAAAGTCCTGATGCATGCGGGCGCCGCCTCGGCCACGACCTACGCGGCTCCGGCAACGGTTTTTACCCAGAGCGCCAACCTCGATGTCACGGGAGCGAACATCATCGCCATCGCCGATGTGGATGGCGACGGACTCAATGACCTCGTGATCACCGATCCGGGACCGACCGGCGGCATGACTCCCACCGTCAATGTACTGCTCCAGGATCCGGCCAATCACGGCAGCTTCCTCGCTCCCGTCAGTTATCCCATCGCCACGCAGGATCTGGCTCAGTCCATCGTCGTCGCGGATCTTGAGGGCAGCGGCAAGCTCGACATCGTGATCGGCGGGCAGCAATCGGTGACCGTGCTGCTGCACGATCCGGCCAATCCCGGCAAATTCCTGGCGGCCAGCATCTACCCGGCTGCGGGCGCCAATGAGATCGCGGTCGCGGACATCAACGGCGACGGCAAACCCGATATCGTGGTCAGCAACGGCGTCGCTCATCCGATGCAGGCTGGTGTGGTGACGACGAACCCCGGGGTATTGCTGCAGAGCGCCACCACCCCAGGCGCGTTCGCGCCGCTTCAGGACCTGCCCTGATCCCCGGTACAAATTGCGGGCAACACCGTGGCGATCGTCGCATCGCTAGCCGAATTTGGCCTTCATCCGTTCCGATAACTTCGCCAGTTGTATCACCACGCGTTCGTGTGTGCCCGCTCCAATCTCCTCGCTCCCGTCGGTCGCACGAATCGAAAACTCGATGCGCCGCCCATCAACCTGGGTCACCTTCGCTTCGCCGGTGACGCGGCGACCCGCCGGTGTCGCCGCCAGATGACGCACGTCGACACGCGTGCCGAGCGCGCTTTCGCCGGCGTCCAGATAGGGCTTGATCGCGTTGAGCGCCGCGTTCTCCATGATCATGATCATGACCGGCGTCGCCAGGACCGGAGGCAATGTCATATCCTTGAAGCGGCTGGCCAGATGGTGGGGCATGACGACAAGACTGAACGAGCCCGTGACCCCGACCGGTATCGATTGCATAGCCTTTCCTTCCAGTTGAATGGACAGATGTGTAAGGTTTACGGTTAGAACTATAAACTCATGCCGACTTCGTCACGGCTTAAGTCTTCGGCGGGACCACGGTCGATTGCGGCGCGGATGCGCCGTTCGGACGTTTTGTAAATTCCATGTGCGCCAGAGAGACCGGCTTCTTGCCGCCCATGACGAACCAATCCTGGACGAGGTGGGTTGAATCGACGATGCGCCACTTGGTGCCGTGGAAATGCACTGGGTGTGTGTCCAAATTTGTTGCTTCGCGGAATTGGAAGTCGAGTACATCGGGTTCGATAGAGGGCACCGCCGTATACCGAGGCTGATTTTTATAGTCGCAGAAGTGATCAGCACGGAGCTCCCCGTTCACGACGTAGAATACTGTGCTAGTTATTTGTTTGCCGTTAATCCACTCCTCACCCAACACTGCAGTATCGAAGGCGAAGGACTTAAAAATATCCGTCATGACGCCACCGGTAGTCTGGGCGTCCCAGGTACCAAGAAGGCCTCTTACTTTATCAAGCAGCGCTTCGCCGATGCTCGGCGCGGCAGGGATGGACGGCATGGTGCCGTGGCTCATTGCAGGCAGCTCGTCGGCCGCCATGCATATATTCACTGAGCAGAAGACGAGGAGCGCTACGCTCGTAGCGCAAATACGAGAAACGCGGAACATGTCGATCTCTCCTTAAGGATGTGCACGCATCGGAACTTCGTTTTCTCATGGAGAGCGCGCATGCGACAGTGTCGCCCGTCATGCATCAGGCCCATGACGGCGGTCATGGGTCGGATGGGCAGTCTTCTGCTACCCTTAAAAATCATCGCAATTGGGAGAGCCAAGAGTGGCCGGTCAACTGAGGCAAAGAGACATCCTGTCGACATATGCTTGCCTGTTGCTCGTGGCAGCAATCGGAGCGCGTGCGGCGTATGCCGGATTTTTCGAAGTACGCCAGTTTGAAGACCCTGTCAGTTGGGCGGTGCGATGGTCTGCCGGTTATCTAGTATTCTTAGGCGCCTATATTGCCGCCTGCCGAACTAACGGCACACACCATCGCCGGAGAGTGATTGGCCTTTTGGTGACGCAAGCAGCCGTCGCTCTGTTCCTTGTGTGGGTGTATCCCAGTTTTGTCGCCACTTTCCTCCTTCTGGTGGTAGCGTGGCAAATCGGCTGGTTGGCGCCGCTTCGCGTTGCCCTCCTGGCGGCGCTGTTCTTAGCAGTTTCCCTGGCTGCGATAAAATGCGCCGGCGAGAGCCGCAGCCTTTCCTTTCTTCTATTGTTTATGAGCTGCGGGTTCCAAGCTTTTGCCATCAGTGCCGCGCACCTCGCGAGAAACGAAGCGCTGGCGCGGGACGAGCTGGCACGCGTGAACGCGGAGCTGCGCGCCACGCAGGCGCTCATGGCCGACAACGCGCGCGTGGCCGAGAGGCTGCGCATTTCACGTGATCTACACGACATCCTCGGCCACTGCCTGACGACCCTTACTATTCATCTTGACGTCGCTGGGCGCCTTACGAATAGTCAGGCGGCGGAGCACGTGCAATGCGCCCGCGACGTCGCTGGTGCGCTTCTGGCGGAGGTGCGCACCGTCGTGAATCGCGTTCGGGTCGAACCGGTGGACCTGCGGTCGGTTCTGCTGGCCCTCACCGAGCGCGTGGTTGGGGTCAAAATCCGTTTGATCTTACCCGATGAACTCCGAGCCCTGGATCCGGCGAGGGCTGATGCCCTGATTCGATGTGTGCAAGAGGTCATCACCAACACAATTCGTCATGCCAAGGCTAAAGAACTGGTTGTCGAAGTCGACGAAGCACCTGATGGCTCAATCAAGATCAACACGAGCGATGATGGCCGAGGAGGGCCTTTCGTGGAGGGTGGAGGCCTTGCGGGGATGCGGGAACGATTCAAGTTACTTGGTGGCGAACTTTCGATAGCGGCCCCGCCAGGGGGCGGGTTTCGGGTACGCGGCGCGATCCCCGCGGTTGGAGCCCTCTCTTGATACGCGTCTGTTTGGCGGATGATCAGGCGCTCATTCGAAGCGGAATACGCGCCCTTCTTGGACTATTCGACGGGTTGGTCGTGATCGGCGAGGCGGAGGATGGAGAGGCGGCCGTAGAGAAGGTGCGCGAGTGCCGGCCAGATGTTCTGCTGCTCGACGTGCGCATGCCAAAAATGACTGGGGTTCAGGTTGTGGCTACCCTCGCTGCGCAGGGTATCTTGCCACCTACTCTGCTGCTGACAACTTTCGAGGACGACGCGGCGCTGGTCGCAGGGTTACGTGCTGGCGCGCGGGGATATCTACTCAAGGGAGTCACACCGGAGGTGTTTGTCGACGCTATCAGAACCGTGGCATCGGGCGGCGCATACCTCTACGCTCCCCTCGCCCCTGCATTGACGGCATCGAGAGGTGATGCCAAGTGGCGTGAAGATGCGTTAGAGGTTCCAGTCAATTTGACTGGGCGGGAATCCGATGTCCTTAAATTGATGACGAGCGGAATCAGCAATCGCGAAATTGCGGCAGCACTCCGCCTTAGCGAAGGCACAGTAAGGAATCATGTATCAAACATATTCTCCAAGCTGGGCGTAAACGATCGCACAAAGGCAGTTCTCTTTGCGTTACAGAAAGGCATCGTCTGACGCGCATCAAGAACGTGGTGCATGACTGGAGTCATGGACGACAACCATGACTGCAGGCACTTCCAGAATGGACAGCCGCGCCGGAAACTGACCCTCGTTATTTAACTCCATTCGAGGTGCTGGATCATGAAACTCTGGACGTTGTTTGCCGCGAGCGCCGTTCTGTCCGTTACGTTACCGGCTATCCAGGGCCGAAGCGGCGCGACGGCAATTAGCAATACCCCAAGTGCCCCCGCCACAACGATGGGCATGGGCGATAGCAAATTGGGGGAGACCGCGCCGGCGGCCGCCGCCACCTCGCCTTCACAAACCGGATGCGCTCCGGCTTTTGCGGCCATTAAACGGCTCGGCGCGGAACAGAACGCGCCAATTGGGAGTTACATGCAGGACCGGTTTGTACAAGGCGGCGCGAAGTGCCGTCGTGCGATGCCCCTGAAATACGTGGAGCCGGCGGCAACGTCATTTCCCAGTGCTTTCGCAAATCGCATCTATTTCAGCATAGTAGCGATTGAGCGGAACGCGAACGCCACCGTCAGGCGCGCACTCGCCGCGCTAACTGGGCCACAGTCCTTGTCCTCGATCCAGAATCACTCGGACAGACCTTCATCGCGGCGCAGCGCAATTTAGTAGCTGCTCATGCACTGTCCCGCATCCCTAACATCTCTATTCGGAACTGCGATCGTCTATGGGCGCGCTTCGAGCACCAGGTTGAATGGAGTTTCGGTAGCGCGCCTGAATCGGCCGAAGCCACCGCCGGTCACGACTACCTCACGTAACCGACGCTCGCCCGCCTGCGCGCCAAGTGCGGGTCCATTGCGCGCAAGCGACACCGGTACGCAGATCTGCGAGGACGCTCCGTACATCACTCGACCTACCGGATTCAGATTGTCTTGAACTTTGTCGTTCGCGAACGGCTCGACCAGCATCATCGTCCCGTCGTCCTTCAGCGCGCGTCGGGCGTGGCGCGACACTCCAACGGGATCTCCCATGTCGTGAAGGCAATCAAAAAATGCGATGAGGTCGAATGATTCGCCGCGGTAGCTCACCGCATCCGCCACTTCGAACTCCACGTTCGTCACGCCCGCGGCAGCGGCTCTGTCGCGGGCTGTTCGAATGGAATCGGCATGGTAATCGTATCCAATAAACTGCGAGTTTGGATACGTTTTGGCCATCAGAACCGCGCTGGCTCCATGACCGCAGCCGACATCGGCAACCTTCGCTCCAACCGTGAGTTTATCGACGACCCCGTCCAGAGCCGGAAGCCACGACGTAATGAGATTGGCGTTGTAGCCGGCGCGGAAGAATCGCTCTGTTCCACGAAAGAGACAGGGATGGTGCTCGCCCCATTCCATGCCCCTTCCCGTCCGGAAATTCTCGAGCGTACGGTCTAAGGCGTGAAAAGTGGCTTCGACAATGTTGTACGCGCCCGGCACATCGACAGGCCCATCGGGGTCCGCCAGGCAAAGGGCCTGTTCCGGGCTCAGCGACCATTCATTTCTCTCGGCGTTAAACTGCACATATCCGCCGGCGCCCTGATTACCGAGCCACTCGCGAACGTATCGCTCGTTCGTATCCGTTTGCTGTGCCAGGTCCGAAGATGTCACGGGACCCTTGGCAAGCACCTTGTATAAGCCGAGCCGATCTCCAACCAGCATCAATGCGGCGCTCATCGCCGCGCCAAGATCACCTACTGCCTTGCCCAGAAACTCATTGAGCTTCGTTTCGTTGATAGCCATGTGAGATTCCTCCCCGGTATGTCGCATCCAATTAAGCGATTAGGGCCGTTGAGCTTTTGTCGCGAGCATACCCCTCTAAAATCTCAGCTTCCAAATTGTTGTGGCGGAGCCTGCTTGCGTCGCAGCAACGGCGATTCGCGCGCCTAGCCCGGCGATCGGCAGGTATCGGGCAGGTATGGCCTGCTGCGTTCCGCTAGGGCTTTGGATAGGGCGTGCCATCCTTGTGCACGAACCGGCCGTCGGCGTTGGAACTCATCATGTCGATATCGGAGCACGTGGTGAGGTCGTGCGGGTTGCGAGAGCCCACCTCCAGATAGACAGCCATCGCGGAGGATTTGTTGAGCAGGTGGTGGCCATTGCGAGTGCCCTTTGGAAACGTCGCGCAATCGCCCGCGCGCAACACCGTCTCGCCGCCGTCTTCGATGAGCGTTACTTCGCCTTCAAGCAGATAGACGAATTCATCTTCGTGGCTGTGCCAGTGGCGCTGGCTGGACCAGCTGCCGGGCGGCAACCTCATCAGATTGACGCCGAACTCGCGAAGTCCGCCCGCCTCGCCCAAGCGCTGCCGTGTACGCGCAATGCAGGGTGCATCGAATGGCGGCGGATAGCCCGAACCCTTACGTGCGGGTACGGCGGCGATGTCGATTTTGGGCATGCATTGCTCCCTCATTCCCCGTAGCGGGAATTTAAATGAAAGCCGCTCGCCGCGAGCAACTTTCGGGGCGAACCGATTTCATCAATTTCAGTAGTGCCGGCTTTGCGGCGCATCGTTAGGTGCTGCGCTTTGGGGCTTGCGACGTGGACCGGGGGTGTTCGAACTTACCGTTGAAGATCGCCTCCGGCTCGGCGCGCTTGGGAGTCCAGTCGCCGTTTGCGATCTCGGCCTCGAGCTGACCCGGTGCCCAGCCGGCGTGGCCGACGAAGATCCGCAGACCGTCCATGGGCTTGTCGCGGCCGAGCAGCTGGAGCAGCAGCTTCCGGTCCGCGCTCACGTAGACGCCGTCACAAGTCTGGATCGCATGCTCGGGCGGCGTGGCGGCGCGGAACAGGAACCACACGGATCCGAATTCAACGGGTCCGCCGAAGTACACTTTGTCGCGCACCTGCGCGAGGCGCTTGAGATTCGGAAAGAGACGCGAGACGGGAACCGGCATCGGCCTGTTGATGATGATGCCGACCGGGGCGGGAGCGAGGTTGTTCATCACGAGCAAAGCCGAGTCCTCGAAAACGGAATCGTGCAGACTCTCTCCTGCGATGACGAGGATCGCCCTCAAAGGCTTCTCGTCGGCGGCGCATGTTGGCCGCCACGACCCGGAAAGAAGCAGGAGAGCGCAGAGTGCTCCTGTCACGAAACGCTTCAGGCAGAAACCGCTTCTCACTGGCGAGGCTCGCCTCCGCGTTATCGCACGGCGTTCGACCGGTCCCAGAGAATTCTACGCCATCGACGCTACCGGCGATGCCCCGAACGCGCAGTATTGACCCGCGAGCTGCCCGCCGACTCAGTGGGGAGAACGGATCTCCGCCGGCAATTCGATTGCCGCCGCTGAATCGGTGAATACGAACGCCGAGTCGCGCACGACGCGCCCGGCAGGCGCCGATGCGTCGCCGGCCCACAATTTCCGCAGCGCCGCCGCCTTGTCGCGGCCGGTGACGAGCCACAAGCGGTGTCGCGCCGCATCGAGCACTCTAAAGGTCAGCGTCATCCTGGGCACCCCCTGGTAGGGAACACTGATTCCGACATCGCGGTCCTGCGCCTCGAGGAGCCGGTCACCGGGCACCAGCGAGGCGGTATGGCCGTCGGCGCCCAACCCAAGCTGGACCACGTCGAGTACCGGCGGCGTTCCGCCATGTTCGCTGAGCAGCCGGGCGTACTCCTCGGCGCCCGCTCCGAGATTGCTCCGCTCGACCGGCATCGCATGGAACTGCGCGGCGGGCAGCATCGCGGGTGCGACGAGCAGCTCGGCGATCTGGCGCGCGTTGCGTCGTTCATCATTCTCCGGCACGACCCGTTCGTCGACCTGGAAGACTTGTAAGTCGTGCCAATGGACGCGCAGTCGGCCCAGGTCCCGGAGCATCCGCCACGGCGTGCGCCCGCCGCTCAGGGCAACGAGGCAGCGACCGCGCTGCGCGCTCGCACGGCCGATCTCGGTGCGCAGCCACTCGGCCGCGCGCTCGGCTGCGATTTCGGGGGTCGGATGCACATGGATACGCACACTGCAGAGAGTAACGAAAGTTGCGGGTGCTTGAGCGTCAATTGCTGTCACCTGAGGATCGATCCGCTACTTTGTTGCGCGTTCGCTCCATGGCGGCCGGTCAGAATTATCGACGCTGTCATTCGTAGAGCGCACACACGCGAGCGGCACGCTGCGTCAATTCCACGCGAAGTTCCTCCGGTGCGACCACTTCAATGTCGGTGCTGAACCCCAGTAGCAGGCTGGCTGCATGGTTGATACTTTCCATCCAAATGGACGCCTCACGCCAGCCTCGCTCATCAGGGCTGGCGTGGTGAATGGACTCAGCCGCATCCGCCCCCAGCCGATCGATTCGGGATATGGCGGCCGGGGCGATACGGATCGTCGCTTTCATGCGCCGAAGGCTCGTTTCGAACCGCGACACCTCTCCTCGCCACAGGTTCGCGAGATTGAAGCGCTTCGGCCGGACGAAGTGTTTGGGCAGGCTGCGGACCGCATGGATGCTTTCCAGTCGGAATATGGACGTATTCCGTTTGCTGCGGGCCACCAAATACCAGCGCCCCGCTTTGAGCACGAGCCCGAGGGGGTCAATGATGCGTTTCTTGCGAGCGCGCCAACTCTCGTAATCAATTTCGATGGATTGGCTCGCCCAGGCCGCCGCAGCAACGAGTCTCAAGAACTGCGGAGTGGTCGCATGCCGATACCAATCCACCGGGTCCAAGTAGAAGCACTCGCTCGCGCGATGGGCACGTTCCCGGCCGGACTGGGGCAGCGCCGCAAACACCTTGAGTCGAGCAGCTTCCGCGGAGGCGGCCAGCCCGAGCGCTGCCGCAGCATCCCCGAGTCCCGCAAAAGGTAACGCTTCGGCCTCTTGTCCGGAGAGGCCGGTCAGTTCGGTGCGATACCCGTCGATCAGGGCGAGGCCACCGGAGCGGCCGCGCTCGGTCACGATGGGAACGCCGCATCGGCTCAGCGCTTCCACGTCGCGATAGATCGTTCGCTGGGACACCTCGAGTTGTGCCGCGAGCGCATCGGCGGTGACTCGTCCGCGAAGCTGGAGCGTCATGAGAATGGACAGCAGCCGATCAGCTCGCATGGGTCCGGCATCGCGCAAATATGACAGAGGATGTCAGTATATCGGGATTATCATTCGGCAGTCACAGCGGTTCTTGGGGGGAAACCGATGTCCGAAGACGGTATTCTGGAATTGCGTCAATACACCCTGCGCGGAGGTCAGAGGGATACGCTGATCTCGATCTTCGAGAAGAATTTCATCGAATCCCAGAGCGTGCTCGGCGCACACGTGCTCGGAACCTTTCGGGATCTTGACGATCCAGATCGCTTTGTCTGGATCCGGGGGTTTGCCGACATGCAGGCGCGTCAAATGGCGCTGGAAGCGTTCTACGGTGGTCCCGTCTGGCAAGACCACCGTAGCGAGGCGAATGCCACCATGATCGACTCCGACAACGTTCTCCTGCTTCGACCTGCTTCATCAGGGCAAGGTTTCTCCAATCCCGCCGCGCCCAATGGCGGCGCAAGCGCGATCATCGAAGCCACGATTCATTATCTCGGCGATGTGGACGCAATGCAGTTTGTTACTTTCTTCGACAACACGATACTGCCCCAACTGGTAGCGGCCGGCGTTCAACCTATCGCGCGCCTGGTAACCGAGGAGTCGGCCAACAATTTCCCCCGCCTGCCGATTCGAGCGCACGATCGCGCGTTCGTTTGGCTTGCACGTTGGCGAAGCCTCGAGAATCACGATGCATTTCTGTCGCGATTCAGAGCGCTGAGCGGCTGGCGGGATTCGGCGCCGGCAGCCATTCTTCCTGCGCTGATGCGAAAACCGGAACGATTGCGGCTCGCACCGACTCAACGCTCGGTACTACGCTGATTGTTCGTGAATTTAACGGAGTCGGCCGCGGCGAAGCGTCTGCGATGGCGTCTCACCGAACGCGGCAAGGTAGTAGCCGCTGAATCTGGCCAGGTGAAAGAAGCCGTTGCTCAATGCCACGGAAGTCACCGTAGTGGAAGCGGACGGCGCCAGCAATTCTGCTCTCGCCCTCTCGAGACGAATTTTCCGTAGGTATTGCGTTGGTGTTGATTGGCGGAACTCACGAAATCCGATCTCGAGGCTGCGCAAACTCACGCCCACTCGAGCAGCGATTGCACTGACCGAGATTTCCGCTCCGCCGGTTCGCATCCAGTGTTCCGCCTCCCGCACGATGCGCGGTGCGGCGGCACGTGAATGCTTGCGCAGGTCATCCGTATAGTTATGCGGGTGCTGCGTAAGAACCATCGACAACATGAATTCATCGAAGCTCATCGCAGCCGGTTGCGGTAAGACGATATTCATTCGCTCGTATGCCGAGATCAATCCCACCGCCTGATGCCAGGCCCTTTCAAGGTCGAAGGAGAATGGACGCAGTTCGAACCTCAGGGGACCATCGAGCGGAAAATTCAGCAATCGGCTGCAAAGTGATTCCAGATGCCCGATATCCACGCGCACTGCGCGCTGAGCGAAACGATCATCGAAATCGAGTTGCGTGTTCAAGCCTGGCGATAGTGGCAGCGTCTGGCCCCGACGCCATGTTGCCCTGGCATCGCCCTGTATCGCAGTCCCAGATCCCTCGATGCAAGTCTGCATCAGCATCAGGTGGCGAAAATCGCCCGCGTCAACCCGTACCGGCATCGAGTACTTCAGGTCCACGACCGGTTGAAGTCCGTCGTGGATGATCTCCAGCGTGGTGACAGCGCCGGGGCTGCTCCCTCGAATTGTCATTTCGTGGGGACAATAGACCCGGGATACGGCGGCCACGACCTCTGTCAGGTCCGAGGTACGCAAAAACGCCTTCTGTGTACTTGCCATATCGATTCCCGAGCGCTGTTTTCGGAATAAGGATAGCCCTGCGCAAAGCGGATAGTCCACCGACTGCTGGCGGGAATAGGATCGGCGGGCTGCTCGAGCCGAGCGTCTTTTTTACCAAGAGGAGATCATTATGGATAAGGTATCTACATCAACAGCGGCAGCCATCGTTCTGGTTCACGGTGGATTCGTCGATGGCTCTGGCTGGCAGGGCGTCTATAAAATCCTGACGAAGGATGGCTACAACGTCAGTATCGTTCAAAATCCCACGGCCACCCTGGAAGACGATGTGGCTGTGACGCGACGCGTCATCGCCTCCCAGAAAGGACCCGTAATACTCGTCGGCCACTCCTATGGCGGAGCGGTCATCACGGAAGCGGGCAACGATCCGAAGGTTGCCGGACTCGTTTATATCGCGGCGTTTGCTCCTGACAAGGGTGAATCAGTGTCAACGCTAATCAAGGACCCGCCGCCTGGCGCACCCGTGCCGCCTATATTGCCGCCGCAGGAGGGCTACCTGTTCCTCGACAAGGCGAAGTTTCCGGCCGCCTTCGCCGCGGACGTCGATCCAGAAACCGCGTCCTTCATGGCAGACTCGCAGGTCCCGTGGGGCGTCGGAGCTTTGGGCGGAACCATCAGCGAACCGGCGTGGAAAGCGAAGCCGAGCTGGTACCTCGTCTCTACGGATGACAAGATGATCCCGCCGCCCGCCCAACGCCTCATGGCGCAGCGGGCCGGTTCGACGGTTGCCGAAGTCAAGGGCAGCCACGCGGTTTACGTGTCGAAGCCTGACGCTGTCGCTGCGCTGATCGAGAAGGCCGCCAAGGGTGTGAGAATGGCAGTGAGCTAGGTTCGCCGATAAAGCCGCCGCCGGCATTCCTCTCATGAGCTTGCCGGCGGCGCAATTTGCCGCCCGGCAGAAATTGACGTCGATCCACCGGTAGACCAGTGCGTGGCCTGGGTTAGTGCGTGGCCTGGGTTATGGGCGGTCGAAAAAACTCAGGACTTCCTGTTGGAAACGTCGATGATCCTTCTCAAGAATCAAAGCGTGCCCTCCGTGTGGTAATAGAACGAATCGCTTGTCCCGTGTCTTGAGTTGCGAGAAAAACGGCAACAGGTCCTCCTCCTTAGCGTAGTAGTCATACTCGCCGAAAATGATCATGGTGGGGACGCTAATCCGCAGCGGATCCAGAACGGGAAGATGCGTGTTGTCGACGAATGCATTCGGCGACTGAGGGTCTGTCTGCACCGCCTCCCTGACATAGAGCGCAACGACGTCCTCTTCGAACTGCGGATCACGTGCCAACTCACCTTCCACGAAATCACTGCGAGCGGCCGCCTCGGTGTTGATTCGGTACTGCCCCAGAGGCTTTCCTCCATTTTCGATCCTGTTACGGACTT
>DASYFQ010000252.1:0-6778 GCA_036498345.1 Steroidobacteraceae bacterium
CATGCGCAGCTGGATCTTGCTGCCCGACCGTACGACGATGGGCCGATCACTCAAGGTATGCGGGCTGATCGGCGCCAGCACCCACCCGTCGAGGTCGGGCTCGACGATGGGACCGCCGCACGACAGTGCGTAGGCGGTCGAGCCGGTTGCCGTGGCAATCACCATGCCGTCGCCGCCGTGCGAGTTGACGAAACGCCCATTGATGGAGGTTTCGAAGTCCATGGTGCGCCCGGTTTCCCATTTGTTGACCACCACGTCGTTCAGGGCGAGGGCGCTCACGGACTCGGCCCCGTGCTTCTCCAAGCGCGCCGCCAGCAGCGAGCGCCGATCCTCGCTGTAACGGCCCGCGAGCACGGTGTCCACGTCCTCGAGCATGGATTCGGGGCTCACGTCGGTCAAGAATCCCAGCCGACCGCGATTGATTCCGAGCAGCGGTACCGAATAGCCGGCCACCAAGCGCGCCGCATACAGCAGGGTGCCGTCGCCCCCAATGGCGATGATGAGATCCGCCCGGGCGGCGAAGTGCTGCTCGGGGCAGAGCAGGATGCTGTCCGGCCGAAAGGCGAGTCCCAGGCCCGGATCGACCATGGCGCGCACGCCCCTCGAATGGAAGTGGCCGGCGAGGCTCAGCATGCATTCGGCGACGCGCAAGTCCTTGGCATTGCCGACCAGCGCGATGGATTGAAAGGAATGGGGCATAGGCGAGTCCTTGTAGCATGACGGCGCCGAGCCGGTCACGCCATCAAGCTGAAGATTTTAAGCGGATTCGCTCGACTTGACTTCGGGCGGACACGCTAGGTAGCTTCAAACATGTTATATGGACCGTACCATGACAGAAGGCGCCGATGACGGACTCAACGAGCGGGCACAGCTGCTGCTCAAAGCCCTGATCGAGAATTACATTCGCGATGGGCAGCCCGTGGGGTCGCGGACCTTGTCGCGCGATTCGGGTTTGAGCCTCTCCTCAGCCACCATCCGCAACGTCATGGCCGATTTGGAGGATCTGGGCTTCGTGGCTTCGCCCCACACCTCCGCCGGGCGCATACCCACCGACAAGGGCTACCGCTTCTTCGTCGACACCCTGCTCAAGTTGAAGCCGCTGCATCACGAGGAGATCGAGGAGATCGAGCGCCGGCTGGGTACCGACGCGGCCAATGGCCGCTCGCTGGTCCAGACCGTGTCGCAGATGCTGTCGAGCGTCACGCACATGGCGGGCCTCGTGACGTTGCCTAATCCCAACTATGTCGCTCTGTCGCAGATCGAATTCATCGCCCTGTCGGAGAATCGCGCGCTCGCCATCATGGTGATGAGCAACCGCGAGGTCCAGAACCGGGTGGTCCAGCTCGATCGCTACTATTCGACGGAGGAGTTGCGGCGCGCGGCCAATTATCTCAATGAGGCGTTCGCGGGCCGCTCGCTGCCGGAGGTGCGGGCCCAGCTGCTCGGGCAGCTCCAGGAGACGCGTCAGCACATGGATCAGCTCATGCAGGACGCCATCCAAATGGCGCAAAAGGTGTTCGAGTCCAAGCCCGACGTGGGGGTGGAATACGTCATCGCCGGTGAAACCAACTTGATGGGATTCGCCGAGCTGTCCAATGTCGACCGGCTGCGGCGCCTGTTCGAGGCCTTCAACGAGAAGCACGACATTTTGCGTATCCTGGATAGCTGTCTGCGGGCCGACGGAATCCAAATATTCATCGGCCAGGAGTCGGGTTACCGGATTCTGGACGATATCAGCGTTGTCACGGCGCCCTATACGCTGGACAATCGGGTGGTGGGGGTGTTGGGCATCATCGGTCCGACCCGCATGGCCTATGAGAGGGTCATTCCCATCGTCGATGTCACCGCAAAACTACTGGGTTCGGCCTTGAACGCGCGCAAATAGCCCCAAGAAAGGCGCTTCGAGCGGCATTCATGCCGCCATTCCTTTTTTTGAGGGTTTGCACGAGTGAACGAAACCAATCATGCCGAGGGCGACATGCCCGTGGATGCGAGCCCGCCGGGCGGGGCCGACGCGGCATTGGCTGCGGCCGAGGCCAAGGCGACCGAGAATCGGAACAGCTACCTGCGCGCCGTGGCGGAGCTGGACAATTTCCGCAAGCGCAGCGAGCGCGAGGTCGAAAATGCGCGCAAGTTCGCCATCGAACGGTTCGCGCAGGAGCTGGTCACCGTCGGCGATGCCTTGGAGGCCGGGATCAATGCGGGCGCGGCCACCCCCGGCCCGGCGCTGCTGGAAGGGGCCCAGGCCACATTGCGGCAGTTGCACCGTGCCTTCGACAAGGGCGGCATCAAGATCATCGACCCCGCGGGCCAACCCTTCGATCCGGAATGGCATGAGGCCATGGCGGTTCAGGAAAGCCAGGAGCACCCGGCGAACACGGTGCTGTCGGTGATTCAAAAGGGCTATTCCCTGAACGGCCGATTATTGCGGCCGGCACGGGTCATCGTCAGTAAAACTCCCGGGAGCGGTGGCGATTGAAAATTGCCGAGGACTCCCCCACTTAACAGTCATAGGTAAGAATTTCTAGAGGGTTTTCACATGGGTAAAATAATTGGCATCGATCTCGGGACGACCAATTCCTGCGTCGCGGTCATGGAGGGCGGCAAGCCCAAGGTCATCGAGAACAGCGAGGGCGACCGGACGACGCCGTCCATCGTTGCCTTCACCAAGGACGGCGAAGTGCTGGTGGGACAATCCGCCAAGCGTCAGGCCGTCACCAACCCCGCGAACACGGTGGCTGCCGTCAAACGCCTCATCGGCCGTAAATTCACCGACGACGTGGTCAAGAAGGACATGGCCATGGTGTCCTACAAGATCATCAAGGCCGACAACAACGACGCCTGGGTGGAAGTGCAGGGCAAGAAGATGGCGCCTCCGGAAGTGTCGGCGCGGGTCCTCATGAAGATGAAGAAGACCGCCGAGGACTATCTGGGCGAACCCGTCACCGAGGCCGTGATCACGGTTCCGGCCTATTTCAACGATTCGCAGCGCCAGGCGACCAAGGACGCCGGCCGCATCGCGGGCTTGAACGTCAAGCGCATCATCAACGAGCCCACGGCGGCGGCGTTGGCCTACGGCCTCGACAAGGACGGCGGCGATCGCAAGATCGCGGTCTATGACCTGGGCGGCGGCACCTTCGACGTGTCCGTGATCGAAATCGCCGAAGTGGACGGCGAGCGTCAGTTCGAGGTGTTGTCGACCAACGGCGATACCTTCCTGGGCGGCGAAGACTTCGACCTGCGCGTCATCAATTATCTTGCCGACGAATTCAAGAAGGAAAGCGGCATCGATGTGCGCAAAGACCCTCTGGCCATGCAGCGCCTGAAAGAGGCGGCGGAAAAGGCCAAGATCGAGCTCTCCTCGAGCCAGCAGACCGAAATCAATCTGCCGTACATCACGGCGGATGCGGCCGGCCCGAAGCACCTCAACATGAAGCTGACCCGCGCCAAGCTCGAGTCCTTGGTCGAAGATCTGGTGCAGAAGACCATGGAGCCCTGCCGAACCGCGTTGAAGGATGCAGGCCTGTCCATGAAGGACGTGAGCGAGGTCATTCTGGTCGGCGGCCAGACCCGCATGCCCATGGTGCAGCAAGCGGTGAAGGATTTGTTCGGCAAGGAACCGCGCAAGGATGTGAATCCCGATGAGGCCGTGGCGGTCGGTGCCGCGATCCAAGCCGGCGTTCTGTCCGGGGACGTCAAGGACGTGCTGTTGCTCGACGTGACTCCTTTGTCCTTGGGGATCGAAACGCTGGGCGGGATCATGACCAAGGTGATCGAGAAGAACACCACCATCCCGACCAAGGCGTCGCAGACGTTTTCGACCGCGGACGACAATCAGACGGGCGTGACCATCCATGTATTGCAGGGTGAGCGCGATCGCGCGAGCGACAATAAATCGCTGGGCCGATTCGATCTCACCGATATTCCGCCGGCGCCGCGCGGCATGCCGCAGATCGAGGTGGCTTTCGACATCGACGCCAACGGCATCTTGAATGTCTCGGCGAAAGACGTGAAGACCGGCAAGGAACAGCGCATCGTCATCAAGGCATCCAGCGGTCTGTCGGAGGCCGAGATCAAGCGCATGGTGGGCGACGCCGAGGCCCATGCCGAGGAGGACAAGAAGTTCCGCGAGCTCGTGGGCGCGCGCAACAAGGCGGACGCGACCATTCATACGGTGGAAAAGGCCCTCAAGGATGTCGGGGACAAGATCTCCGACGACGAGAAGAAAGCGGCCAGCGAGGCGGTTGCGGCGGTCAAGACGGCGATGAGCGGCGACGATCGCGAGGAGATCGAGCGCAAGACCCAGGCCCTCGAGCAGGCATCCACGGCGTTGCTTCAGAAAATGTACGAACAGTCGGCGGCGGGCGCCGGCGGCGGGAGCGACACTGGCGGAGCGGGCGGTCATACGGAAAAGCCCAAGGATGACGTGCTGGATGCAGAATTCGAAGAAGTCAAAGAGAGCGACCGCAAGAAAGCGTAGAGCCTCTCTTCGGGTGACAATGGTTAGTCAATCAAGCCGCCGGTATCGGGTACCGGCGGTTCGTTTTTATGGGCCGCCCGCATAAGGTGAGCAATGGCGAAGCAGGATTATTACAAGCTCCTCGATGTGGCCAGAACCGCGACCGACGCGGACATCAAAAAGGCGTATCGCCGTCTCGCCATGAAATGGCATCCGGATCGCAATCCGGACGATCCGGATTCGGAACATAAATTCAAGGAGGCCAAGGAGGCCTACGAGATCCTGTGCGACCCCCAAAAGCGCGCGGTCTACGATCAGTTCGGCCATGCCGGACTCGAAGGCGGCCGCGGCGGCGGCTTCAGTGCGGGCGAGGCCTTCGGCGACATCTTCGGTGAGATGTTCGGCGACATTTTCTCCGGCGGCCAGCGCGGCCGCTCGCAGGTATTTCGCGGCGCCGATTTGCGCTACGAGCTCGAGCTCGAGCTCGAACAGGCCGTCTTCGGCACCGACACCGAGATCCAGATTCCCTCGCTGGCCGAGTGCAAGACCTGCAAGGGCTCGGGCGCTGCCAAGGGGACTGCGCCCAAGACCTGCGATACCTGCCACGGCCAGGGCCAAGTGCGCGTGCAGCAGTCGATTTTCACCATCCAACAACCCTGCCCGCGCTGCAAGGGCCGCGGCAAGATCATCAGCAATCCCTGTGATACCTGTTTCGGTCAGGGCCGGGTGCGCCAGGAAAAGAACTTATCCGTCACCGTGCCCGCCGGCGTCGATACCGGCGATCGCATCCGCCTGAACGGCGAGGGCGAGGCGGGCCGCAACGGTGGACCCGCCGGCGACCTGTATGTCGAGGTGAAGGTTCGCCAACATGCCATCTTCGAGCGCGAAGGCAGTCATTTGTCCTGCGAGGTTCCGGTCAGCTTCACGACCGCCGCCCTCGGCGGTTCGGTGGAGGTGCCGACGCTCGATGGCGAGGTGGTCCTGAAGATTCCCAGCGAAACTCAATCCGGACGTGTGTTTCGGGTACGCGAAAAAGGTGTGCGCCCGGTGCGCGGCGGCGCGGCCGGCGACTTGTTTTGCAGGGTGGTGATCGAGACTCCCGTCGGTCTGGGGGCCGAGCAAAAGGAGCTGCTGAAGAAATTCGAGGCCTCGCTGCGGCAGGGTAGCCATCAGCCGCGCGAACAATCGTTCTTCGAGGGCGTCAAGAAATTCTTTACCGGTGCGGTCGACTAGGACTTTGCGCGTGGCCGCCCTGGCAATTTTCGGCATCACGGGGCGCATGGGGCAGTCCCTGGTACGCGCCTTGCGCGAGACGCCGGCGTTCAGCTTGAGCGGCGCCATTGCGTCGGCCACGAGCGAGCGGCTGGGACAGGACGCGGCCGGCGAGGGTGCGCCCACCGGCGTGTTGATCACCTCGGATGCAAGCCTGGGTGTTCGAGGTGCGTCGGTGGCTGTCGATTTCAGCGCGAGCAGCGCTGTCGCGGCGCATGCGCAGGCCTGCGCCGCGGCGGGCGTTCCGATTCTGATCGGCACCACGGCGCTGGATGCTGCGAGCCGCGCCGAACTCACGCGGATGGCGCGGGATATTGCGGTGCTCATCGCGCCCAATACCAGCGTCGGCGTGAGCGTCGTGGCCGAATTGGTGTCGATGGCGGCCTTGATGCTGGGATCCGCCTACGATGTGGAAATCTTCGAGGCGCACCACCGGATGAAACGCGATGCCCCGTCCGGTACCGCGCTGGCGTTGGGCCAGGCCGTCGCAGCAGCCCGTGGGCGGGATTTGGCGGAGGTCGCGATCTATGAGCGGGCCAGCCACGGCGCGCCGCGCAGCGCCGGCAGCATCGGTTTCTCGAGCTTGCGCGCCGGCGACATCGTGGGTGAGCATACCGTGACTTTCGCTGCCGCCGGGGAACGAATTGAGATCACGCATCGCGCCACCGACCGGATCACCTTCGCGCGAGGCGCCCTGCGGGCGGCTGAATGGCTGATCGGGCAGCCGGCGGGGTTGTATGGCATGGAGAACGTGCTTCGACTTTAGAGAAGCCATGGACAGTCATCGCCGGCATCGTTAATATTCGCGCCCGGAAACTGATCGCGAATTAACCCATGAAGCGGGAGGACGTTCTGAAGGAGCGCCTCCCGCTTTGCGCATCTGCGGAAAGCGCCGTAGCGCAAAGCGAGGAACCGGAGTGTCGACACCTGCAGTGCTAGCTCTCGAAGATGGCACCGTGTTCCGTGGCGTCTCAGTAGGCGCAAAAGGCAACACGACTGGTGAAGTAGTTTTCAATACGGCGATGACCGGGTATCAGGAGATCCTGA
>DASYFQ010000253.1:0-28125 GCA_036498345.1 Steroidobacteraceae bacterium
ACGGCTACTTTTCGCGAAAAGTCAAGGTCTCGGCATCGGCCCTGCCTAGCCAATTTGCAGCCCGAATTGCGGAGAATCGCTGGTTTTGAGACCTGCGACATGCCGCGTCGGCGGCTGGAAATGTACAGTTCCGCCCCCATAAAGGACACGGGCCGGACGACCGGCCGTTGACGACTACCAGGAGATTGACATGGTTGGAATGATAGCCCGCTGGGGCCATAACACGTTATTGGTCGCCTTGGCGCTGATGACTTGCGTGATTTTTGTCGGATTGTTCAGATAGCAAGCAAGGGCCACGCGTGTGCGTGCGCCCTCGATCACTGCGCCGGGTTGGCGGACGCTGCCGCTGCCTCGATGTCTTCAGCATCGAGATGTCTGGATTTCCATAGCATCCAGCCGTAATACCACCCGTAGTAGCCGGCCAGCACAAAAAATATTCCGACCGTGAGCGGACTCCTGACCATCGATGCCGGTGCGAACGCGAGCGAGGGATCCACGGAGGCGGTGACAGGCGTCGCCTGAGCCCCCGCATACCCCTGAAAGACGCGGAACGCCAGGCGGCCCAGAAACAATAGCGATACGGCGATGCCGGTGTAGGTATGCGGCACGTAGTGCAGCCGCCCGCCGGACATCATGAAGCGGGTTCGCTGCGCGCCCCATAGTCCCAGACCGATGCCCAGTGCCGCACCGGCGAGTTCCGCCGAGAGGTATTGAACGGAGCGCAGCGCCATCGGCAGGAGTGCACAACCGACGGCCGCGAGCAGCACGACGCGCAAAGTCATTCGTCGCGGCCGAAATTCCTGCCGTCCGAAGTTGCGCCGAAACCGCCGATAGATCGCGAAAACCACCAGGGCGGCGAACAGAAATGACCAGATTTGCGAAAAGTCCGGTTGCATTTCGCCGCTACTCTACACGAAAGAGCACGCGAACCTTAAGCGGAGGCAGGCGATACCGGCTATCGCCTGCCTCCCACGGACGTCGGTGCCTAGTCGGGATCACCCGGCAGATCAAATACCAACACTTCCGCGTCACGTCCCGCCGTCAAGATGAGCGGCGCACCGCCGGTGATGCGCAGCGCGTCGCCGGCCTCGAGCACCTCGCCGTTGGCCGTCAGCGCACCGCGCGCGACGTGCACGTATCCGCGCCTTCCGGGCGCCACCTCGAGCTGCGCTCGCTCGCTGCCGGTGAACAGGCCGGCATAGATTCGCGCGTCTTGGTGGATCAGCAAAGACCCATCCGCGCGATCCGGCGAAACGATGAGACGCAGGCGTCCGCGTTTCTCCTCCGCCGCAAAGCGCTTCTCTTCGTAGCTCGGCTCGATGTTGCGCTTGGCCGGCTGAATCCAAATTTGCAGGAAATGCACGGGCTCGCCGGAGTTCGGATTGAACTCGCTATGCTGCACGCCCGTACCGGCGCTCATCCGCTGCACGTCACCGGGACGGATAGTCGAGCCATTGCCCATCGAATCCTTGTGCGCCAGTTCGCCCGCGAGCACATAGCTGATGATCTCCATATCGCGATGGCCATGCGTGCCAAAACCCGCCCCGGCCTGCACCCGATCCTCGTTGATGACCCGCAAGGGGCCGAATTCCACGTGTTCTGGATCGAAGTAATCGGCAAATGAAAACGTATGAAAGGACTTGAGCCAACCGTGATCGGCAAACCCTCTCTCATTGCTGCGTCTGATGTCGTTCATGGAACCTCCTGACGACACAATGGGGCCGAATGCAGGTAATAAAAAGCACAATGTTCAGGGGCTATTGATCAGCTTATTAGATCTATTCCCGGCGGACCCGGTAGGACGCGCCCTACAGTTTGTGGCGACACAGCCTGACTGCGCTCGCAATGAGCCGGGCCTAAATTCGATCCCACTAATTCCGAGGGAGTCGAAGATGTCCATAGGCACAATCCTGCTAATCCTCTTGGTCCTTCTTCTGATCGGTGCGCTCCCGGCGTGGCCGTACAGCGGCGGCTGGGGCTATTACCCGAGCGGGGGATTGGGTCTGGTGCTCATCGTGCTGCTGGTGCTGGTCTTCACAGGACGCCTGTAGACAGATCACCGCCATGCCACTGCGCGAGTCCGGGACACATCCGCTGACACGGGCATGCTTGGTGCTATGCGCGGTGATTTGCGCCAGTTGTCTTGCTGCCGCGTCGGATGAGGGTTCGAGTCCTGGCGCATGCGCTGCTCTCGACGGTCCGACGAATTTCGACTTCATAGTGCTCGCGAGCATGGCCGAGTCGCCGCGTTTCCTCGCGATGGCGGGTTATCATTCAACGGCAACGGAGCGGGCCGGGCTCACGTCGGGTGCGCAGCTGACGACGGCCTCGCGTCGGGCCGTCGTGCATTGCGTTGATCGTGGAGTGACGCCCTACGGAGCAGGGCCGCCGGTACTTGCCGCGGCTCAATAGCCCGGAGTCGTCGGAGTCATTGCGGCCGCAACCGGTCCCAACTGCATCACTGCATTGTTATTATCATCATTGAAATAGATGATCTGATTTCCCGAAGCATCCACCGTGGCCGCGATGCCGAACAGCGCGCCGGGCGTACCGGTGTCGACCTGCAGGGGCTGACCGACAAAGCCGCCGGGCAACACCGGCGAGATTTCGATCAACAGGTTCGTGGTCGAGCTGGGCCCGGAAGCGCCGATGTCTGCATTCCCGACCACCAGATCACCGTTCTTCAGCAGGGCAGCGCTCAGCGGCGTATTGAACGGCGCGCCATGCGCAATGACTCTCGCCGAGGCCATCGAGGGCCCTGAGAAGGTTGCAACCGGCGTCGGGATGGTGGCGGTTGCGGTGCATTGTCCGTTCACGACCACGCCATCCTTCGGGATGCTCGACACGCCCGCGATGGCAATGACACTGGCCGAACTCGTGGCGACGATATACAGGGTGTCGCTCGCCGGATCATAGGTGAGCCCTGCCGGCCCAAATATGGCCCCGGGTGCTCCGCCGCTGCAAATGCCGGTCACTATTTCCGTCAACGACGTCTGCGCATCGACGTCCAGGCTGATGCGATCAATGGTACCGCCGGCGCTGGTGGTGCCGCCGGGTGCGTTCGATACGTAGAGTGCGGCGGGCTGCGTCGCCGTGGCGGCCACGTACGCCTCGCCCCAAGGACCTGCGAAGGTGTCGCTGGAGAAGGGCGTCCCAACGGCACCGGCCGCACTGACCAGCGGATTCAGGTTCGATCCCCATCCGGCCGCGGAAATGCTGTCGTCCGGCAGCATCGTGAGCGCATTGCAGCCCAGCAGATCCGCGGATTGCGCGATCCGATACGGCTTCGATCCGGCGGCCGGATGCAGTCCAATGATGGTCGTTCCTTTGCCCTGAGTATTGGTCGGGCCGTCATTGAAATTGCACACGATGAGATCTCCCTTGGTGATCAGTCCTGCGGTCGCCGGCGCAATGGTGAGGCCGTAGGGATTCTGGTCGCCGTTCATCGGATCGACGGTCGTGCCGACGGTTGGGATCGTGCCCGTGGGCGTCAGGGTGCTGAGAAGGTTCGGCCCAACCGTCACGCTTGCGGTTGCCGACTTGGTGCCGCCGGTCCCGGTGCAGCTGAGTGTGTAGGTGTAGGTTCCGGCGGCGGTCGGGACGATCGTCTGGCTGCCGCTCACCATTTGAGTGCCGGTGAACGCACCGCCCGCTGCGCTCGAGGTCGTCGCGGTGCACGCAGTGGTACCCGCCGACGTCCACGTCACGGTAAGGGCCTGGCCGAGATCGAGGGTGGCGGCCGCCGCCGGCTGCGAGAAGCTCACCGTGGGTGCCGCGGGTGCGGGCATGCTCGAACCGCCGTAGCCGCCATGGCCTCCGCCGCATGCCGTGAGCACGCTGACGAATAAGCCGGATGCAACTGTTCCCCATGTCGATACACGCATTGTTTTGCACATCCTGGTTTGTGTAGTGATCGGATACGGATGTGTGCTGAGAACTTCAGCAATAGTTGTGGGATTCCGGACGAAGCGAGCCTGTCTTCATCGCGCAGTTCTCCCTGCGGACGTCAGAAGAATCCATGCAGTTCGACAAAGTACTGCTTCTGGTGCTCGGCATTATCCTGAGGAATCCCATCGTTCCAGCGAAAGCCCGTTCGTATCTGCGCGAACTGAATCGGCGTGAGCTCGTACACCACGCTCCAGCGCGTTTCCTCGGCATTGCGCACCGCGCGGTTCGGATTGAGGAACTCCTCCGTGATCTTCAAGTTGTTGCCGCGAGCGATGAGCCAATTGGCCTCGAGCAGAGCGGCGAGCTGTTTACCTTGGCTATTGGGGATGCTCCGGTCGTCGGTTATCTCCGCTTGTGCCAGCCACGAGATGGGGCCGGTCCGAAGTCCACCAAAGATCCCGTAGGCGCTCTTCGCTCCGCCGGATTGGGCGTTGAAGTTGGCCGCAACGCCCGCCCGCCAGACGGACTCCACGTAGATCAACTGAGTGCTGGTTTGTTTTCCCGTACTGTTGACCGCACCGCCCGCGGTACCATTGCTGACGGCCAGCTGCGCATCCCAGTGGCCGTGCTCCCATCCAAATTCCACGCCCTGATCCGGCGTCGTCATGTTGATTCCGGTGGCGGTGAGGATGAATGCGCTCTGGTCCTGAAGCCGCAGACCGAAGGGCAGGTACATCTGTCCGGCTTTGATGTACCAGTCGTGCGTGGCCGACCAATACAAGAGATACGCTTCCCGGTTGAGGGCGCCTCCGGGCGCGATCTGCTCGTCGGCATAGGCGAGCAGTCTGTTGGGAATTAGATCCGCTTCCATATAGACGCGCGACTGTTCGAGCGCGAATTGGTCGACGGAGCGGGTGTGCGGCGCCTGCGCCAGTGAGGCGTCGAATCGCAAGTCGCCGCCGGTGCGAAGATACTGGCCGAGCTGACCGGTCCAGTTGTCGAGCGCGGTATCGAGGTGCTGCGCGGGTAACACGGTCTGCGCAAAGATGTCGCCGAACGTCGTGCGCAAACCGCCTCCGGTCGGATTGACGTGACATTGCCCGCATTTGAGGCCCAGTTGAACGGCGAGATAGGGCTCGGCGCGCGCACCGTAGGCAACGAAGCACAGCACGGCGAACACGCAGCGCAGCGCAAAGTGAGAGTATCGGCCGGTCATTGAGCGGACTCCACGGTGAATTCGAACGAGGTATCCGCACCGAGCGTTGCGGCGTTCATATTGGCCAATGCTCCGCCGCCCGTGCCGCGCACCGTTACGCGATAGACTCCGGGCTCGAGCTGAGTGCTCGGAGTGATCAACAGGACGGCGGGATTGCTCGGCGCGAGTCTCGCAGTCGCCGGCATCGTCTGTGCGCCGCCGGCCGCAGCAGATGCGGGGGCAATTCGTTCAAACATGACGGTCGAGCTATTGACGAGCGATGCATCGACGTCTTGCGTGAACGTGACGAGGATTCGCGCCGGCGGGGCCTTCACGGTTGCCTTGTCGAGAGGAGCCGTGGTTTGGACAGCGAACATCTGTGCCGCGACTTTGGCCGCGGGCGCGTTCGGCGCGCCGTTCGTGACCCACTGACGGATGGCGTCGATGGTCGCTTGCGGAAGAGGCGTTTCTCCCAGCGGCATCTGGCCGCCGGTTATGCCGGCCGAGCCTTGGATCTTGCGTACCATATAGCTCGAGTCCGGATCGCCGGGCTTTACCCGCAGCAGACTCGGCTGTTCGTTGCTCGGCGCGCCGACCAGGAGGTTGTAGCTGTGCGCGGCATCGAGCTGCAGCCCTTGCGGCGCACTCGCGCCGATGTGGCACACCGAGCAGATCGGGGTGAACACGTTGGCTTGAATCGATTGGAAATCCGCGGTCACGGGCCCGCCGCCCGTTGTGCCCCCCGGCGTGCCGCCCGGGGAGATGGGCTGTCCATTTTGATCGAGCCCCTGCCCATTGCCTGCGCAACCCGCTGCGCAGCCAATCAACAACAGCGCGGCCCAAGACCTATATCGGTCTACGTGCATATGCAACTCACAATGATGACATCCGGGAGTAAGTACCCGGTTTTCGGTCCTAGGTTTAGATATGCGGCCGAAAGGGTTAATCTGTGCGCCGACGAGTCGGACAGAGATCATGAATCCTTGCTCCACGGAAAATCAGGCGGTTGTGACGTAGTGCGTCTGCTCGCGGGCGGCGTGGTGTTGTCGCTGGGTCTTATGATGGGATCGCCGCACTGTCGCGGGGCCGATCTCTGGGGCGGTTCCCTCGGCGTCACGAGCAACTACCTGGTGCGCGGCATATCGCGAAGCGACAATCGCGCCGCATTGCAGCTCGACCTGCATTATTTGAATAGCGCCGGTTTCGTCGCCGGGCTGTTTGCGTCCAACACCCAGCTGGATCCCGACGGATCGGGCGATGTCGAGCTCAACGCGTTTGCGGGTTTTGCTTGGACCGCGGGCAGCGACTGGCGCGGCAAGATACTGGCGAGCCACTATGCCTATCCGTGGAACCAGGCCGGGTCCGGCTATGATTATGACGAATTGGACGTGGACCTGGCTTACCAAGAATGGCTGGACGTCAGCCTGGTTTATTCGCCGAACGCGCCTCGTTATCTCCAATCGCGGGGCCTGTACGGCTCAACGTCCGAATCGGCGGAGGTCAATCTGCAGCGGCCGGTGCTGGGTCGCCTATCCGCGACGGCGGGAATCGGCTACTCGCATTTCGCCGGTCCGGATCCGGGGGGGTACGCCTATTGGAGCGTCGGCGCTGCCTACAACGTGGCGCCGGTAACTCTGGTGGTGTCCTATGTCAACACCACGCCGGGAGCTAAGGCGTTGTTTTATAATGCTGCGGCGGATGGCCGCTGGATCGGCACGGTCATTTGGCGCTTCTAATTTTCGTCCCTCGAAGGGGCAACTCTTTGGGCCGCCGACGGTACTTACGGGGATGGCTCGACATCAGATGAGGAGCGCCCCTTCGCCCATGCCGGTACCGACCAAAAATTCGACCAGAGACCATGATAACGATCTGCTGATCGCCGTCGCAGCGGGAAATCGCCAGGCGTTGGAGGAGCTGTATCTCAGCTATCATCGGCGCCTCGCGCGATTCTTGTCGCGATTCACGGCGCGCTACGAAAATGTCGAAGAGATCATCAACGATACGTTCATGGTCGTTTGGCTGAGCGCCAAGGATTTTCGCTACGCCTCGCAAGTCTCGACCTGGATCATCGGCATCGCCTACCGCACGGCGTTGAAGTCCCTGCGACGGCAGAAGAACCACACCGCTGCGCGGAGCTTGGACGAGTATCCGGAACAAACCACCGATCCGACGTTCGAGACTGAAGTCCAGGATTGGCTGAAGCATGGCTTGAATCAGCTGCCCGTCGAGCAGCGGCTGACTCTCGAACTCGCCTATCACATGGGGCATTCGTTGGAGGAAATCGCGGTGATCACCGAGTGCCCGGTCGGTACGGTCAAGGCACGCATGTTTCACGCGCGCGAAAAGTTGCGCCAGTACCTGCCGACTTTGAGCGGCGGGGCATCCGAATTATCAACGAGAAGCGAATGAGTGACAGCCATCGAAACTCCGTCGCACGGGAACACCGGGAAATTTCGACGCTCCTGCCTTGGTACGTCAACGGCAGTATCGGCGAGCACGATCGGCAGCGCGTAGACGCGCACCTCATCTCGTGCGCCGCTTGCCGCGACGACTTGGCTCAAGAGCGACGCATTTACCAGGGCATGACCGCCGAGACGGCTGTCGAATACATACCTGCGGCGTCGCTGAAGCGCCTGCGGGCGCGGCTGGACGGCGTTGCCGGCACCGAGTCGGCGACCTTGAGCGCCGAGGCACCCGCAGTCCGGAAGCCCGGCCGCCGGCTGACATGGCAGGGATTAATGGCGGCGTCGGTTGCCCTGATGGCCGTGGCGCTCGGCCTGTTGGCGGCCGATCGATGGATGCAATTGCGCGCGCACTCATCGGCGCCCGATTATTACACGGTTACCGCACCCACCCTGCGCGCACCCGGAGAGGTGATCCGCGCCGTATTTTCGCCGACCATCACCTTGGTGGAACTGCAGGCGATACTCGATGAGGCGGAGCTCCGGATCGTTTCCGGTCCGACCGAGGCGGGCGTGTATTCATTGGCGGCGAATTCGCGCCAGCCGGTGAGCACCTCGCTGGCGTTATTGCGCAGAAATCCAAAAGTTCGTTTTGCTGAAAGCACTCAACCGAGTCCGGGACCGGGCGATACGCCATGAGGCGATCGGCGGCGGTATGTCTCGCTCTCCTGGCATCCGCATGCGGCAACACGCCGGTAAAAATCGAATCGCGGGCGTTGGCTGATCAGTACGCCCGATCACCGGAGCACTTCATCGTCGCGGCGGTCGACAACGACCCTGCCGTCTTTGTGGCTCGCGCGGGCGGCACACCCCGCGGCTACGACAGCGTCGCCATCTACGGACCGAGCCTGGTTGCGCGCCGGATGATGCGCGCCCTGGAGAACGATTACGGGCTGCGCGAAGTGAGCGCGTGGCCGATCGACCCGTTGCACATGCATTGTGCCGTGCTCGAGATCCCCGAAGGCATGGATCGGACTACGTTGCTGGCTGCGCTGGCGCACGATCGGCGCATCAAGCTGGTGGAACCACTGCAGAGTTTCGCGACGCGCACCGAACCCTACAATGATCCCTACGTGGGATTGCAGCGCGGCTTCCGGCAGATGGACGTCGCGGATGCTCATCCCTGGTCGCGGGGCGAAGGCGTCAGAGTGGCGATCATCGACACGGGTGCCGATACGGAGCACCCGGACCTGCGCGGCAACATCGCGGTCGCCGCCAATTTCGTCGATTCCGACGATCTGCAATTTCGCCACGACCGTCACGGCACCGAAATGGCCGGTGTCATTGCGGCGGTTGCCAACAACGGCGAAGGCATCGTGGGGATCGCGCCGAGTGCGCGCCTCCTGCTGTTCAAGGCATGCTGGCAGGCGCGGCTCGACGCCGACGCCGCGCGATGCAATTCCTTTACGCTCGCCCGGGCCCTCGTGGCCGCATTCGATGCTCACGCACAGATCATCAATCTCAGTCTTTCGGGTCCCGCTGATCCGCTGCTGACCGACCTCATTCGCGAAGGACTGCGCCGCGGAATGCTGTTCGTCGGCGCCGCGCCGGCCGGCATGTCGGTGAGCAATGAGGGGCTGCTGCATCAACCGGGCGTCATCGAGGTCGCCAGCACCGGCAATCAGTCGGCGCTCGGCACGGCGCTGTACGCACCGGGCCGGGAAATTCTGACTCTATTGCCGGGCGGCCATTACGACTTCGCATCCGGAGACTCGATCGCGACCGCGCAGGTCAGCGGAGTCCTCGCGTTGTTGCTCGCGAAGAATTCTGGTCTATCGGCCGCCGATGCCTACCGGCTGTTACGGGATACGAGCTCGCATGCCGGCGGGGCCGGCGGCGGCCCTCTCGTGGATGCCTGCGCCGCGGTGGTGTCTCTGGTCGGCCATGGGTTCTGCAGTCCGATGAACGACACCGGACGAAGAATCGTCGGCGAACTCGAGCAGCGCTTCGCACAGCATTGAGACCGTTTCTCAAGGCGGAGGACTGGCGGGGCTGATGAGCGCCAGCTGGCCCAGGCGGCGCTCGTCGAAGATGACGACGATACCGCTCGCGATGACGACACAGGCCCCGATGACGAGGCTCAAGCTCGGCGAAGATGACCAAAAAATCCAGTCGATGGCGAAGGCCCAGAGGATGGCCGTGTACTCGAACGGCCCCACGACGGAGGGCGGAGCCCGCCGAAAGGCATTGGTCAGCCAAATCTGACCCAGCGCTCCGGTGACGCCGACGCCGATGAGCCAACCCCAGTCGGACGCGAGGACCGGGCGCCAGTCGCCGATCGCGAGCACCCCGGAGCCGATGCTCACCAGCAGCAAATACCAGAACACCATGGACATGCTCGAGTTGCCGCGGCCCAAAGTTCGCACCGTCAACGCGCTCAGCGAATAGCAAATCGTCGCCAGGGCAGCGGCGGATGCCGCGATCATGGAGAAGCTGCCGTTTCCCCAGGGGTGCAGAATGACCAACACGCCACCCAAGCCGACGACGATCGCCGACCAACGCTTGCCGGTCACCTGCTCGCCCTGAATCGGGACGGACAGAGCGGTCATCAGCAGCGGTGCCGCCAAAAACAGCGAGTAGGTCTGCGCCAGGGTGAGGCGATGAACGGCGAACACGAACCCGCCCAGCATGCCGATCCCGAGTACGGCCCGAAACAGATGCAGGGGCACATTGCTCGGCCGTAACGTCCCCCAGGTTCGCTGCCACGCTATCGGCGGCAACAGGAACAGCCAGGAAGAGAGGCAGCGCAGACAGGAGATTTGCAGCGGCCCATAGTGCGTGGACAAGCGTTTCAGCAGCGCGTCCATGATCGAAAAAACGAACACCCCTGCCACCATGTAGCCTATGCCGCGCAGGCGCTCCTGCGACCGTTCACGGGCAGCCAGATTTCCGATGGGGAGGGGTAGTCGACTCATGATGCTTGGGCATCATTGTAGTCGAGAGCGCGCGTGCCACCGAATGATTTGGCCGAGGCCGATGCGCGGGGTGCCCGCATCCGCGGCCGGGTGCCAGCCGTCGATTCGTCCCAACGACGGACCGACGGCGAGCGCCCCCCGGGTTTCACCCGCTGCGAAATAATGGCTGCGGGTGACGATCACCGGCACGCCGGCGGCCCGCGCCGCCGCGACTCCGGCCTCCGCATCCTCCAACGCGACGGCCTCATGCGGCCGCAAATTCAGCGCCTCGAGGGCAAGGAAATAGGCTTGCGGATCAGGTTTCTTGTTCGGCGCCTCGCGCGCACTCACGATGGCGGCAAATTTCGATTCCCAGTTCCTGCCGAGATGCGTCTTCAGTAGAACCTCGACATTGGAGCGGCTCGTCGTCGTGACGATTCCCATGCGCACGCCAGCTCTCCCGCAATCGTCCAGCAACTCGCGCACCCCGTCGCGCAACGGCAAATGGCCACCGGCCACGATGCGCGCGTACAACGCGTTTTTGAGGTGATGCACCCGGTCGGCCAAGACTTGGCGCTCCTCCGGGTGCGTGGGGGCACCGCCCCGACATTGCATGTCGTGCAACAGGCGCTCACGCCCACCCGCGATCGCGAGCAGTTCTCCGTAGCGCCGTTCGCTCCACCGCCAGGGCAATCCCAATGCCTCGAACGCTTGGTTGAAGGCCTCGAGGTGCCCGCCGCGCTCGGTCTCCGCCAATGTGCCGTCCACATCCCAGAGAATCGACTTGATCATCGCCGATGAGTCGGCTCAGTGATATCGCTTGGCCATCACCTCGAGGGCGACGGGCGAAATGCGCTCGGCGTGCCCGGCGCAGCCAAAGGCCTCAAAGCGCGCGCGGCACAGCGCCCGCGCCGCCTTTTTTGCCGCGATCAGCGCCTTGCGCGGGTCGAACTCGCCGGGATCCCTGCGAAGAGCTTGGCGCATGGCGCCCGTCATCACCAGACGGATGTCCGTGTCGATATTCACCTTGCGCACGCCGGTGCGGATTCCGCGCTGGATTTCCTCGACCGGAACACCATAGGTTTCCTTGATGTCGCCGCCGTATTCGCGAATGATGGCCAGCCACTCCTGCGGCACGCTGGAAGAGCCGTGCATCACCAGGTGGGTATTCGGGACAGCCGCGTGGATCCGTGCGATCCGATCGATGGCCAGAATGTCGCCCGTCGGTTGGCGCGTGAACTTGTAGGCCCCGTGACTCGTTCCGATGGCGATCGCCAGTGCATCGACCCCGGTGCGCATCACGAAGTCCTTCGCCTGCGCCGGATCGGTGAGCATCATCTCGTGCGTCAGCGACCCTTCCGCGCCCACGCCGTCCTCCTCGCCCGCTTGCCCGGTTTCGAGCGAGCCCAAGCAGCCGAGTTCTCCTTCGACCGAGACCCCGATGGTATGCGCCATCTCGCTGACGCGGCGGGTCACTTCAATATTGTAGTCATAAGTGGCCGGCGACTTGGCGTCTTCCTCGAGCGATCCATCCATCATCACGCTGGTAAACCCGGAACGAATGGACTGCGTGCAGACGGCGGGACTCGCACCATGATCCTGATGTAGAACCACGGGTATGTCCGGGTGAGATTCGACCGCGGCCAACACCATGTGGCGCAAGTACGGCTCTCCCGCGTACTTGCGAGCGCCCGCCGAGGCTTGCAATATCACCGGGCTCCGGCTTTCCTCCGCCGCCTCCATGATGGCTTGAATCTGCTCGAGGTTGTTGACGTTGAATGCCGGAACACCGTAACCGTGTTCGGCGGCATGATCCAGCAGTTGGCGAAGGGAAATGAGAGCCATATGTTCTCCAAGCAGTGAGTACGGGTGTTCTCCAAGCAGAGTACGGGGCCTACCGGGCGCGCCTTTTGAGATCCATGAGCCGGAGGATCATCGGGGTAAAAATGAATTGCATCGCCAGTCCCATCTGCCCGCCGGGCACCACGATATTGTTCGGCCGGCTCATCCACGAGTTGTGCAGCACGGATATCAAGTACGGGAAATCGATGCCCTTGGGGTTGGCAAATCGGATCACCACCAATGACTCTTCGGCGCTGGGAACGTCCTTGGCGATGAACGGATTGCTGGTGTCCACCGTCGGCACGCGCTGAAAATTGACATGGGTGCGGCTGAACTGGGGGCAGATGTAGTTCACGTAGTCGGGCATGCGCCGCAAAATCGTCTCGACGACGGCATCCTGACTGTAGCCGCGCATATGTTGATCGCGGTGCAGCTTTTGGATCCACTCCAGATTGACGATGGGCACGACGCCGACCAGCAGATCGACGTGCTGTGCGACGTCGGTACTGCCGTGCTTGTAACCGCCGTGCAATCCTTCGTAAAAAAGCAAGTCGCTGCCGTCGATCATCGGCCGCCAGTCGGTGAACGTGCCCGGCTCGCCGCCGAGCTCCTTCGCTTCGCCGGCATCGTGAATATAGCGCCGCACCTTGCCGCCGCCCGTCGCGCCGTATTCCCCCAAGGTTGCTGCGAGCTCATCCAGCAGGTTCGCTTCGGGTCCAAAGTGACTGATGGGCGCACTCGCGCCGCTGTCGGCCACGCGCACGCGTTCGCGCATGTTGACCCGATCGAAGCGGTGGAAGGAGTCGCCCTCGATGACCTGCGCTTTGAGACCTTCACGCCGGAAAATGTGCGCAAAGCTCTTCATCACGGTGGTGGTGCCCGCGCCGGAGGACCCGGTCACGGCGATGATGGGGTGCTGGGCGGACATGTCAAAGCCGAGCCTCGGGCCGGAACATCGAGCGTTCATTGAAGAGCGGCGAGCTGTACGGACGGTCCGTGCCGCTCGCGTGCTCGGCGTGGTAGCGTTCGATGCGCTCGACTTCATTGTAGGAGCCCAAGATCAGCGGAACGCGCTGATGCAGCGAGTCCGGCAGGACGTCGAGGACGCGCTCGCGTCCGGTCGTGGCGCGGCCGCCGGCTTGCTCCACGAGCAGGGTGATCGGATTGGCCTCGTACAGTAAGCGCAGGCGTCCCATTTTGCTTGTATCCTTGGTGTCCTTGGGATACATGAAGACTCCGCCGCGCATCAGGATGCGGTGCACCTCGGCGACCATCGAGGCGATCCAGCGCATGTTGAAATCGCGCGCCCGATCGCCGGTCTTGCCGGCCTGGCATTCGCTCACATAGCGGTGCACCGGCGGCTCCCAGAATCGAGCGTTGCTCGTGTTGATCGCGAACTCGCTGGTATCGGCCGGAATCTCGAGATTCGGATGGGTCAGGATGAAGTTGCCGATCTCCCGATCCAGCGTAAAGCCGTGTGTGCCCTTGCCAACGGTGATCACCATCATGGTTGCAGGACCATAGATGGCGTAGCCCGCGGCCACTTGCTGCCGGCCGGGCTGGAGGTAGTCGACCGTCGTCGGCGGCTCCGGCCGCCGGTTATGGCGCAGAACGGAGAATATGGTTCCCACCGAGACATTCACGTCGGTGTTGGAGGAGCCATCGAGCGGATCGAACACGAGCAAGTAGCGTCCGCGCGTGTACTCGCTCGGCAGGGGATACGGGTCCTCCAGCTCTTCGGAGGCCATGCCGGCCACCAATCCGCCCCATTCGCAGCTGCGTATCATCACGTCGTTCGCCAGCACATCGAGTTTTTGCTGCGTCTCGCCCTGCACGTTCTTGCTGTTGAGTTCGCCGAGGTAGCCCCCGAGCGCTCCTTTGGCGGTCATCGCCGAGATCGCCTTGACGGCGGCCGCCACGTCGACCAGCAGCGCACCCAGGTCGCTGGCACCCTCGATACCGTTGAGCTGTTGGATCAGAAATTTCGACAGCGTCGTACGTCCAAGATGCATGGTCAGGCTCCTTCTGGTCTCGGTCTTGCGTTGGGGGCGATTTCAAAGACGCGGCTGGCGCGGATGTCGGACTCGGCAATCGTCGACAAGTCATCGGCGGTGAATTCTCGATCTTGGTCGGCAAACAGGCGGCTTGCCTGGCGCAGCCGGGCCCGATCCAAGGCATTGCGCACGCTGCGCGCGTTGGCAAAATGCGGCTGCGGAATGCGATGCACCAGGTATTCTTCGAACGCCGCTCGAGCGCCGGCGCCGAAGCGATAGTTCTGCCGCTCGAGCATGGTGTCCGCGATGCGCAGCAAATCGCCCGCCGGATAGTCGGGAAAGTCGAGATGATGCGCAATGCGCGAACTCATGCCGGGGTTCGAGCGGAAGAACGCTTCCATGCGGTCTTTGTACCCCGCCAAAATAACCACCAAGTCATCGCGCTGATTCTCCATCACCTGCAGCAGGATCTCGATCGCCTCTTGTCCATAGTCCCGCTCGTTCTCAGGGCGATACAAGTAGTACGCTTCGTCGATGAACAGTACTCCGCCCATCGCCTTCTTCAGCACTTCCTTGGTCTTCGGCGCCGTATGCCCGATGTACTGACCGACGAGGTCGTCGCGCGTCACCGCTACGAGATGGCCTTTGCGCACGTACCCGAGGCGGTGCAAAATTTCAGCCATGCGCATGGCCACCGTGGTTTTGCCGGTTCCCGGGTTGCCGGTGAACGACATGTGCAGGCTCGGCGCTTGCGCCTCGAGTCCCACGTTCATGCGCAATTTGCCGATCACCAGCAGGGCGGCGATATCTCGAATGCGGCTCTTGACGGGGGCCAGGCCGACGAGGTCGCGTTCCAACTCGTCGATGACCGCGCCGGCTTGGCTCTTGGCGAGAATTGCCGCAACCGTGCGCGCGCCCGTGCCGTCCGCGACCGCGGCGTGCGTATCGGCCGAACCTGCCGGCGAGGGCGCCTGTTGACCCGGAATTTGGTAGAGCGGTGCAGCCATGGATCTATCAAACCTATTCCGTGCCGCGTTCGGATTCTGGGCGGTCCGTTGCGTAGCTATGCACGGTGTAGCGCATCGTGCGGCCATGCGCTTCCTGCCGGATCAATCCGAAGCCGGGTTCGCCGCTCGGGCGATTGACGATGAAGCTCATCACGATGGATTCCACGCCCCGCGTGGAATCGAACGCCATGAGCCGGATGTAGTGCCGGGGAAAGGCTTTGCGGCAGCTTTGCAATTCCATCATGACGCCGGCGGCATCCTTCAGATCGAACATCGGCAGGCCGAACATTTCCCAGTAGGTGTTGCGGGGATGCGGATCATCGGTGTACTCGACGCTCCACGCATAGCCCTTGTCGAGTCCGTAATCGATCTGCAGCGATATTTCCGCATCGGTCAGATCCGGCAAGTAGCTGAACTGTCCTTGTGTGATGCGGCCCACGGGGTTGGTCATCATGGCGGCGTGCTCCTTGGGCGTTAATTCGATGCGGCGGCGGTGACCGCATAATCCGAGGTATCGGTGGAGGCGTAGTTGAAACTGATCTCGCCCCAGGTATCGAGCGCCTGCTGAAGGGGACTGCAGGTCTTGGCGGCTCGACGCAGAATGTCGGGACCCTCGTTCCTGATGTCGCGCTTTTCGTTGCGCGCCTTGACCATGGTTTCGAGCGCCACGCGATTGGCCACGGCGCCGGCCTGAATGCCCGCCGGGTGGCCGATCGTGCCGCCGCCGAATTGCAACACGACATCATCGCCGAACAGATCGAGCAGCAGATGCATCTGGCCGGCATGAATTCCGCCCGAGGCGACGGGCATCACCTTGCGAAGGTCGGCCCAGTCTTGATCGAAAAACAGGCCGCGCGGCAGATCCTGCTTGGTGTAGCCGTCGCGGCATACATTGTAGTAACCCTGCACGGTCATGGGGTCGCCCTCGAGCTTGCCCACCGCGGTCCCGGTGTGCAGGTGATCGACGCCCGCGAGGCGCAGCCACTTGGCGATGACGCGGAAGCTGACACCGTGGTTTTTCTGGCGCGTGTAGGTCCCGTGACCCGCACGGTGCATGTGAAGAATCATGTCGTTCTTGCGGCACCAGTTGGACATGCTCTGAATCGTCGACCAACCGACCACCAGGTCGACCATGATCACGACCGAACCCAGATCCCGGGCGAATTCGGCGCGCTCGTACATGTCCTCCACGGTTGCGGCCGTCACGTTGAGATACGAACCCTTGACCTCTCCGGTGGCCGCGCTCGCCTTGTTGACGGCATCCATCACGTTGAGGAAGCGATCGCGCCAGTGCATGAAAGGCTGCGAGTTGATGTTCTCGTCGTCCTTCATGAAATCGAGGCCGCCCTTGAGGCCCTCGTAGACCACGCGGCCGTAGTTGCGGCCGGACAATCCGAGCTTCGGCTTGGTGGTGGCACCCAGGAGCGGGCGGCCAAATTTGTCCAAACGCTCGCGCTCCACGATGAGCCCGGTCGGTGGTCCCTTGAACGTCTTGACGTAGGCTACGGGAATTCGAATATCCTCGAGCCGCGCTGCCTTCAGCGGCTTGAAACTGAACACGTTCCCGATCAGGCTCGCCGTCATGTTGGCGATCGAACCCTCCTCGAACAGGATGATGTCGTACGCCACCCAGGCGAAATACTGGCCCGGATTATTCGGTACGCGCTCAACTCGGTAGGCCTTGGCCCGGTAGCTGTCGCACGCCGTCAACCGATCGGTCCACACGACGGTCCAGGTTGCCGTGCTCGACTCTCCGGCCACCGCCGCCGCCGCCTCGATCGGATCGACCCCGTCCTGCGGGGTGATCCTGAACAGGCATAGCGTATCGGTGTCTTTGGGGATGTAGTCGGCGTCCCAGTACCCCATCTGCCGATACTTGAGCACGCCGGCGCTATAGCGTTTTTTGGCGTCAGTTATGGCGCTGTCAGCCGAATTGTCCATCGTTTTCGCCATCACCGTTGCCGCCATATGGGAAACCTCCGAGTTGACTCGGGCAGACTGTAATGGGCGTTGATCGTTTGCGTACAGTCAGTTATCGTTATCGCTATGTTAAGCATTGCTTAATGATCAATGAAAAACGCCACTCTGCGGCAGCTACGCGTGTTTGCCTCGGTCGCCAGGCACTTGAGCTTCATTCGTGCGGCGGAGGAGTTGAAACTCACCGCGCCTGCCGTGTCGATGCAGATCAAAGAGCTCGAGCTGGAAGTGGGATTGCCCCTGTTTGATCGAACCAGCCGCCAGGTCTCGCTCACCATGGTGGGCGAATACATGCTGGCGCATACCCGGCGGGTGCTCTCGGCCATGCGCGATGCCGAAGATTTAGTGGCGCGTTTTCGGGGTCTGCAGACCGGGCCTCTGGATGTGGGTATGGTCAGCACGGCCAAGTACTTCCTGCCTCGGCTGCTCGCTCAATTTCGCCACGAACATCCGGGCATCGAGATTCGGTTACAGGTCGCCAACAACCGCGAACAGATCGTCGCGCTGATGCAGGAGGGCGACATTGAGCTCGCCATCATGGGCAGGCCGCCCGAGGGGTGGGCGACGCGAGCCGAGCCGTTTGCCATGCATCCGCACGTGCTGGTCACATCGATCGAGCATCGCTTCACGCGCATGGAAGTCGTGCCGGCAACCGCCCTGTCGGGGGAGGGATTCATCGTGCGCGAGCCGAGGTCCGGCACGCGCGCAGCCTTCGATGAGTACATGCGCACGCATCAACTGGCACCGCGGGTGGTGATGCAAATGTCCAGCAATGAGGCGATCAAACAGGCGGTCATGGCCGGCATGGGCGTATCTCTGTTGTCGCTGCACACGCTGGGACTGGAACTCAATCACCGCTTGATCGCCTCCCCGGAGACCGAGGGGCTGCCGATCATGCGCCGCTGGCATGTGGTCAATAATCAAGCCAAGACGCTGTCGCCCGCGGCCGAAGCCTTCCGCTACTTCATTCTCGAACGCGGCGAAGCCTTCCTCGCAAATCAGTTTCCCGCCTAATGCGCCTGCGGCCGTTTGAGCAGGTCCCCGCGGTCGACCGAGCGCACGTTCACATGCAGGCGCGTGCCGCCGCGAATTGCGGTCAACGGCACACCGGTGCCTGCGGGCCCCACGGCCCACAAGCGCCGATAGAAGTCGGGCAGGGTGGCGACATCATGTTCCGCCACCCGCATGATCAGATCGCCTTCGCGAATGTCGGCCAATTGCGCCGGGCCACCTTCGGCGACGCCGGTGACATACACCTTACCGGTCATTTCCGCGGCGTACACGCCCAGCCAGGGCCGCGACTGGCGCGACGCGCGGCCGCGGGTGCTCAATTCTTCGAGAATGGGTTTGAGCAAATCGATCGGCACGAACATGTTGGCATTGATTTCGTCCCCTTCGGTCAGTTCGCGCACCAGTAAGGATCCCAAACCAACCAAATTACCTTGGCCGTCGATCAACGCCGAACCGGACCAATGAGGGTGCGCCGGGGCCGCGAATATTGCGTCCTCCAGCAGGTATTCCCATGCGCCGGCAAATTCCCGGCGGGCGAAAACTTGCACCGGCTGCGGCTCGGCGAACTCCGGTGAGCTCACCACATAGGCCTGGTCGCCTGGCATGAGCTTCGCCGACGATCCCAGGGGAATCGGCGCCATGTCCGCCTTCTCCAACGGCAATACCAATCCGAACCCGGTCACTTGATCGTACGCCAGCGGGTGAGCTGCCAATTCGCGTCCGTCCGGAGTGGTCAGCCATACGTCGGTGGCCTCCGTCACCAGGTAGCCGATGGTCAGGACCAATCCATTGGACGCGATGACGACTCCGTTGCCGGTGCGCTGCGATCCCAATATGCCGGCCGTAAACGCATCTTCAGGCACGTCAGCGCGCAGCTTGACGACCGAACGACCGATTCTTTCCAAATCGAGCCCTGACATTCCACTTACGTTAGCGCGACCGGGCTTGGGTGTCACGCCCCGGATTGCCGGACTCGGCAATCAATCGGCGCTCCCGGTGCACGGCCCCCTCGGGCCGTGCACCAAGACCGCGCCGCGGTTAAAACGAAGCCGACAGATTGACCTGGAAGCTGCGCCCCGGAAGCGTGAAGAACAGTGGATTGTTCGCGTTCGAGTAGCCGTTCTGAAAATAAATCGAGCGGTGATCCGCGATGTTCTGCACCGTCACGCCGATCTTGCCGTTCTTCAAGGTGCTGCCCAACGGGCCGACGACGTAGTTGACCGCCGCATCGGCCGTGCTGTACGCGCTCAGCCGAAAGGCGTTCCCGGAATCGCCGAAGCGGGTACCCACGTACTTGTCGATCAGCGACGCCTGCCAGGCATTTTGATTATAGAGCACGCCGAGTGCCGCGGTGCGGCTCGGGGTCTCCGGAACCCAAGTGTTATCGGACGTCAAGTGCGCGCTATTCGAGGACGCGTTGCCGTACACGCTGAAGCCTGCGCCCACGATGTATGTCGCTTCGGCCTCCGCGCCCTTGTACTTCACGCCGCCGAGATTATAGAAAAAGGAATTGGCGCCGCCGCCCTGCCGTTGAATCAAGTTGCTGAAATTGATCTGGTAGACATCGGCGGAAACCGTCAGGCCGGATCCGACCCAGGTGGTGCCCAGCTGTATATTCGTCGTGCCCTCAGGCTGCAATTGGTTCAAGGAGGGGTTGGGCACGTACAACGTGTTCAAATTCGGGGCGAGGAAGCCCTTGGCATACTGCGCATACGCAGCCCAGTTATCCGCCAGCTTGTAATGCACGTCGACCGACGGCAGATTGCGCGTCCAGGTCTTGCTGTAGTCCAGCGGCAAATTGGTGCCTTGATTGACGGGGGCGACGATGACGCGCTGAAAATTCACGTACTTGTCGCCGGCCGTCACGTCGAGGCCCTGAATGACGTGCCACACGTACTGCCCATACGCCTGTCGCGAGAACAGCTGATTGTGTTGGAGCCGATCGGTGTAAGCCGCCTGGGACAGTGCGCCGGCCGGCGGGGTCAAGTCATAGTTGAAGGCCCCGTTGTTGGTCATGTCGAGCTCGTAGAGCGCCCGTATGTCGCTTTGGTGGTCGAACCAGCCGCCGACGTGAACCTCGCCGGGCCCAAAATCGTGGGATACGCGGAAGATATCGCCGACCGATCGGTAGTTATTGATCAGCAGGTTGCCGGGTACGTTACTGGGATTGGCCGTGCCGTTCGCATTGAACGTTCCGTTCGGGTTATCCCCGGTGTCGATGGCGCCGTTCGGCAGCGAGCCTCCGACGTCGAGTCCGTTGTAGCCGTCATGAAAGTAGGCGTAGGTGTAGATCTTGTTGTCGAAAGTCCAACCGGCCACCTTGGAGATAATGCCGATGTATTCGTAATCCGTGGTGATCTTGTCGAGATTGTAGCCGTAATAGCCCTGGCTTCCCGGATCGCGGTTATACCCATAATTCACGCCGTACTGGGCCATCTGATTGAGAGTGGCGCCGATCGCCGGATTCTGCCTCACCTTGTTCAGATTCGCGGCAACCGTGATGTCGGTGGACTCGTTCACCGGCTGCACGACCTTCATGAACAGATTGCTGCGCTCCAGATTGGCATTCGTCAGATAGCCGTCCGACGAAATGGTCTTCACGCTGATGAAGGCGCGCAGGCCGCCCCAATTGCTCACTTCGCCGGTGTCGTAGCGCACGCCGTACAGCTGGGTGTTGAAGCTGCCCGCGCTGGCCAGAACGTCGAAGCCCTGAGTCTTCTTGGGGTCGGCGGACTGCACGTAAACCGTACCGCCGAAAGTGGCGTTGCCCAGGGTTCCGGCGTTGCCGGGACCGCGATCGACGACGAGGTTGCCGATGTCCTGCGCCATGAAGTAGCTGGTCGAATGGTGGGTGAAATCGTTCGAATCACCCCAGGGGATGCCGTCGAAAGTGACGTTGAACTGCCCGTCCTGAAAACCCCGAATCGACGTGCCCAGATTTTCCATCAGTCCCGGGCCGTTCGGGTCCACCGTCCAGACGCTCGGGGTGAATTTGATGATGTCGGTGTAGTTCGCCGCGGGAGCGTCGTTGTTCTGAATGAAGTCCGCGCCCACGATCGACTGTGGCTGAGTGGCAACAAGCGATCCCTGCGAAGGCGCCGATTGGGGACCGTGCAGCGCCTGCGCGGTCACGAGCACCGGATCGAGGCTGTGGGCATGCGTCTGATCCGCGTCCTCCGCCACATCGGCGTGCGCAAAATTCGTCGAACCGACCAATAGAATGCAACTCAGCGCCGTTTGCAATTTGGGCAAACGGCTGGGACCGTAACTCGTCGACATGATTCACCTTGTGTTAAGAGCTCGTTGGATTTCCGCAACGGATTGTCGCAGCGCGGAAAGCGACGGCGCACATGGTGCGTACGTAAGGCTACAGTTTTGTTACAGAGATATATCAGACATGTGACGACATCAGGCGGGATGAAGCTTTTACGCGAGCGCGTGACCAAACTGGGCCAGATACCACTGCTGAAACGTCACCACCCGGCGCTCATGCTCCGAATAGCGGCCGGGCTGATAATGCTTCGATAAGATACCGGCTTGATTGTTCTCGGTAATCTCCTTGTCCTGTTTCGTCGTCTCATCCCAGCCCCAGATCATTCGCTTGACGTCGACTTCCGAGGCTTGGCCGTCGACCAGCCAATAGAGGTCCACATCCGTGTGCAGGGTGCTGCGCGGCGTGAACAGAAACAATACGGCGAAATCGTTGGTGGCGACGAGCTGAGTAAAAGGGCTGAAAGAGAGGTACATGCGCCCTTGGTCGAACCCCCGGCGCTTACCCATCAGCGACGAGGCCGGCCTGCCGTCCTGGGTCTCGCTGTCGTAGCCTTCCCGAATCGTTCGTTGCAGCAGCAGCCGCAGATGGGACGATTCGGGTCCGTCGTCGACGCTGCCGATGGGTCGCCCGAGGCTCGCTGCTCGGGCTTCCCAGGCCTTGAGGGCCGGCAGATATTTTTCGACCGCGTCGGCAGGACCGGAGCTCGGTCCCGCGCCGAAGGCGATCAGCGCCTCGGGCGGATGCATCGAACAGAACTCCGGATGCGCCGGCGCGCAGTGATAGCACTCGACGAAATTCTCGACGATCAGCTTCCAGTTGGCCGCGGTGGGATAGGACTGGGCATGCGCGATTTTCGCGCCGGCGAGACCGTGGAAATCGAGGAAGGGCCCGAGATCCGCGAACGCCGCGTCGAAATCCACGGGCGGCTGATCGGAAAGGTTGATGAAAATGAAGCCGTGGAACACCCGAAGGTGACAGCGGTGCAGGCCGTTGTCCTGCTTCGAGAAGTCCGCCGGCATCAATCGGGCCGCGAGCAACGCCCCATCGAGGCCGTAGCTCCACGCATGATACCCGCAGGTCAGGCGGGCAACCCGTCCCTCGGGCTTGGTACAAATGAGCGAGCCGCGGTGCCGGCAGACATTGTAGAACGCGTTGATGGTCGATTCATCGCTGCGCACGATGATGATGGACTCATTGCCGATCTTGTAGAGAAAATAATCGCCCTTGTTGCGGACCCGGTCGATGTGGCCGGCGACGAGCCACTTGCGGCCGACGACCTGGTCCATGTCCGCCTCGAACACGGCATCGTCGCAATAGAACTTGCGATCCAAGCTATAGCCGATCTTGGTGTTCGCGGCCAATGACGCAATTGCATTGGTAGCCATTGTCACTCTCCAATTTCGCGTGAAATCTTGAGGATCAGCATTTGATCCGCTCGCTTTTCGGGTCATACATCGGCCGCAACGAGGCCGTCGCCGCATAGCGAACGCCCGCGACCTCCACCTCGTACTCGTCGGAGCCGATCGCCTCGACGGGCGTGCCATTCGGCTCTCTCACATACCCCAATCCCACGGCGGCGCCCAGCGAGTGTCCATACATTCCGGAGCGGATGAAGCCGACGATGGCATCGCCGCGCCAGATCGGCTCGTTGTGATAGAGCAGGGGGTCGGGAGAATCGAGCTTGAACTGCACCAATCGCTTGAGGCACCCCGACTGCTTCTGCCGCAGCAGCGCTTCGCGGCCGATGAATCCGCCCGGCTTGTCCCACTTGACCGCGAAGCCCAGACCCGCTTCCAGCGGCGTGTCCTCATCGGTGATGTCGTGGCCCCAATGCCGGTACGCCTTTTCGATGCGCAAGGAGTTCAGCGCGTGATAGCCCGCATGTACCAGCCCGTAATCCGCGCCCGCACTCACCAGTTCGTCGTACACGCCCTGCATGAATTCGGTGGGCACATAGAGCTCCCATCCCAGTTCACCGACATAGGTGATGCGCGAGGCGCGCACCAGGGCAAACGCCAGTTCGATCACCCGGCTGGTGGCGAAAGGGAAGGCCGCGTCCGACAGGTCGTTCGGCGTGAGCGATTGCAGCAGGTCTCGCGCCCGCGGTCCCATCACCGACAACACCCCCATTCCGGACGTGACGTTGGTCAACACGCAGTTCGCATCGGGCTCGATGTGCCGCTCGAGCCAGTTGAAGTCCTTGCTTTCGGTTTCCGCGCCGCTGACGATCAAGTACGCCGTGCCGCTGAGGCGCGTCACCGTGAGATCCGCTTCAATGCCGCCCCGGTCGTTCAGCCACTGTGTATAGACCATTTTTCCGGGCGCAACGGCAACGTCGTTGGCGCACACGCGATTGAGCACGCGGGCGGCATCCGGTCCTTCGAGTCGAAATTTCGCGAACGACGACTGGTCGAAAACACCGACAGCCGTTCGCACCGCGCGGTGTTCGTTCGCGCTCAGCTCAAACCAGTTCTGGCGGCCATAGCTATATTCGTAACGAGGCTGCACCCCGGCGGGGGCATACCAGTTCGCGCGCTCCCAACCGAAGGCTTCGCCGAAGCACGCGCCCGCCGTCGCCAGGCGGTCATGCAACGTCGATTTGCGCACCCCGCGCGCCGTTTCGTACTGGCGGAACGGCCAATGCGTCGCATACAGCAACCCTAGGCTCTCCGATACTCGCGCCCGCAGGTATTTGCGGTTGATCTGGAACGGCATGTTGCGCCGAACGTCCACCTCCCACAGATCGACCGGCGGGTGACCGTCGCGCATCCATTCGGACACGACTTTGCCGATGCCGCCGGCCGACTGCAGGCCGATGGAATTGAGTCCGGCGGCGACGAAGCAATTCTCGAGTTCGGTCGACTCGCCCAGATGGTAGCGCACGTCGGGGGTAAAGCTTTCGGGGCCGCAAAAGAACTTCTGAATGCCGGCCTTCTCCAAGGCCGGTATTCGCCGCATCGCGTCGAGCAGCACCGGCTCGAAGTGGCTGAAGTCGCCGGCAATCTCGCCGAACGAGAAATCCTCGGGAATTCCCTCGACCCCCCACGGACGGGCGTGGGGTTCGAATGCGCCGACCAGCAATTTGCCGGCATCGTATTTGAAGTAGCTGCAATGATCATAGTCGCGCAGCACCGGCATGTCGGGTTTGAGGCCGGGGACGTCCTGGAACAAGACATAGTAGTGCTCGCAGGCATGCAGGGGCACGGTCACGCCGACGCCGGCGGCCAGGTCGCGGGTCCACATGCCGCCGCACAGCACGACATAATCGGCGTCGATGCGTCCGCGGTCCGTTTGCACGCCGCGCACGCGGCCGCCGTCGTGATGGATGGCGGTGACTTTGAGATCCTGGAAAATCTGCGCGCCGCGGCTGCGCGCCCCTTTGGCGAGCGCCTGCGTGATGTCGACGGCATTGGCATAGCCGTCGCTCGGAATGTGAATGCCGCCGATGACGTCGTCGAGATTGGCGAGCGGATACAGCGCGTGGATCTCCTGCGGGCCCACGACGTCGACCGGCAGACCGAACACCTTGGCCATCGAGGCATTGCGCTTCAATTCCTCCATGCGGCCCGGCGTCGTGGCGAGGGATAACGAGCCGCATTGGCGGTAGCCAGTCGCCTGGCCGGTCTCCGCTTCGAGACCGCGATACAGCTCGCCGGTGTAGCGCGCTAGCTGCGTCATGTTGATGCTCTGGCGCAACTGGCCGACGAGACCGGCCGCGTGCCAGGTTGTGCCGCTGGTGAGCTGCTTGCGTTCGAGCAGAACCACATCGCTCCAGCCCATTTTGGTCAGGTGATAAGCGACGGAGCAACCGATGACGCCGCCGCCCACGATGACGGCCCGCGCACGCGTTGGGAGATCTAATGCCATCGTCTAAACCCTCATCCGCGAGTTGTCCGGATCGAAGGCCGCCGCTCCGAGCACGGTTGCGCCGCGCCGCTCACCTTGGATGAGCACCTCGAAGAGGCTTCCGGGTGCGGCAAACTCGGGGTCGACGCAGGCAAATGCAAGGCTTTTCTTGACTCGGTGTCCGTAGGCGCCGGAGGTGGTCACGCCGATGCAGCGATTCCCGACCAGTACGGGCTCGCCGCCCCGAGCGTCCGTGTCGGTGGCCGCGACCTCGGCGTAGACGATTTTCAACGGGCGCGGCGCCTGCTCGAGGGTCGCCGCCTTGCCGACGAAGTCCGGCTTGTCGAATTGGATGAAGCGCGGCATATCGGCTTCCAGCATGTTCAGCTCGTTGGTGAGTTCGGTGGACCAGGCCTTGTAGCCTTTCTCGACGCGCATGGTATTGACCGCGTACAGTCCGTAGTTCGCGATTCCGAATCTCCGGCCGGCTTCCCAGACGGCGTCATACAGGGCCGGCAAGGATGCGATCGGGGGGTGCAGTTCCCAGCCGAGTTCGCCGACGTAACTGACCCGCAGCGCGCGCACCGGCTGCCCCGCGATGCGGATCTCGCGGCCACGCAGCCAGCGGAACGCCTCATTGCCGAGATCGGCGTCGGTCAGGAGACTCAGCAGTTCGCGGGAACGCGGTCCGCTCACCACGAGCACGCCGCGATCCTCGGTGACATTCTCGATCCGGACCTGTTCGCCGGGCGCAGCGCTTTGAATCAGGAGATCCTGGTCGCGCAGTTCCGCCGCGGCGGCCGACAAGGCGTAGAACTTGTCATCGCCCAGCCGAGTGATCGTCATTTCGCCCTGAATGCGGCCCGCCGGCGACAACAGGTGCACGAGCGCAATACCGCCTACTTTGCGCGGCACTTGATTGGCGCAAACACGGTTCAAAAATGCCTCGGCTCCGGCTCCCTTGATGTCGTATTTGGCGAATCCCGTGAGGTCGAGCACGCCGACGCGACTGTGCACGGCCGCGACTTCATCCCGCACCACATCGAACACATTGTTTCGCGCATAGCCATATTCTTCGGCCCGGCCATCGAGCGAAAACCATTTCGGGCGTTCCCAGCCGAAGGTTTCGGTATGGACGCAGCCCTGCGCCCGCAACCGGTCGTGCAGCGGACTGGTCTTGCGCGGACGCCCGGCCATTTCTTCTTCGCCGGGCCTGCGGGTGGTGAACGTCAATCCGTAATCCAGGAACACTTTGTCGCGCACATAGGCCGCATCGGCGAATGCGCCGAAACGCCGCGGGTCGAATTCCGTCATATTGATCTCGGCGTCGCCGTGCATCATCCACTGCGCGAGATACTTTCCGCAGCCGCCGCCCTGTGCGATCCCGAAGGACGTTCCGCAGCATTGCCAGAAATTTCTCAAACCCGCGACGGGCCCGAGCAACGGCGCCCCGTCGGGGGTGTGCGGAATGGCGCCGTTGATGACGCGTCGAATTCCCACCTCTCCGAATACGGGCATGCGCTCGATGGCCCGCTCGAGCCACGGCGCGATGCGATCCAAGTCGTCCGGAAACAATTCGTTTGAGGATTCCCATTCCGGAAAACCTCGCGGCGCCCAGGCTTCCTTGAGCCCGACGCTCTCATAGATGCCCATCAAGCCGGATTTCTGTTCCTGCCGCAAATAGCCGGAGGTATAGGAATCGCGCATCACCGGAATCTCTTCGCTGCGCTCCATGAATGCCGGGATCGGATGCGTCACGACATAGTGGTGCTGCATGTTGGTGATGGGTGCGTCGGCACCGACCATGGCGGCGATCTGGCGCGCGTAGCAGCCGGCGGCATTGACCACCATCTCGGCAATGATGCTGCCTTTTTCAGTGACCACCTCCCATTCACCGCTGCGACGCAGGCGAATATCGAGGACGCGATTGTGGCGCATCACGGTTGCGCCCAAATCGCGCGCGGCCTTGGCCAGCGCATTGCAGAGCCCCGAGGGATCGCCATGTCCGTCATCCGTCGTCCAGGCAGCGGCGATCACGTTGTCGGTCGTCAGAAAAGGGTTCAGGCGCTTGATTTCATCCAACCCGACGATTTCCATCCGAAAGCCGATGCTCTTCGAATACCCGTACACCTGTTTGAGCCAGGCGAGCTCATGTTCGTTGTTGGCGAGCCTCAACCCCCCGCACGGGTGCCAGCTCACGTACTGGCCGGTCAGCGCCTCGAGCTTCGGATACAGCTGGTTGCTGTAGGCGTGGATCTTCGCGAGGTTGTAGCTGCCGATGATGCTCGGGCATTGACCGGCGGCATGCCACGTAGAACCGGACGTAAGCTCGCTTTTCTCGAGCAAAATCGTGTCGGAACAACCTTCCAAAGCGAGGTGATACAAGAGGCTCGCGCCCATCATGCCGCCGCCGACCACGACCACACGTGCGTTTGTTTTCATGCAGATCCGCTATTGTCGATTGACGTTTTGACCACAATAAATTGATCGATAGGCGGCGTACAATCCAATATTTTGGTACCTTTGGCCACAAATTTTTAGTCCGAGGCCGCTGTGACCCAAATTCGCCCAGTTGTCGGTCTGCCGACCCTGACCTGGCTGCGGGCATTTGAGGCGGCCGCCCGAACCTCCAGTTTTGCCGCCGCGGCGGCGGAACTGAACCTGACCTCGGGCGCCATCAGCTATCAAATCCGGGCGCTCGAGGCACACCTGGGTTTCGCCTTGTTCGAGCGTCT
>DASYFQ010000254.1:0-5725 GCA_036498345.1 Steroidobacteraceae bacterium
ACCGTTGCGGGCGTCGTCGGACAACTCGAGGCGCATGGCCGGGTAGAGCGGGGGTATGTCGGCATCTCCGGGCAGGCCATGACACCGCTGCTGGCAAAGGCGCTCGGTATGAAGACGTCGACCGGGATACTCGTCACCGCCATAGATCCGCAGGGCCCCGCCGTCGGTGCGCTCTGGGTGGGAGACGTGGTGCTGAGCATCGGCCAGAGCGCGGTGACCTTCAAGAATCTGAGCAAGATCACGGCACGGCTGGCGCCGAAGACCCTGGTGGTGGCAGCGGTTTTACGCGCCGGCAAGCAGGAATCCGTCGCGCTGACGATTGGGCGGCTCCCCGATCCGCCTGCCGATCCCGCCCTGACCGGTGATCAGGATACCTGGGTGCCCGCTTTGAAACTGGGGGTGGCGGCTACGACGGCGGACATCCGCAAGACCATCAAGGCCAATGATGAGCCGGCCGGACTGATCGTCACGCAGCTGCGGCCGGCGGGGGCCGGAGCATTGGCGGGTCTCAAGATCGGCGACCTCATCACGCATGCAGGGACCAAACAGCTGGTTGGTGTCACGGATCTTGCGGCGGTCGCGACCCCTACCCCTCAAGCTCCGCTGCTCATTCGGGTGATCCGCGACGGCTCGCCCAGCTTCATTGCCATCACCGGCGAGGCCGCGCCCTGAAATCCCGCTTTCGACGGGAACCGTGGGCACTGGCACAATGCCCGCCGCAATGAACTACAAGCATGTTTATCACGCGGGCAACTTTGCGGACGTGGCAAAACACGTCTGTTTGATGCACTGCCTCGGCGCTCTGCAGCGCAAAGACGCGGCCTTCTTCGTACTCGACAGCCATGCGGGCCGCGGGTACTACGACCTGCAAGCCCCGGAAGCCCAAAAATCCGGCGAGGCCGAGCGCGGCATCCAGCGTTTGATCGAAACCAGCATCGGCGAGCCGGCGCTGGCCGACTATTTCGCGACGCTCCGCGCGCGCCGCGGCAAACGCCTGGCGCGCTACCCCGGTTCGCCCGCGTTGATCGCAAGCGGCTTGCGCGCCCAGGATCGCGCGCTATTCGTCGAACTGATGCCGGCCGAAGCGCGCGCCGCGGAGCGGGAGGTCGAGTCGCTTGGCCGGATTCGAACCGAAATCGGCGACGGTTACGCCGCGCTCAAGGCCTTTCTGCCGCCGGACGAACGGCGCGGACTGGTATTGATCGACCCGCCCTACGAAGGACTCGATGAATTGAAGCTCATGCTGCAGGCGTTTTCGGATGCGTATCGCCGCTGGCCCAGCGGGATATTCTTGATGTGGTACCCGATCCGCAGCGCGACCCAGCGCAGCAGGGTGCATGCGCGCTTCGAGGCGCTGCGAATTCCGAAAATGTTGGTCGCCGATCTCGCCATTCATCCGGACGATGCCGGTGTCGGCCTCGCCGGCAGCGGCCTGATGATCGTCAATCCGCCCCACGGCACCGACGAATACCTGCGCGCTGCGTATAGCGCAATTCATGCGGGAATCGCCGCGTCGGGAGCGGGCTACGTCGAAGTAGCCCGACTGACTCCCGAGCGAATGGCACAATAGGCCACGTTGCCACTTCGAGGAATGGCTTTCCTCCAGGAACAAATATGGACAAGAAATCGTTGCGCGATCTCGTCGCGAAGCTGCATGGGGAACTGACCGAGGCGCTTCGAGAGGACCCCAAGTCCAGGGAGTCGTTGAGCGACATGATGAAGGATATCAATCGCTTGATCGACAAGCCCACCGATCTGCCATCCTCGCCGCATGGGTCGCTTCCTGACCGGCTGGAAAGAGTCGCGGTTCAATTCGAGGCCGATCACCCGACGTTGGCGGCGAGCGCACGACGCCTGGTCGACTTGCTCGGCGAGGTCGGGATCTGACTCAACCCGTCCACACGATCGAATCGAGTACCCGACGGGCGATCTGTTCGATGGTCTTGATATCCGCGGCCCGGCCGCGCGTGAGCACGGCAAGGCTGCCGTGGCCGGCCACGGGCACGATGACTCCCCGGTAGCCCTGTTCGTCGAACTCCACCGGCCCAGGCGAGCGTTCATGCACCAACACCATCACGGTAACCGGCCCTGATTCGGTTTGTATGACCAAGTGCGGCACCTGATGTCCGCGGAAGTCACAACTATTGGCGTAACTGACGATGCCGGTGCCGGAACCGGTGGCCAGGCGCAGGTGTGAATCGCGCAGCACGCTGTCCAGTTGGGAGCTCGGCACCGGCACGTCGGTGCGCCGCCACGCCTGCGGTTCCCCGCTCATGTGCGTCACCACGTCGGCGGCGAGGCTGGGTCCGGGAGCGCTCAGCCAGAGGCCTCCCGCCACCACCAGGGCCATCAGCACACTAGCCGCCATCGCGAACCAGCTCTTGCGGTAGGCCGGCGAGCGTAGCGCCGCTCGCGGCGATTTGGCGCGCATCGGCACCACTTTATCGGCCGGCTGGACTCCGTCGGCCGGCTGGACTCCGTCGACCCGCTGGACCCCGTCGGGCTGCGGGGCCGCGTCCTCGAACGGCGGGGCCACATCGGAGGGCGCGGCCACGCGGAGGGCGCGCTCGAGGCGCGACTCGAAACGCAACAGCCGTTCGCCGAAGACAGTGCAGTCGTGGCAGCTCTCGCGGTGCTCGCGCAACGACGGGTCCGGATCGTGCGGATCGGCCAGCATCGCTCGTCGGTAGTGCGCACAGTCCATCATTCTTGGGGATCCATGCTCGTATCCTCACCGCATAACGCGCGCAGCTGCTTGCGCGCACGAAACAGGCGTGTCAGCACCGCGGGCCCCGAGAGATCGAGCTCACGGGCTATTTCGGCGGTGGAATAGCCCATCAGGACCTGGAGCACCAGCGGTTCGCGGTACTCGTCGGGCAATTTGAACAAGGCAGCGCGCATTTCGGCGAGATTCTGCTCCTCAGCGGCGGCCAGCATCGGCTCTTCCCGCGCGACCAATTCGTCGACATCCACGGTCACGAAGCGTTTGCGCTCGAAACTGCGTGCGTATTCGCGGCGGATGATGGTCAAAAACCAGGGTTTGGCCGCGGTCTCGTCCAGAAGCGAGTCCTGCGCCTTCCAGGCACGCAGCATGGTCTCTTGCACCACGTCCTCCGCCAAGGCGCGGTCGCGCGACAGCCAGAACGCGAAACGCAGCAGATCCGGGCGCAGGGATTGGCACAACGCCTGGAAGCGGGCGCGCTTCTGATTTCCGCCAATCTGATCCTTCATGGTTAAATCAGCACCCGGCTTGAGATATCTCGCACGGGATATTACCGCGTTACGCCGGTCGCGCCGACGTCCGGGGATCACGATCCGGGGCAGGAATGCCGGATTCGCCGCGCTGAAGCTGTTGTTAGGAGTCACAGTTGAGATGACCGGAACTACCGCCAATTCATTTCCAAATACCCGCATGCGGCGCATGCGGCGCGATGAGTTTTCGCGCCGTTTGATGCGCGAGACCCACTTGAGCGTTGATTCCTTGATTTACCCGATGTTCGTGGTCGAAGGCCACGGCGAGCGCCAGCCGGTGGCCTCCATGCCGGGGATCGAGCGCTTGTCCATCGATCAGTGCCTGCGTGAATGCGAGACCCTGGTGCGTCTCAAGGTCCCGGCCATTGCCCTGTTTCCGGTGACTCCCAAGGAGAAAAAGACGCTGGATGCGCGCGAGTCCTGGAATCCAAACGGCATCGCGCAGGCCGCCGTGCGCGCGGTGAAAAGGGAGTTTCCCGGCCTCGGGGTGATCACCGACGTCGCCCTCGATCCCTTTACGACGCATGGCCAGGATGGCCTCATCGACGATGCGGGCTACGTGCTGAACGATTTGACCGTCGAAACCCTGGTACGTCAGGCACGCTCGCATGCGGATGCCGGCGCCGATGTGGTTGCGCCCTCGGACATGATGGACGGACGCATCGCGGCGATCCGCAACGCATTCGAGACCGCCGGACTGGTCAATACGCGGATTTTGGCTTATGCGGCAAAATACGCATCGAGCTTTTACGGTCCCTTCCGCGAGGCCGTGGGATCGGCCGGGCAGCTCGGGACCGGCAACAAGCACACCTATCAAATGGACCCCGGCAATTCGGACGAGGCACTGCGCGAAGTGGCTCTCGATATCAGCGAGGGTGCCGACATGGTCATGATCAAGCCGGGCCTGCCGTATCTCGATATTGTGCGGCGCGTCAAAGACCGCTTCGGCATGCCCACTTTCGTGTATCAAGTCAGCGGCGAGTATTCCATGATCATGGCGGCGGCCGGGTCCGGTTGGGTGGACGAACGCGCCGTGGCGCTGGAGTCTCTGATGTCGATGAAGCGCGCCGGAGCGGACGGTATTTTGACCTACTTCGCGAAGCGCGCGGCGGAGTGGCTCGCAGCGTGAACCAGTGGCAGGGTCCCGACACGCCGGATCAATATGGGGTCGTGGGCCACCCCGTCGCGCACAGTTGGTCGCCATTCATTCATGGGATGTTTGCGAAGGCGACCGCGCAGAACTTGGTGTATCGGCTATTCGACATCGCCCCGGATGATTTTCGGCGCGAAGCGCTGCGCTTGTTCGCTGGCGGCGTGCGCGGCCTGAATGTCACGCTGCCCCATAAGCAGGCGGCGGCAGAACTCGTCAACGAACTCACCCCTCGCGCGGAGCGCGCGCAGGCAGTGAACACGATTGCGTTTTTCAAGGACACCTCTCTGCTCGGCGACAACACCGACGGCCTTGGTCTGACGGCGGATCTCGAGCGCAATCTGGGCATCAATCTCGGCGGCAAAAGAGTGCTGATTCTCGGGGCCGGCGGCGCGGTGCGCGGCGTGCTCGGTCCGTTGCTCGAGCGCGACTTGAGCCAGGTGGTCATTGCCAACCGGACACCCGATCGCGCCCGCAAACTCGCGGCCGAGTTCGCCGACTTGGGCCAAATCTCAGGCTGCGGCTTCGCCGACGTCGAGGGTCCGCCCTATGACCTCATCGTCAACGCCACCTCGGCGAGCCTGCAAGGTGAAATGCCGGACATGCCGGTCGGCCTCGTCGGCGAAGAGACGATCTGTTACGACATGGCGTACGGCCGCGGTCATACCCCGTTCACGCTATGGGCGAAATCGCTGCATGCGGCGCGCACCACCAAGGGTTGGGGCATGCTGGTCGAGCAGGCAGCGGAGTCGTTCTTGCTCTGGCGCGGAATCCGGCCCGACACCCAACCCGTGCTGCAAGCCCTCGCGCAGCACACATAGCGTACGGCCCGGTAAGCGGCACTTCGGCGCGCGCGCCGCGCATCAGCGCATCGTGACCATTTCTTCCGCACTGGTCGGGTGAATCGCCACGGTGTCGTCGAAGTCCCGCTTAGTGGCGCCCATGCGAATCGCCACGGCAAAGCCCTGCAGCATTTCATCGGCGCCGGCGCCGATGATGTGACAGCCGACGATCCGTTGTTCCGGTCCGACGCACACCAGCTTCATGTCGGTGTGCGATTTTCGCGTGGTCAGGGCGTGGTACATGGGCGTGAAGTCGGCGACGTACGCCTTCACGGCGTCTCCGTATTGAGCGCGCGCTTCGGCCTCGCTCGCACCCACGGTGCCGATGGGCGGATGGGTAAACACCACAGTGGGAATCATGTTGTAGTCCAAGCGGCGATCGGCTTTACCGCCGAACAGGCGATCGCTCAAGCGGCGGCCCGCGGCAATCGCCACGGGCGTCAGGGCCGCGCGGCCGGTCACATCGCCGATCGCGTACACG
>DASYFQ010000255.1:0-10405 GCA_036498345.1 Steroidobacteraceae bacterium
TTGAAGGAGAGGAAATATGAACGAAGAAAAGCAGCAAAAGTTCACGGCCAAAGTACGCCGCGGTCTGGTGTGGGTACACACGGTTGCGGCCGCCGAACTCGCCAAGAAAAAGGCGGAGGCGACCGGCGTCAGGATCGAGGGATTCACCGCCAGCGAACTCGCCGACGTCGAATCCGCGCTGACCTGGATTGCGCAGAACAAAGAATCGCAGAGCGCCGAGCCCGCGCCGTAAAGTTTCGGCGGGACGAACCCAGTGGTTCCGCACATCAAGCGGCGCTCGGCCGAGGATTCGCGGCGGGGTATCGAATGCGCTGCCGCGAATCCGTCAGCGATGTGCGACATTGCGCGAATCCGTCAGCGATGTGCGACATTGCCCGCATTCGGCGCCGTCGGCATCGAAAGGACTGCGATATTGATATGGCCCGCAAACGCGCATTAGTAGTCGACGACTCGAAGTCGGCTCGCGTCATCTTGAGCCGCATGCTCGAGAAGTACGACATTGAAGTCGATATGGCCGAATCCGCCGAGCAAGCCATTGAATATTTGAAGGGCAATCGGCCGGATGCGATTTTCATGGATCATCTCATGCCCGGCATGGATGGATTGCAGGCGGTGCAAGCGATCAAGGGCAATCCGCAGACGGCCATGATCCCGATCATGATGTACACCTCGCAAGAGGGCGAACTGTACGTCGGTCAAGCGCGCGCGCTCGGCGCCATGGGCGTGCTGCCGAAACAAGTGCGTCCGGTCGACGTATCGAAAGTGTTGTACGAATTACATTTGTTGCCGGATCGGCGCGACATGGCCGACCCCGCGCTGGCGCCGGTGGAACTGGAAGGCGGCAAGCCGATCGAGAGAGCGCCCGCAGCCTCCGCCGGCGCAACCGTCGATTGGGGTCGCCGCCTCGAAACGGCGATGAAGGATCAGGCGGTCGACGTGCGCCGCTTCATCGTCGCGAGCCTCGACAGTTTCGCCTCGCGCATCGTGGCCGATGTGCGTGAGGCGATGCCCGCTCCGACTCTGGAGTTCCCGCCGCCGCCGGTGCGAGCGGCGCGGCCGGCGTGGCCTTGGGCTGCCGGAGTTGCCGCGGCGTGCCTGGTAGCGGCGGCGTTCGCGGCGCTCTGGGTCATGGCGCGCGACGACCTGGCGAAATCGCGGGCCGAAATTGCCGGGCTGACGTCGGCCAACGCGGAATTGCAGCGCGCACGCCTCGACCTTTCCGCCTCGGTCAAGGATCTCACCGCGGCGTTGGCGGCCGCATCCGCCGGCACCGGAACGGCGGCGGGCGCGGGCGCGGCGGCCGTTGCGCCGCGGGTAGAAACGGTTCCTTACGGCGAGATTCCTTTCGATCGCGGCCGTCTGGAAGTACTGCGCGAGCTGCTGGGGAAACTCGAGACGCAGGGATTTCACGGGGTCGTGAAAATCACCAGCCAGTCGGGACTTTTCTGTCTCAGCGGCAACGCGGCGGACGGATTCGCGCCGGCCGGCGCGAGCGTACTGGCGAGCAAGTGTGATGTGGTGGGTAATCCGTTCGAAGAATCCTTGTCGGGACAGCAGCGGCAATCGCTGGCCTTCGCCAATTTGATCGCCGGCGTGCGCCAGCGCACGGCGGGTGCGATCACCGTCGCCATCGAGAACGAGGGCAGCGCGCATCCGAGCATGCCGTATCCGGCACGCATCGAATCGCTTACGGCGGGCGAGTGGAATCGCGTGGCCGCCGCCAACAATCGCGTGGAGTTCGCGGCGGAATCCGGCTCGGATTGATGTTCAGAAGGCGATTCTGACGAAGAACTCCGGGCCCTTGGAGTTGAAGTCAAAGTGCCCGGAAGTCTTGGTTTGCCGCGAGGTCAGGGTGGCTTTCGCCATGGTGTAGCCCAGGGCGAACGAGATGTTGGGGCGGAGCCGGTACAGTCCGGCGAATTCATAGAAGCCCAGCGAGCCGTCCAGGTGGTCGACGGCCAATTTGAAGTATTGCGCTCGAGCATCGAGATAAAATCGCTTGCTCAGCACGTAGGTCGAATCGAGGCCGATGGTCGGCAAGGGCCCTGCCTGATCTTCCTTTTGATCCACGTGCCGGGTTTGCGTGGACACGCGCGCCTGCGCGGAGATATCCGTGTCGTTGAGGCCGATGGTCGCGGCGAGCTCGAATTTTTCGCGATGGATGAATGAGTATTCATAGTTGATGCCGAGGGTGCGCATGCTCAAGTTGGTCTGCACCGGATCGCTGGTTTGCAGGACCACGTCGCGAAATACGATGGGCGAACCCAGTGTCGCGTTACCGGTTCGATCCAGGGTGAAATAATCGAAACGCAGCCGGTGACGCTCGCCGACCCGCACCATGGCCTGAAATTTCGGCTCGAAATCGGAGCCGTCCAAGCCCAGCACGTGCTCCGCGTTGATCTGCGTTCCCGGCACACCCGCACTGCTGTCCAAGCGGATGTTGGTGCTCGATGATACGTGCATGAACCCGAGCGACAATCGGACGCGTTCGTCGACGGGGCTGAGGTAATCATCAGCGTGTGCGAAGGCCGCGATCAGCGCCAGCGTCAGCACGGCCATGCCATTCTTGATCATGTCGTAGGTCTCCTCAAAATCAATTGATCCGTCGCGGCCAGCCTGGGGCGTGCCGGCAGGGACGCGCTGATGCGTTCCAAGACGTGGGCGGCGGCCGCGCGCCAGCCGGTGAGCTTGCCGCCGTAGATACTGAGCACCCGCGGTTTGGCCTCGCGGTCGGTGCTGAATAGGGTTTCTCGCGATCGGTCGAAGGCTGCCTGGGTCGCGGCCGGCAGGACGCGCAGCCCCGCGAACCGCTGCGTGATGTGCTCCCTTCCTAAATGCCTGAAGGCCGGGAAATAATGGTGCGCGACGGCGAGCAGGTATTCCTCCTCCTCGGGCAGGGGGTGCACCTGGTCCGGTTCGCCGCGGTACGGCGTTTCGGTGGTGCCGATCAAGGACGAGCCGTGCCATGGCATCACGAATACGGCGCGGCCGTCCGTCGGACTCTCGACATAGTAGATCCCGGCAGTCACCGCGAAAGGCAGCACGATGTGCGTGCCCTGCACCAGATCCAAGTCCGGAATCGGGATGGCCGGGTGGATGGCGCCGCCGACGTGAGGAGCCCACGGACCCGCCGCGTTGACCAGCACGCGCGCGCCTGCCTCCAGAGCGGAACCCCCTTGTTCGTAGGACACGATGACCCCGTCGTCGGTGAGGGTCGCGGCTGAAAACCTCGCCGGCATGGCGAGCTCCGCGCCCAACGACAACGCCGACTGCACGATCGCCCGAGTCAACGAGGCATCATCCGTCTGCGCGTCGTGATAACGAATGACGGCCTCGAGCCCCTGGGTCTCGAGGCCGTCGAGCGACGACCATTCGCGTTTCGGCACATTGCCGAAGCGGGTACTCGCATCGAACCCGCCCAGCAGCGCATACATCCATAACCCCAGTTTCAGCTGCCATGGCCGCCGCCGCGTGTCGCGATAGACGGGAATGAAGAAGGGTTTGAGCTCGACCAGTTCCGCGGCGATTCGCAAATGAATGGCGCGCTCACGCAGACTCTCACGCACCAGTGCGAACTGGCCGGATTCGAGATAGCGCAATCCGCCGTGAATCAATTTGCTCGACCGGCTGGACGTGCCGCTGGCGAGAGCGAGCCGTTCGATGAGCAGCGCGCTGTGACCCGCAGCCGCGGCGGCCTGCAGAACTCCGGCGCCATGAATGCCGCCGCCGACGATGACTACATCGTATCGTTTCATTGCCCTTTGCTTGCGCGAAATTGCGCTAGGATGCGGGAATACCGGTGAACACACCAATTTTGCGCGTCTGTCGCCATTCGCGAACAGCGCCTGGCAAAACTCATTCCACGTCGCGTTTTTCTTCGAATTGCATCACGGGTGCACCCGAAGTGACCTCGATTTCGCCGTCGACGATGGCGCCCTTGGCGATGGCGATGGTGCGCGCGCTGACCTTGCCGCGTATCACGGCGGTGTAGCCGATCTCCAGTTTGTCCCGGACACTGAGACCGCCCGTGATCTTGCCGGCGATGATCGCCTGTTGCGCCTGGATGAAGCCGTACCAGCTTCCGGTGGTGGACAGATTGAGCCCACCCTGCAAATCACCGTCACCGTGCACCTCGCCGGAGACCACGAAATGGCCGGCGCCGCGGATATTGCCGACGATCACGGATTCGGCGCCGATAAATGTCGGAGTCGCCGAATTGCCTTCGAAGAACCGCCGCTTTTGCTCGCTCATGGGAACCTATTATCCTACCCGGGGCCGGCCGTGATGTGACGAGCTTGGCGTCGCCGCGACGTCGCGAATCGAAGTACAATGTAGTATGGAAACAATCATGAACAAAGCGCTCATTGGTCTCTCGTTTGCGCTGCTGCTCGGCATGGCCGGGTGCAGCCGGCAGCAAAGCGACTGGGAAAAAACCCGAGCCGCGAACACCACCGATTCTTACGAGCAATTCATCAAGAAATATCCGAGCGGTGAATTCACTGCGCAGGCTCAGGCCCGCGTCAAGGATCTATACGAGGAAGCCGATTGGCAAAGGGCGCGCGACGCCGATACCCAAGAGGCCTATCAGGCGTTCCTGAAACAGCATCCGGAAGGCAAATGGACCGAGGAAGCGCGCATTCGCGTGGAGAACTTCACATTGGCCCAGGCCCCATCGAACGCGACACCCGCCGGAGGGGAGACCGCGAATACTCCCGGTAATCCGCCGGCCGGCAGCCCTACCGCTCCGGCTCCCGCACCCTCGGCAAAGCCGCCTGCCGCCGCACCGCCGCCGGCGCCGACACCCAACACCGGATCTCCGGGCAAGGCCGCGAAACTCGCGGCAACCACCGGGTCCTATGGCGTTCAGCTCGGGGCATTCAAGTCGAGCGCCGATGCCGCCAACCGGCGGTGGGCGCACTTGAGCAAGGCCTACGCCAAGCTTCTGGCCGGGCTCTCGCCGACGGTGGCGCCGAAGAAGAGCGCGTCGGGGACCCTGTATCGCTTGCAGGTCGCGGGGCTCACGGAGAAACATGCGCGCGCGATTTGCAAATCCTTGAAGGCACAATCGCAGGCCTGCGTCCTGATCCATCCCACTCACCCATAGGGCGGATCCGAACGGCTGAATCGGGCAATGTGCGTCACCAGTGACAATTCTTGTCATTCGTCGCGACCGCGCCGTTTGCGTAACCAGCTGAATTCATTGTATTTGTCCTCTGGCACGCCGCTTGCTTTGCTCCAAGCGTGGGTTCTAAATCGAAAATCATCGCATTGTTAGTGCCTCAAGGCAGCCGCCGGGCGACCTTGTTGGTACGCCGCGGTGACGGCCAGTTTGCGCTCGAAGGAATCGATGCGCGTGTGGCCTCTGCTACGCGAGTTGCCGCAACCTGGTTTCGCCAGGGTTCTCCGATCGTGGACCCGACGACCTCCGCGGTGGTCGGCTACGAGGTAACGGAGGTATCGGCGGCATAGAACCCGTGGTTTCTCTCCCTTGAGTCAATCCTGGCGCCGCGATCAAGCTTCCCCCGCTCGCGGCGCTTTTTTTATTTTTGAATGCCCGCTTGGTCCAACACGAAGGCGTATTCCATCGCGATCTCGCGATAACGTTGGAAACGGCCGGACTTGCCGCCATGGCCGGCTTCCATGTCGACGTGCAGGTACATGGGGTTGTGGTCGGTTTTGAGAGCGCGCAGCTTGGCGATCCATTTGGCGGGTTCGTAATACTGAACTTGGCTGTCCCACAGGCCGGTGGTGACGAACATCGCCGGATAGTCCTGCGCCCGGACGTTGTCGTAGGGCGAGTACGACAGCATGTACTCATAGTCTTCGCGCGCCGTGGGGTTGCCCCACTCGTCGTATTCATTGGTGGTGAGGGGAATGCTGTCGTCCAGCATGGTGGTGACCACATCCACGAAAGGAACCTGCGCGACGATGCCGCGGTAGTCTCCGGGACTCAAATTTGCAACCGCTCCCGTCAACAAACCGCCGGCGCTGCCCCCCATCGCAAACACCTTGTCCTTGGCGGCGTAGCGCTCGGCAACGAGGTGGCGAGTGACGTCGATGAAATCGGCGAACGAATTCTTCTTGTGCAGCTTGCGGCCATCGTCGTACCAGGCGCGGCCCATTTCTTGACCGCCGCGCACATGGGCGATCGCATAGATGAAACCGCGGTCAATCAAGCTCAAGCGCGCCGATGAGAAGCTCGGATCGGTGGACAGGCCGTACGCTCCGTAGGCGTATTGCAGCAGCGGCGCGGAACCATCCCGCGCGAGTCCCTTGCGGTATACCAGCGATACGGGAATTCGCGTGCCGTCGCGCGCCGGCGCGAACAGGAATTCCGTCCGATAGTTCGCGGGGTCGAAGTTGCCGACCACCGGATCGCGTTTCAGCAGAATCTTCTCTCCCGTACGCACGTTGTAGTCGTAAATGGTCGTCGGCGTGGTGAGCGAGGAATATGCATAGCGTACGAGGTCGGTGTCGAGCTCGGTATTGACCGATATCGACGTGGCATAGGCAGCCTCGTCGCTCGCGATGAAGAACTCCGCCCCGCCCCGCGCCGCGCCTCGCGCCCAGTGCGTGATGGAGATTTTGGCGAGGCCGCCGGTGCGCACCGAGACGGCAAGAAATCCGTTGAACACGTCGAAGTCTTCGATGAAGGTGTCGTCGCGATGCGCGACCACATCCTGCCAATCGGTGCGGTTGCTTTCTCGGCCGATCGGCACCTGCATGAGCCGGAAATTTCTGGCGCGCCAATTGGTTCTGATGATGAAGACGTCGCCGACATGTTCCAACTGGTATTCGTGGTCGCGCTCGTGCGCCAGAAAGGTGCGGAACTCGAGCGCCGGATCATCGGCGTACGCGTACCGCCACTCCGAGGACACCGTGCTTTCCATGTGGATGAAAATGAAGCGCTCGGATTTCGATTTGGATACGCCGGTGTAGAAACTCTTGTCCGTTTGCTCGAATACCAAGGCGTCGTGCCGCGAGTCCTGCCCCAGCACGTGCTTTTTGACGTACAGGCCGAGCAATGTCTCGGGATCCTTGGCAACGTACAGAAGGGTTCGATTGTCGTTGGCCCATGCGAGATCGGACTCGACATCGGGAATCGCGGCGTCGAGAATCTCGCCGCTGCGCAAATTCTTGAAGCGCAAGGTGTATTGGCGTCTGCCTACCGTGTCCTCGCAAAACGCGAGCCACGCGGAATCGGGCGAAACTTCCAGGGCGCCGATCTGGTAGTAATCATGTCCTGCGGCGAGCGCGTTGGCGTCGAGCAAGATCTCTTCGGGCGCTTCCAGGGAGCCCTTGCGCCGCGCGAAGATCGGGTGCTCCTTGCCGGCCTCGAATCGCGTGTGGTACCAGTAACCGTGCAGGCGGTAGGGCACGCTGGAATCGTCTTGTTTGAGCCGCGAGATGATTTCCTCATACAGCGCGTTCTCGAACGGCTTGCCCGCGCGCATGCACCGTTCCTGATAGGCATTTTCCGCCGCGAGATAAGCCAACACCTCCGGATTCGTACGGTCGTCGTCCCGCAGCCAGTAATAGGGGTCCGTTCGGTCGCCATGCGGCGAAGCAACAGTGTGAGGCCGCATCGCAGCGACGGGAGGTTTCAGATCCGGTTCGTTCATGGGCATTTGTACTACTTGTCCTTCGATTGGGCGGGAGTATAGTCAGATGAGCAGCCGCTGCGGCGCGCCGGCCGCAGCGCGAGGGGGATCTATGCAAACCGTGAGTCAATTGCTTAGGGTCAAGGGCAGCGAGATTTTCTCCGTCACACCTCAGGATTCCGTGCTGCACGCCATCGAGATCATGGCGACTCGGCATGTGGGCGCGCTCCTGGTCATGAATCAGGGGTCGCTGGTAGGCATCATCTCCGAACGCGATTACGCCCGTAAGGTGATCCTGAAAAACCGCTCCTCGCACGACACGCCGGTGAGCGACATCATGTCTTCGCCGGCTGTCAGCGTGGCGCCGGAGGATACGGTGCACCGCTGCATGGAACTCATGACCGCGGGGCGATTTCGGCACTTGCCGGTGGTGAAAAGCGGGCGCGTGCTGGGAATCCTGTCGATCGGCGATCTGGTCAAAGCCGTCATCCAGGAGCAGAGCGAGCACATCGAGCAGCTGGAACGGTATATCGCCGGCTGAGCGCGGCGAGCCGGACACCCAAGGCCCGCGCGCCGCACAAGCGCTCCGGATCCGCCGGCGCGGCGGACGCCGCGATTGACGGTGTTTACCACGTAGGTATGATGAGTCGCATACACAGGCGCGCTTAGCGGCGTTTGCCCCAATGGCGCTCACGTTTGTGAGTGCCTTGAACCGGTTTAAGTGGTTGTTTTGGAAAGGCTCTGCGGCTCCGCCGCAGGGCAGGCTTTAGCATGGGCGCAAGATATGACGAAGCGGGACATTGCGGCACTTGAGACCGGCCTCGACGGCCGGGATCCGCGTATTGGCGATTGGGGTCTTTACCGCTCGGCCTATGAAAAGGATTCTTGCGGCTTCGGTTTGATCGCGAGTCTCGACGATCAGGCCAGTCATTGGGTATTGCAGACTGCCATCAGCTCGCTCAACCGTCTCACCCATCGCGGAGCGATTGCCGCGGACGGCAAGACCGGGGATGGGTGCGGCCTGCTGATCAAGCAGCCGACCGCCTTTCTGCGGGCCGCGGCCGCGGAATCGGGGCTCACGCTGGCGCCGCTGTTCGCCGCCGGCTTGGTGTTCCTGAATCGGGATGCGGACTTGGCGGCTTATGCGCGCAGAATCCTCACCGAGCAACTGCAGCTCGAGAAGTTGCAGGTCGCCGGCTTCAGGAGCTTGCCGGTGGACCGCGAAGCGTGCGGTTCGGAGGCGCTCAAGACTTTGCCCACCATCGAGCAGGTCTTCGTCAATGCGGGCGGTGACCTGGATGAGGCCACCTTCAACCGCAAGCTGTACATGGCGCGCCGGCGCACCGAAAAGCGGCTCGAAGCGAGCGACCCGGTGTTCTATATCCCGTCCCTGTCGGCGAGCACCATCGTCTACAAGGGCATGGTGATGCCGCAGTTCCTGGCGCAGTTCTATCCGGACCTCAAGGATCCGCGGATGGAAGCGTCGGTGGTGGTCTTCCACCAGCGCTTCTCCACCAACACCATGCCGCAATGGCGCCTCGCCCATCCCTATCGCTACCTGGCCCACAACGGCGAGATCAACACGGTGCAAGGCAACCGGAGTTGGGCGGTGGCACGGGGTCCTTTGTTCCGATCGCCGGTACTGCCCGATCTCGGCGACATCCTGCCGGTGGTGTCATTGACCGGGTCCGATTCCCAGTCGCTCGACAACATGCTCGAACTGCTGCTCGTCGGGGGTCTCGATCCCATGCACGCGATGCGCTTGCTGGTGCCGCCGGCGTGGCAGTCGGTGGACATGATCGACCCGGATCTCAAGGCGTTCTACGAGTACTACGCCACGCACATGGAGCCCTGGGACGGCCCGGCGGGCATCGTGCTCACCGACGGCCGGTACGCCTGCTGCACCTTGGACCGCAACGGACTGCGCCCCGCCCGTTGGGTCATCACCAAGAATCGGCACATCACCATCGCTTCGGAGGCTGGGGTCTGGGATTACGCCCCGGAGGATGTGGTGAAGAAGGGCAAGTTGGGGCCGGGCGAGATGCTGGCGCTCGATTTGCAGACGGCCGAGCTCATGGACACCAAGCGAGTCGACGATCTCTTGAAGAGCCGCCATCCGTACAAGGCGTGGCTCAAGAAGGGCGTGCGGTATCTGCAGACCGATCTCATCGATCCGCGGCTGGCGGCGGAACCTTTCGATCGCGACACCCTGGCCGTGTTCCAGAAGATGTACAACGTGTCCGCCGAGGAACGCGATGAGATCATCCGCGTCCTCGCGCAGGACGAGAGCGAAGCGGTCGGCTCCATGGGCGACGACACACCGATGCCGGTGCTGTCGAAGAAAGTACGCTCTCTCTACGATTATTTCAGGCAGCAATTCGCGCAAGTCACGAATCCGCCGATCGATAGCCTGCGCGAAAGCATCGTGATGTCGCTGCAGACTCAGATCGGCCCCGAGTGCAACATCTTCGTCCCGGCGCAGCAGCATGCCGAACAGATCGTCCTTTCGTCGCCCGTCCTCTCGCAGCGCAAATTGCGCCAGATCGTGGCGCTGGCGGATTCCGGGGTGCCGAACGAATTCATCGACCTGCAATACGACGAGCAGTTGGATCTCAAGACCGCTTTGTCGAGAATATGCGACCGGGCGGAAGCCGCGGTGCGCCACGGCAAGGTGGTGCTGCTCCTGTCCGATCGATACCTCGTCAAGGGCAAGGTGCCCGTGCACGCGCTGCTCGCCACCGGCGCCGTGCATCACCGCCTGGTGAGGACCGGCCTGCGCTGCAAGTGCAATATTCTGGTGGAGA
>DASYFQ010000256.1:0-8341 GCA_036498345.1 Steroidobacteraceae bacterium
CTTCTCCGCGGTGACGACGATCTCCTGCAGATCATACTTGTCCGCGCCGGCGGCGGGCGGGTCGGCGTTATCGGCGAGCGCGGCCGAGCTGAAAAGCGCCCCCATCATGCCGGTCATCAGTACATGCAACACGTTTATTGACTGTCTCAACTGTACCTCCCATAGCGATGTTCGGCGGCAGCCGATCCATCATCCCGTCTCCGTCGCGCCATTCCCCTCAAAAATAATCTTGCACTATCTACTTGCACACTAGCCATTTTATCGCTTGCACACAAGTTATTTATTCAGCCGCTTTGCCGACATCCTGAGCGCAGGGCGCTGCCCTGGCCTGCGCCATGCCCGAATGGATCTGACCTTGGATTTTCGTGTCAACGACCGAGATAGGAAGAGAGAACTTGCGGATTTCCGATCAATTTCGGAGCCGACTCCGAAAAGGCTATTTCGCCGTCCTTGAGAACATATGCCCAGCTTGCGACCGCAGCGGCCACGCCTACATTCTGTTCGACGATGAGAATCGTCAGTCTGCGTTCGCGATTGAGAAGCTTGATCGTCTCGATCATGCCGTCGACGACCATGGGAGACAGTCCGACAGACGGCTCATCCATCAACAGAACTCTCGGACGCCCCATCAGAGCTCGCGCGATGGCAACTTGCTGCTGCTCGCCTCCCGAAAGGGCGCCGGCCATGCGGTCTTTCTTTTCGAGAAGACGAGGAAATAGCGCAAAGAGGTCTTTCATGTCCGACTGAATCTCTGCCTTTCCACGGCGTGTTGCGGCACCCATCTCGAGGTTTTCCTTCACCGTCATGGACGCAAACACTTCGCGCCCTTGCGGAACCTGGATCATGCCGGCACGAACCATCTGATCGCTCCTGCGATCGATGAGTTCCTCGCCGGCCAGTTTGATCGATCCCTTGCGCGGCTTCAGCATTCCGGAAAGAGAATTGATGAGGGTGGTCTTTCCCGATCCATTTCCTCCGAGGAGAGCAAAGATCTCGCCCTCAGGCACGGTGAAGGAGACGTCACGCAAAACCTCCGTGAGGCCGTAGAAAACATTGAGGTGTTCGACGGCCAACATCAATGTGCGCTTTGCGCCCCCAGATAGGCCGTGACCACCTCGCGATTCTCGCGCACCTCATCGGCCGTCCCCTCCGCGATCTTCCTTCCGGAGTTCATGACCACGATATGGTCGGAGACGCCCATGACCAAGCCGATGACATGTTCGATCATGATGATCGTCACGCCTCGCTCGTCTCGGATACGGCGCAACAACGCATCGAGTTCTTCGACGCGGCCCATGGAAAGCCCGGCCGCCGGTTCGTCGAGAAGCACGACCTTGGGGTCACCGATGAGCGTACGCGCGATTTCGACGATCCGCTGTTGGCCGAAAGAGAGCGCATCGCCGCGGCGATCCGCGAAATGTTCGAAGCCCACCAACTCGAGCGCGTCCCGGGCACGATCACGCATATCCTGCTCTTCCCTGCGCATTCGAGGCGTTCGGAAGGCGCATGCAAAGAGCCCCGCGCGTGCGTGCAGGTGCAGGCCCGTCATCATGTTCTCCAGCACGGTCATGCTGGGGAACAACTGAGAGGCCTGGAACGTACGGCGCAGGCCGAGCTGTGCGATCTTGTGCGGCTTTGCCCGCGTCACGACGGTCTCGTCCAGAACGATTTCCCCGCGATCCGGCATCGATACTCCGCTCGATACATTCAGCAGGCTGGTCTTGCCTGCCCCGTTCGGGCCGATGATTCCGATGATCTTGCCGCGGGGAAAGGCGATCGAGACATCGGTCAGCGCCTGGACGCCCCCGAATGACAAACTGACATCGCGAAGTTCCAGCGCTGCGCTCACGGCGGTCCCTCCGCCGCGTCGCTTCCGGACTTCGGAGCCGACCTTGCGCTCTCGCCATGCAGCTTCTCGCCCCAGGAGGGGAGCCGCTTGCGCAGTACGTCGACGATCCCGCCGGGCGAAACCAGGACGAAGCCCAGCAGAAGGGCTCCGAAGACCATCTCAACCGAAACCTTGAGCGCCTTGGTCAGTTCTAGAATGACGACGATCATCGCACCGCCGATGACGGAGCCGGGGAGCGACGCAATTCCACCGAGGACGACTGCCACCAGCTGCAGGATCATTTGGCGCAGATCGAAGCTCTCCGGGCCGACGAACTGCAATGTACCGGCGAAGAGTGCCCCGGCCATCCCCGCATAAAAGCTGGAGAGCGCAAAGGCGATCGCTTTGAAACGCAGCAGATCGATACCGAGCGCCTGCGCGCTGATCTCGTGATCCCGAATCGCGACGAAAGACCGGCCGATGCGCGAGCGAACGATATTGCGCGCGGCCCAGAGCAACAGCACGCAGCTTGCCCAGCTCAGGTAATACATTCCCGTGTCGGAACCGATGGGCAAAGGCGCGAAGCTCACCGGTGGAATCGTGAAACCGCCGGCTCCAAACGTCACCGCCGTCCAATGTCCCATCAACCAGAGCGCGCACTGGGCAAAGGCGAGCGTGGCGAGCGCCAGGTATATTCCTGACAATCTGAGCGCCGGCAGGACGAGCACCAGTCCGATGGCTGAAGCGATCAGTGCGCCCGCGGGCAAACCGAGCCAAAAAGGCATCATGAAGTGCTTTTGAAGCAATCCGACGCCATAGGCGCCGATGCCGAAGATCGCGGCATTGGCCAAGACGAGCTGTCCGGCAAAGCCCATGACCAGATTGAGGCCTACCGTCAGGATGATGTAGATCAGAACGATGTTGCAGGTGTAAACGTAGTACTGATTCGCCCCGACGAGCGGTACCGCAAACAGAACGGCGAACAATGCGACGGCCGCCGCTTTTGGCGTCGTCGGTCCGCGCCGCATCAGACGCGCCTCCGGGGAGTCGCGCCGAATAATCCCTGGGGAATGAACGTCAACACGGCGAACATGACGATGAATGCCGCAATTTCCTGCAGACCACTGGCAATGTAGTTTGCGGCCAATTGTTCGATGATACCGAGCAGGAATCCGCCGACGATCGCGCCGGGAATGCTCGTCAGGCCCCCGAGGACCGCGGCTGCAAACCCTTTGATGAAGAGCCCGAATCCGATATCGGGATACAGCAGGGTCAAGGGCGCCATCAAGGTCGCCGCGGAGCCGGCGATCGCCCCGCTTACGCCGAACGTATACATGTGAACGCGATCGACGCGCAGACCGATCAGGCGGGCCGCCTTGCCGTTGTCCGCCGTCGCTTGCATGAATTTCCCGGCCCGGGTGTAGCGCAAGAGCAGCCAGAGTGCGCCCATGACGGCGATTGCCGCCGCGAGCACGATCAACTGCTGAGACATGATCATGATTCCAAAGACGCTGAGGGGCCTTGGCGACACCAGCGGCGGGAAAGTCAGGTAATCCCCCTTGCCGCCCCATAGGTCTCGGGCCGCGCCTTTGAGGATGAAGGAGATGGCGATCATCGCCAACAGGACCGCGTTGAGATTGCCGAGCCCGACCAGCGGACGAAACGCAATGTGGTAGACGATGAGACCCAAGAAGAAGGAACCCAGTGCGGCGACGATGAAAGCCGCCGGATACGGAAGTCCGAACGTGACGTGTGCCGTCCATGCCATGAAGCCGCCCAGCATGAACATTTCGCCGTAGCTGAAATTGACGATATTGGTCGCGCGAAACACGAGTACGATCCCCAGGGCTATCAGTGCATACAGAGCCCCGGTCGTCACGCCGGTCGCCACGAGGTAACCAAAAATCATCATGTCGATTGCCTTTTAGCCCGACCCACCCGGAGGGCCGCTACTGGACCGCAACAACGTTGCCGTCTCTCAAAGCGAACCAGCCGGGCGTCCGGTTACACTGATGGCTTACCGGGTCGTTGCAGGTAATCGGACCGAAGTAGGCATCCGAGCGGAAGTCCTTGAGCGAGCCCAAGGCCGCCAAGAACTTGTCCCGCGTGAGGTCGCGGCCCGCGCGGCGCAATGCTTCCACGAACACCTGTGCGCTGCCCACGCCGTACATGTTGAAGGGTGACACTTCGTCGCCGGGGAAGCGGGCCTTCAATCGGGCGTTCCACGGCGCAACCGTCGGATCGTTGCCGTCGAATTTTGTCGAGGTGATGGTGACGAATTTTCCCAGGGCGCCCGGAATCCCGACCTCGGCGCTGAAGGCACGCAGATCGTTGATCGTCGTCTGCCCGATCCACACGGGATCTACGCCCAGCTTGAACGAATCGCGGATCATGACCGCCGCGGGCTTTGGATACAGAATCAGAATGACGGCATCCGCATCCGCGCTCTTGAGGTGCAACGCCTGCGGTGTCGCATCCGACGCGTCCGCCTGAAGTTCGAGATCGGCGGCGAGTTTTACGCCTTTTTTTCCGGCATATTTGATGAGTGGCTCATAGCGGGCGGCTCCCCAGGAATCATGCATGGCTACCACCGCTATTCTTTTCGCGCCCTTCTTGATCGCATAGTCCAGCTGCGCCTGGCTCTCGACCGAAGCCGTTACCTGGGACGTGTATATGTTCTTCACCACCGGATCTGTAATCGAATCGGCCGTTGCGGAGTTCAATATGAAGGGCGCGCCGCTTTTCTCGATCGCCGCCCGCGCAGCCAGCGTCGAGTTGGAACAAGCGCCGCCGAGAAGCCCAAAGACCTTCGCGTCGGCGACGAGCTTCTTTACGGCCGAGATCGCTCCCTCGGCCCGGCAGTCGTCGTCCTCCCGAATGAGGACGAGTTTCCGACCGTTCACCCCGCCCTCCGCGTTCACACGGTCGAATACCACGTCGATGCCGTTCATCGCGATCTTGCCGAAGCGATAGGCCGGCCCGCCGAAGGGTCCGAACGCTCCGATCTTGACCTCCGTGGCGCTTATTCCCTGTGTTTCCTGCGCCGCCGCTCCCCCGGCGAACGCGGACAGAGCAAAAGACAAGGATACGGCCGGGCACCACTTGTTCATCGGATCGACCTCTCGGAAAAAACCGGCACCCGCGTGCCGTCGACTTGTACACTAGCGATATTACCGCTTGCACACAAGCGATAATTGCACGCGTGATGCGGCTTCTCCAGCCCATCGGCTGGAAATACAACCAGCTCCATAATTAACTTGCGTACAAGTGATTTATAAATTAGCGTACGCTCAATTTGCAGAGCGAGAAATATGGACATCTTCACCCCCGACGGAGTGAGATTGCACGTCGAGCAGGTCGGCGCGGGCAACGCAGTCATTTTCGTCCATGAATTCGCGGGCGACCATCGTTCATGGGAGCCGCAAATGCGTTTTTTTTCGCGCTCTCATAGATGCATAACGTTCGCGGCCCGAGGCTACGTCCCTTCGCAGGTCCCGGAGGATCCCGCCGCCTACAGCCAAGATCTGGCGCGAAGCGACGTCCTGGCCGTGCTGGACGCCCTCGGGCTTTCCAAGGCGCATATCGTCGGGCATTCCATGGGCGCGTATACGGCTCTGCACGTTGGACTGCATCATTCCGATCGGTGTCTCTCGATCGCGGCCCTCGGATGCGGTTGGGGCTCGAATCCCGCTGAGCGCGATGCGTCCATCCAAGTATGCGAGGACATCGCGCAGATGTTCGAGAGGCAGCCGATGCGCGAAGCGGCGGCCGCTTACGCCCGCGCACCGATGAGGCGCACGTTCGAGGCGAAGGATCCCAGAGGCTTCGCCGAATTCGAGCGGATGCTGGCCGAGCATTCCGGCAACGGCTCGGCATTGACGATGCGAAATCTTCAGTTGAAACGGCCTACCCTCTGGGAACTCGAACAAGCTCTGCGCTCATTTGCTCCGCCCCTCCTGGTGATGGTCGGCGACGAGGATTTCCCCTGCATCGAGGGCAGTCTATTTCTCAAAAGGACGGTCCCGACGGCCGGACTCCTGATGCTGCCAAGGGCAGGCCATACGATCACCAGTGAAGAACCCGCCGCCGTCAATGCGGCGCTCAGCGAGCTTTTCTCCTGCGCTGAAACGGGCACGTGGATGTCTCACCGGCTCGAGACGGTCGGCGTCCGATGACGGGTTCGGTCACCGTATCCGGTATATCGGCGCAAGGCGTCGTCGAGGTTCGCTTGGCGAACGTCGGCCGCCGCAACGCGATTTCCTCTCATATGTGGCGGGCGCTCGAGGTGTTCGCAGCCGACATGGAGCGCTCGAGCGCACGTTGCGTACTGCTCAGAGGAGCGGACGGCGTCTTCTCGTCCGGCGCTGACATCTCGGAGTTCGATGCGTCCCGCGGCCAAACCGGCGACACGAAGCAGTATGACGATCTGGTCGAACGGACATGCGTGGCGCTCGAACGAGTTCCGCAACCGACGATCGCCGTCATCGAGGGCATTTGCTTCGGTGCCGGCTTGTCGTTGGCGGCAAGCTGCGACTTGCGGCTGGCAGCTCCCGACGTAAAGCTTTGCGTACCGGCCGCGAAACTGGGGTTGGGTTATGACGTGCGCGGCGTCGCGCGCCTCCATCGCGTGTTTGGCGCGGCCCTCGCCACGCAAATGCTGCTGACGGCTCAGCCGGTGAGGGCCGATCGCATTCACGCGACAGGCGGCATCCAATTCCTCGTCGACGAGAAGCTGGTGGCGGCAGAGGCAGACGCACTCGCCTCCGCGATTGCCGCGAATGCGCCGCTCACGCTTCGCGCCGCGAAAGCGGCTCTGCGAGCCGAAACGCTCGGTGACCCGGCGGCGCGGAAACACGCCGCGGCGCTCACGGCGGCGGCCGATGCCAGCGCGGATTATCGCGAAGGGCGCGCGGCATTCGCGGAAAAGCGTCAACCCCGTTTCGAGGGGCGCTGATCATGAGCAGCAACCTGCTTCACCATCTTTACACCGGCCGCGATCCCGATGAAAAGGCATTCGAATTCTTAGGGGGCACCGCCCGGACGGTCGGATCGATGCGGCATCGCATCGGCCAAATGGCGCAGGCGTTGCGATCTCTGGGTATAGAAAAGGACGACCGTGTTTCGTTCAAACTCGAGAAGAGCGAGGAAGTTCTCATTCTCGCTCATGCGTGTTTACAGCTTGGCGCGATCCTTCATCCGCTGAACACCGCTTACACGGACACGGAGATTTCGCACCTGGTCGACGATGCGAGCCCTAAACTATTCGTTTGCCATTCCGCGGATTCGGACCGCTTTGCTCGCTTGCTCCAGACGCGGATCGTTCCGCTCGATCCCGGTTTGCTCGGACATCTTGGCGCATTGGCTGCGCAAGCTGAGCCTCTCTTGCCGCTGCGGGACGTCATGCCCGGAGACACTGCGGCCATCCTTTACACCTCCGGCACGACCGGAAGGCCCAAGGGTGCCTGCATTACTCACGGCAATTTGGTGCATAGCGCTCTCGAGCTCGCGAAAATCTGGCGGCTATCGAAAGCCGATCGATTGCTGCACGCGTTGCCGCTTTATCACGCGCATGGATTGCTGACGGCGGTGAACAGCCTTCTTGTGGCCGGCGGTTCCATTGTGTTTTTGCCCAAGTTCGAGGCGGCGGACGTTCTGGCAGCGTTACCCGGGTCGACCGTCGTCATGGGTGTCCCCACGCACTACGCTCGGTTATGCAAAGAAGAGCAGCTCGCCGGCCGTTGCCGGACATTACGCCTGGCGATCAGCGGCTCCGCCCCCTGCCCGCATGAAGTCTCCGAGCAATTCTTTGCGCTCTCGGGGCTACGGATCATCGAACGGTATGGAGCGACGGAGACGGCGATCGTTACTGCGATACCTGCCGGAGTGACGGATCGGACCGGATGGGTGGGCTGGCCTCTTCCCGGCGTCGATGTCCGTGTCCTGCAAACCGACGGACAGCGCTTTTCCCGTAGTGCCATCGGATCCTTGGAGACACGCGGTCCCAACGTCTTTGCAGGCTACTGGCGGCAGCCGGATACGGACGCATTGACGGGCGACGGCTGGTTCGTGACGGGGGATATTGCGGAAATTGACGAGACGGGGTGCGTCAAACTGTTGGGCCGCTGCAGGGATCTGATTATTACGGGCGGCCTGAATGTCTATCCGAAAGAAGTCGAAGATGCGCTGGATGCCCTGCTTCCGGGCGCAGAATCGGCCGTCTTCGGCGTCCCTCATCCCGATTTCGGCGAAGCCGTAGTCGCGGCCGTCGTTTGGGAGGGCGTGTTGGCCGACGTGGAGCCGGCCATGCTGCGCAGGCTGCGACAAACATTGGCAGCCTACAAAGTCCCGAAGCGACTCATTTCCGTCGCCCACATACCGCGCAACCGCATGAGCAAGGTTTTGAAAAATGACCTTCGCCAAGCCTACCGCGACCTGTTCACCAAGCAACTCAACTAAACTCGATAAGGACAACATGGATCTCAAACTCAAAGGCAAGACGGCTCTCGTTACCGG
>DASYFQ010000257.1:0-11558 GCA_036498345.1 Steroidobacteraceae bacterium
TTCTCCGGCGAAAAGCAGCACGGGGATCTTGTGGCCGTAGCGGGTCGCCGCCGCCGGGTCGGCATCGACATCGAGCACCTCGACCTCGAAGGGGCGAACTTCCGGCAACGCGGCGAGCTCGCTCTGCATCTCCTCGCACAGCCCGCACCCCGGGCGTGAATACAGAACGAAGCGCGGCGAGCTCACGCGCAATGATCAATGGCGAGGGAGTTCGGCGGCGCCGGAGGATTTGACTGCGTGAGCGATGAACTCCACGGTCTGCGCGGGCACTTCACCGACCGCAGTAACCTGGTGGCCCTGCACGACGGTGGAAAAGGCGAATCCCGAGCCCACCCGTGCAAGCCCTTGCATCGGCGGTTCAGCGGGCGCGCTCGGCGCGGTGTCGGCACTTCCGGTGCCCCCGCCGGTGGCACCCCCGCCTGTGCCTGCGCGCTGCGCTTCGGTCTGCGGCGCCTCGATGAATACCGATACGGTCGCGAGGCCATCCGAGTACACGAGATGACTCGCCGGGACGGTCGCCCCGCCGATCATCTGGGCGCCCGCCACCGTCAGGTGAAATCCCGGCGGTAGTTCGCTGGCACGGTACGCCGACAACGCCGGCGACGCGGCGTCGTGCGAGGGTCCCTGGCGCACCCATCGCATGCCCTCGGTGCGCACCGCCGGCGCGAGATCGCTGTCCGGAATGCTCTCCGGCATGTCGAGACGCGCGAAGAATATCTGTTCGATCACCTGGCCGCGTGAATCGCAGAGCTGGGTCTTGAGCGGCATCGCGGTTTTTTCATCGAGCCACAGACGATAACCGAACCGAAACTGATCCTTGGGGTTCACGGCAATGACTCGCGCCGTGCGCCCCAGGATGTGCGCAGCCGGCAACGACTCGATTCGGTAGAACTCGTTCGCGTCCGCGCCGAATTGCGGCAGCGATCCCAAGAATGGGCCGTGTTCCGGCCGCGGTTGGACCAGCACCGTATGCTGGTCCGGCAAATAACAGGTCAATTCATCGTTATTGCGCACGAACTCCCGGCCGGAGCCGTCCAGGGATTGCAACCGCTCGGTCACGCGCCCCGCCCGCACCCGATGCACGATGCGCATGGTCTCGACGCGGCCCTCGCTCAAATGAAAGAACGTGCCGTCGTAATTGCGCGTGGCCAGGGCCTGATTCATTTTCTGCAGCCAATCGCGCGGGTCGTCCGCGCCTCGGGAAGGCTGCGGCAGCGCGGCCAACAGCGCGCCGACCACCGCACAGGGAATCAGCCAGTTGGCTCGATTGCGCACGGTCCAAGTCATGGAGCAACGTGCGCCGCCGCTTCACTGACCGCAGGCTGTTGTTCATCGGCCTCGATCAGCAAGTCCGCCATGACGCCGCGCAGATCGAGGCCGGACGAATATCGGCTGTGCGCGAACACGTAATTGGTCAGCCGCGCGGGCGCAGTGGCTGCGGGCGCCGCGGGCGACGTCGCCGGCACGGTATAGGAGATGGCCTCCCGGGGGGCCGGCACGGCACCGGTGGTTGCGACCGGGGTGCTTTGGGCAGGGGTCGCGACCTGCGCCGTGAGCGGCGCGCCCGACCGCAACGTAGGCGCAACCGCCCGCTGCTGCAAGGCGACCACCGCGACGGCTGCCACACCCGCCGCCACCGCGGCTCCCGCGAACGGCCGCCACCACCGCGGGCCGCGAGCTTGCGGGATGTGCTCATTGGCCGGAATCAGTTCGCCGTCAATGGCGAGATTGACCCGTCCGGAGAACCCCTTGGTCAAAAGGCCGCGCTCCGTGCCGCGGATCGCCTCGCCGATCAGGGCGTAGCGGCCGAAGCTCTCGCGCAGCTCCCCGTCCCGGGTCAGCCGCTTCAACAGCAGTTCGGTTTCCGAGTTGGGCAGTTCGCCGTCGAGAAATGCCGAGACCTGTTCACGAATTTGTTCGCTCATGTGTCCTCAGGACGACCAAGGCCGCCGTCGAATATGGGTCGTAACTTCTTGTCAATCGCCTCTCGCGCGCGAAAGATTCGCGAACGCACGGTACCGACCGGGCAGTCCATGGTTTGCGCGATGTCCTCGTAACTCAATCCTTCCAACTCGCGAAGGACGATCGCGGTTCGCAAGTCCTCCGGCAAATTTTCGATGGCGCGGTTCACGGTGTCGCGAATCTCGTCGGTGAGCAGCAAGCCTTCGGGAGTCTCGGACTCGGCGAGCCGGGCATGCAGATCGTATTGTTCCGGATCCTGAAGATCGAGATCGTAATCCATGGGGCGGCGTTTGGTGGCAACCAGGGCGTTCTTGGCGGTATTGATCGCGATCCGATACAGCCAAGTATAGAACGCACTATCGCCGCGAAACGACTGCAATGCACGGAAGGCCTTGACGAAAGCCTCTTGTGCGATGTCTTCAGCCTCGGTTGCATCGTGCACGTAACGCATGATCAGCTTCAGCACCTTGTGCTGGTATCGCAGAACCAACAAATCGAACGCCGCGCGCTCGCCGCGCTGGACTCTCTCGACCAGTTTGAGGTCACTGTCTTCAACACTCATGAGTGATCCCAAACCGGCGAGCTCACAACCCAGCCTGTCGCGATAGACCGACCGGCGGAGAAAAAGTTCGACAATTCCCGAGCCGTACCGGGATTAAACGTGACTTTGCGCACAGGAGAGGATTCTAACAGCGGCGGCACCGTGCTACCGGTTTGCCGTGATCCGCTCGATCAGGGTCGCGAACTCGCGCGGCGGCCGTTCCGACCCCAGACAATAGGCATAGAGATCCGTGTCTTGGGTGTCCAATAGCCGCCTGAAGGCGTCCCGTTCCGGGCCGGACGCGTTGCAGAACCGCTCGTCCACGTAACGCTCCAGTAACACGTCGAGTTCCTTCATGCCCCGGCGGCAACGCCAGCGCAGTTTCCCGAGTTCCGGTGCCGTCAAGGGGTCCTGCGGCGTCAAGGGCGCTCCTGCCTGCGGCATCAATGGCGTTCCTGCGGCATCAATGGCGTCGATGAGCCATCATTTGCTTGATTTCGCCGATGGCCTTGGCGGGGTTGAGATCCTTCGGGCACGCCTCCGTACAATTCATGATGGTATGGCAGCGATACAGCCGAAACGGATCCTCGAGATAATCGAGGCGATCCCCGGCCGCCTCATCCCGGCTGTCGACTATCCAGCGGTAGGCCGCCAGCAGCGCCGCGGGCCCCAAGTACCGATCGCTGTTCCACCAATAGCTGGGACAGCTGGTGGAACAGCAGGCGCACAGAATGCACGCCGAGGGCCGGTCGACCTTTTCCTGATCCTCCTTGGACTGCAGGCGCTCGCCGTCGGGCGGCGGCGGCGTACGGGTCTGCAGCCAGGGCTTGATCGAGGCGTACTGAGCATAGAAGTTGGTCATGTCGGGCACCAGATCCTTGATCACCGGCATGTGCGGCAATGGGTAGATCTTGATGTCGTTCTTGACGTCGGCGCACGCGCTGACGCACGCCAGGCCGTTCTTGCCGTCGATATTCATGGCGCAGGAGCCGCATATCCCTTCGCGGCATGAGCGCCGGAAGCTCAAGGTGGAATCGATCTCGTTCTTGATCTTGATCAGTGCGTCCAGCACCATCGGACCGCAAGCGTCCATATCGACTTCGTAGCTGTCGAGCCGCGGGTTCTCCCCCGAGTCAGGGTCGAAACGGTAGATCTTGAAAACACGGACGTTCTTGGCGCCCGCCGGTGCCTTGAACAGGCGGCCGTCCTTGCGAACCTTGGAATTGGCGGGAAGCGAGAATTCAGCCATCAAAAGCTCCTCAATAGGTCCGTGCCTTGGGGGCGACCGATTCGACGTCGCCGGTCAAGGTGTTCAGATGCACCGGCCGATAGTCGAACCGGGTGGCGCCTGCGGCGTCCACCCAGCACAGCGTGTGCTTCATCCAGTTGTGGTCGTCGCGGTTGGGGAAATCCTCGCGCGCCTGCGCCCCGCGGCTCTCGGTGCGATTCTCGGCCGAATGCATGGTGGCGACCGCCTGGCCCAATAAATTGTCGAGTTCCAGCGTTTCGATGAGATCGGTGTTCCAGACCAGCGACCGGTCGGTGACTTGGACGTCGGCAAAGGAGGCGAACACTTCCGCGAGCTTGCGCCTGCCGTCGCTCAAGGATTCGCCGGTACGAAATACCGCGGCGTCGCTTTGCATGACCCGCTGCATCTCCAGCCGAATGTCGGCCGTGCGCCGCGAGCCCTTGGCATGACGCAACCGGTCCAAACGCGCGAGCGCGCTGTCGCCGGCGTCGGCTTTGAATGCGCGGTGCGCCGTGTCCCGCTTCACCAACCGCGCGCAATGCCGCGCCGCTTCGCGGCCGAAGACGACCAGGTCGAGCAGCGAGTTGGATCCCAAGCGGTTCGCCCCGTGCACCGATACGCAGGCCGCCTCGCCCACGGCCATCAGTCCCGGAACGACCGCTTCGCTGCCGTTCACGCTGGTAATCGCCTCACCCTGCACATTGCACGGGATCCCGCCCATGTTGTAGTGCACCGTGGGCAATACGGGTATCGGGTCCTTATTGACGTCGACGCCGGCGAATATTCGCGCAGTCTCGGCGATGCCGGGCAACCGTTCCTTGATGACCGCGGGACCCAGGTGCTCCAGATGCAGATCGATATGGTCCTTGAGCGCACCGACGCCGCGGCCCTCGCGGATCTCCACCGTCATCGCGCGGCTGACGACGTCGCGGGAGGCCAAATCCTTGGCATTCGGCGCGTAGCGCTCCATGAATCGGTCTCCGGCCGCGTTCGTCAAATATCCGCCCTCGCCGCGCGAGCCTTCCGTGATCAAGCAGCCGGCGCCGTAGATGCCCGTGGGGTGGAACTGCACGAACTCCATGTCCTGCAAGGGCAAGCCGGCGCGCAGCGCCATGCCCCCGCCGTCGCCCGTGCAAGTGTGGGCGGAGGTGCATGAGAACCAGGCGCGGCCGTAACCGCCGGTCGCCACGATGACCATGTGGGCCCGAAATCGATGCAGTGTGCCGTCGGACATGTCGAGAGCGATCACGCCGCGGCACTCGCCATTTTCCATAATCAGGTCGAGGGCGAAGTACTCGACGAAAAAACTCGCTTCGTGCTTGAGTGATTGCTGATAAAGAGTATGAAGCATGGCATGTCCGGTGCGGTCGGCCGCGGCACAGGTGCGCTGCGCAATACCCTTGCCGAAGTGCGTGGTCATGCCGCCGAACGGCCGCTGGTAAATGCGGCCATCCTCGGTGCGCGAAAACGGCACGCCATAGTGCTCGAGTTCGATGACCGCCGCCGGCGCTTCCTTGCACATGAACTCGATGGCGTCCTGGTCGCCCAGCCAGTCCGATCCCTTCACGGTGTCGTACATATGCCATCGCCAATCATCGGCGCCCATATTGCCGAGCGCCGCAGAGATGCCGCCCTGGGCCGCGACCGTATGGCTGCGCGTGGGAAATACCTTGGTCAAGCAGGCGGTGGAGAGCCCGGCCTCGGCTAGACCGAACGTGGCGCGCAAGCCCGCGCCTCCGGCACCGACCACGACCACATCGTAGGTGTGGTCGATCAATTTGTATTCGCTCATAGCCTCTAAGATCCGAACGCGACGCGCATGATCGCAAATATGCTCGCGCCGCCCACCAGCACGTGCACGAATCGCAGCAACAACAGAGACAGCACCTTCATGCCGGCGGAATGCACATAGTCTTCGATCACTTCGGTGGTTCCCAGGTAGGAGTGATATGCCAAGACGGCAACCAGCAGCACGGCCAGAAACCCGCTCAACGGAAACGACAGCCACGCCCTGACCGTGGCGTAATCGAGCCCCGGCAGCGCCAACAGCGAAAACATGAACCACAGCGTCAACGGGATCAGCGCGACGGCACTCACCCTTTGCGCCCACCAGTGCTCCGTACCGTCCCGGGCCGATCCCAATCCCAGCACCCGGCCCAAGGGGCTTCGCAAGCTCATGACCGGTGACCCGCCCAAATCAATCCCCAAATGCACAGAGTCACGGCAATGGAGCCGAGCACCGCAAACCAGCCGCTCACGTGCCGCGGCATGCGCTCGAAGCCGTAGCCCGCGTCCCAGAGCAGATGGCGCACGCCGTTCAAGAGGTGGTACATGAAAGCGAAGGTCCAGCCGACCAGTGCGGCACGTCCGGGGGGGCTCGCAAACAATCTTGCGGCAGCGGCATAGGATTGCTCGCCGCCGGCCAGCGATACCAACCAATAACAGAGCGCGAGGAGAGCCAGCGCCAGGGCAAGCCCGGTCAGCCGATGCAGGATCGACAGGCTATTGCCGATCTGCCATCGATAGATACCGAGGTGAGGAGAAATCGGCCGGGCGCGTGCTGGCATTATCGTTCCCTAGAAGTCGATACAGCGGCCACGCAGCTCCCAATCGCCGAAGCGCGTCGGGTCCGGCCCCTCCCGTCCACCCACCTCGCGCGGCGCGGTTCCGGACGCGATCGGTGTGGGTGCCGGCGCGGGCGCGGACATCACGGCAGATTGGTCTTTGAGTGCGGGATCTTCGGAGTTGGTCATCACGGGCGAAAGTTTGCCAGAAAAAGCTGATATATAAATGCTTGATTTAGCAAGGATGTGGGGTCGGCGGTACACGGAGCAGGGTTGACATCAAGGTCCGAGTACCCATTGATGCCAATGATGAACACCGACGCACCGCCCAAGAACCCCAACCCACCGTCCCACGCCGACGCGCCGTCCCGCGACGCCGACGCGCCGCCTCGATCGGGCCGGCTTGCCTACCTTGGCGTATTGCGATTCACCGGACCCGACTCGTTGAGTTTCCTACAAGGCCAAGTATCCAACGATACGCGCCGCCTCGCAGAGGGCCGCGGGTTATTGGCCGCGCATTCGAGCCCTCAAGGCCGCGTGCTGGCGCTCATGCACCTGCTGCCCCATTCGAGCGGAGTCATTGCGATCCTGCCGCGCGACCTGGTTTTGCCGACCCTGGAGGGGCTGCGCAAGTTCGTGCTCCGAGCCAAGGTGAAAATCGAAGATGCCGGCGAATTCCTGTGCGTGGCAGGCGTACATGACGCGCGCCGCCTACAGTCCGCCGGCCATATGGAGAACGCCACCGGCCGTATGGAGAACACCGACGGCTACACGGAGAAAGACGGCATCGGTGTTGCCGCCGTCAACGCAGATCCTGGCCGCCGTTGGGTCATCGGCACTGCAGGGAAACTGGCGGAGCACGGACTCGACGGCGACCCGTCGCACGTGGCACGGACCGAACATGTGGAACAGATCGAACAGGCCTGGCGCCTTGCGGACATCCGCGCCGGCCTTCCGCAGATATATCTGGCCACTCGCGAAACCTTTGTCGCGCAGATGCTGAATCTCGATCTATTGGATGGCATCAGCTTCAGCAAGGGCTGCTACACCGGACAAGAGATCATCGCGCGCACTCAACATCTCGGCCGCATCAAGCGGCGTTTGTATCGGCTGCAATTGCCTCTCGGCGAATGGCGCATCGGCCAGCCGCTGCGCCTGAGGGACGGCCGCGCCGGGCGCCTGACCGAGGTCGTTCCCAGCGGCGCAGGCTACGAAGCGTTGGCCGTGCTCAATGTGGAGGCGGACGCGACCGCCGCCGATGGCCCTTCCCGGGATGGCGGATCGGGGGATGACACGCCCGTCGCAGCCGCGGGATTGCCGCTTCCTTATCAAGTCTGAACGATCGCATCCTCGCTACAGATCGACGATCTCGACCTCCTCGGCGTGCAAGGGCTCGCCGAGAAAAGTACTTCCAACGCGCGCGAACCGCTCCGCGCCGTCGGTGGCAAGCCAGGCGACGGCACCGCGCCCGCCCGGCGCCCCGGAGTTGCCCTGGAGCCGATGCAGCACGGCGGCGGCGGTCGTCGCCGCAGAGTCGACAATACTCACGTGCGCCGGCAGCACCGTGCGAATGGCCGCAGCCAGCGCCGGGAAATGCGTGCATCCCAGCACCAACGTATCGGGCGCCTCGTTCGCCTGAAAGATCGGGTCAAGGTAGCGGCGCGCGACCCCCTCCGCGATCGGACCTTCGGTCCACCCCTCTTCCGCCATGGAAACGAATAAGGAACACGCCCGGGAGGTGACGCGGGCCGATGGATTCAACCGACGAATGGCCGTCTGATATGCACCTCCGCCGATGGTGCCTTCGGTCGCAATGACGGCAATGTGCTGCGAAACGGAAGCGGCGACCGCCGCCTGGGCGCCCGGCTCGATGACGCCGATGACGGGCAGCTCGGGATGTTGCAGACGCAAGGCATCGAGCGCAGACGCGGACGCCGTATTGCAGGCAACCACGAGACAGCGAATGCGCCGCCGAATCAGCGCGGCAGCGCACTGCAAGGAATAGCGCACCACGGTTTCTGCGCTCTTGGTGCCGTAGGGAAGCCGCGCGGTATCACCCAGATAAATGAAGTTCTCGGCGGGCAGAGCCGATCGCAGCGCGCGCAACACCGTCAACCCGCCGACACCCGAGTCGAACACGCCGATCGGGATATCCGTCAAAACTCGGGCCGCATGTGAGGGAACAACAAGACATCCCGAATCGAGGGCGAGTCCGTATACAGCATGACCAGCCGGTCCACGCCCAGCCCGAGTCCCGCCGCGGGCGGCATGCCGTATTCCAGCGCGCGCACATAGTCGGCATCGTAGTACATCGCTTCTTCGTCGCCTGCATCCTTGCGCTCGACCTGGTCCTTGAAGCGTTGGGCTTGATCCTCGGCGTCGTTCAGTTCCGAGAATCCGTTGGCGAGTTCGCGCCCGCCGACGAAGAATTCCCATCGATCCGTGATGAACGGATCCGAGTCGTTGCGCCTCGACAAAGGCGACACTTCGGCGGGATAGGCATATGCGAAGGTGGGCTGCACCAGCGTGTGCTCGCCGGTTCTCTCGAAAATCTCGATTTGCAGTTTTCCGGGACCATCTCCGGCCTTGTAGGGAATCTTCTTGTGCTCGCATACCCGGCGCAAGTACGACGCGTCGCGGAGCGACATGGGATCCAGATCAGGATTGTTCGCGAGAATGATGTCCTCGATGGTCCGGCGCGCGAAGCTCTGCGAGAGATCGATTTCCGTCCCTTGGTACACGAGCTTGCGCGAACCCGCCATGGTGTCGGCCAGACCTTGAAACAGGGTCTCGATCATCTCCATGAGGTCCGTGTAATCCGCATACGCCTGATACAGCTCGAGCATCGTGAACTCGGGGTTGTGCTGCGTCGACACCCCTTCGTTGCGGAAATTCCTGTTGATTTCGTAAACTCGTTCGAAACCGCCGACGGTGAGCCGCTTCAGATACAGTTCCGGCGCGATGCGCAGATACATGTCCACGTCGAGAGCGTTGTGATGCGTCTTGAACGGACGCGCGGCGGCACCGCCCGGGATGGGATGCAGCATCGGCGTTTCCACCTCGAGGAATCCCCGCGCATCGAGAAAGGCGCGCAGGTAACGCACGATTCGCGAACGCGTTTCGAACACCCGCCGGCTGTCCTCGTTCATGATCAAGTCGACATAGCGCCGCCGATAACGCAACTCGGTATCGGCGATCCCGTGCCATTTATCGGGCAGCGGCCGCAGCGATTTGGTCAGCAGCACCAAACGCTGGGCCCTCACCGACAACTCGCCGGTCTTGGTGCGGAACAAGGTTCCTTCGGCGCCGATCACGTCGCCCACATCCCAAGTCTTGAAGTCGTCGTAGACCTCGCCGAGCGTCTGCTGCTGCAGGAAAACCTGGATCGCGCCGCTCGAATCCTCGAGCTTGGCAAAGCTCGCCTTGCCCATGACCCGTTTGGCGCGCATCCGGCCCGCCACGCTGACGCGAACGGCCGCCGCATCGAGCGCCTCGGCGCTCTTTTCGCCGTACGCCGTCAAGATATCCGCGGCCAGAGCATCGCGGCGAAAGTCGTTCGGAAAGGCGATGCCGCGCTCACGCAACTTCGCGAGCTTCGCGCGCCGCTCCGCGATCAAATGATTCTCTTCGTTGTCGTTCATAGTCGCTCGACCTATAGACCCTGTTTCAGGCTGGCTTGCATGAATTCGTCGAGCGCTCCGTCGAGCACGGCCGTGGTGTTGCCGATTTCAACCCCGGTGCGCAGATCCTTGATGCGCGACTGATCGAGCACATAGCTGCGAATCTGATTGCCCCAGCTCACGTCGGATTTCGAATCCTCGAGCACTTTCGCGGCCGCATTGCGCTTGTTGAACTCGAGTTCATAAAGCTTGGCCTTCAGCATTTTCATCGCGGTGGACCGGTTCTTGTGCTGACTGCGCTCGCCTTGGCAGGCCACCACGATGCCGCTCGGCATATGAGTAATACGCACCGCGGACTCGGTCTTGTTCACGTGCTGTCCGCCCGCACCGCTCGAACGGTAGACATCGGTGCGCAAGTCGGCCGGGTTGATTTCGATGTCGATGTCGTCGTCCACTTCCGGTGAGACGAAGACCGAAGCAAACGAGGTGTGCCGCCGGTTACCCGAGTCGAAGGGCGACTTGCGCACCAAACGGTGCACGCCCGTCTCGGTGCGCAGCCAACCATAGGCGTAATCACCGATCATATTGACGGTCGCACCCTTGATTCCGGCCACTTCGCCGTCGCTCTGATCGATGATTTCGGTCTTGATGCCATGCGCATCCGCCCATTTCAGATACATGCGCAGCAGCATGGCCGCCCAGTCCTGAGCTTCGGTGCCGCCGGCCCCGGCCTGAATGTCGAGAAACGCGCTGTGCGAGTCCATCTTGCCCGGAAACATGCGCTGGAATTCGAGCTGTTCGACTTCGATTGCCAGACGGTTGACGTCGGCTTCGACTTCCTGGGTCGCCCCGGCGTCCGCCTCTCCGGCCGCAAGATCCAGCAGTTCCGACGAGTCGCTCAAGGCGCGCCCGAGGCGATCCAGGCCGCCTACGACCTGCTCGAGTTTGGCGCGTTCCTTCCCGAGCTCCTGGGCGCGGTCCGGGTTATTCCAAATGCCGGGTTGCTCGAGCTCGCGCTCTACTTCCTGAAGCCGTTCGTGTTTGTTGTCGTAATCAAAGATACCTCCTCAAAGAACCGGTGCGCTCTTCGAGATCTTTGATGAATCGTTTGATTTGATTGAGTTCCATGGGACTCATCCTAGCACATCGGTCCGGGTGATCCATCCGCGCCCGATCCCCAGGCCGCTGGGACGAATACGTCGGCTGCGGGGACGAGCCCGATCCCAGCGGGTGGACACGGGATTGCGCCTGGGTTGTCATGTACTCGACGCGAGCTCGCAGTGTGGAGATCCCAGGCTGATGCCAACGCTTCTCGTCGGTGAGCGCGAACGCCGACTCTATCCATTGGATCCGGAGAAGGTCGACTACATCGAGTCGGACGGCAACTATGTGTCGATCCGCAGCGGCAATGCTGCGTACATCAGCAGGGACTCGATAAAGCGGCTGGAAGGGGAATTGGCGCACTTCGGCTTCATCAGAATCGAACGTTCGCTTCTCGTGAACATTCGGGCCGTCTTGTATGCGGAGACGGTCGGCCGCGGCAGGTTCGCGTTCACCCTATCCTCGGGAGCGTGTCTGCAATCGAGTTCGAGCTACCGCGAGGCGATTCTCAGGGCATTGCC
>DASYFQ010000258.1:0-6818 GCA_036498345.1 Steroidobacteraceae bacterium
CGTGCAGAGAGTTTGGGAGGCGCCGCGGGTCACCAATCCGTACGGCGACGCGCAGTGGTCGTCCATCGAAGCGGTCGGCCGGGCAGTAGACGCGGACCTCGAGGCGCAGGATGTGCGGCTCACGATTGGCGGGGAACCGACGTTCGTCTCGATCGACGATCCGGACGGCGCGGAATGGAACACCGCGGCGCTCGGACCGCGGAAGCGCCGGTTGGCCGCCGATTTGTATCATCGCCTGAAGAATAGGTACGCCCCGACGGGTCTCGCGCATTTCGGCCAAGGCAAGTGGTATCCGGGAGAACAGCTGCCGCGCTGGTCGTTGAACTGTTACTGGCGCAAGGACGGTGAGCCCTTATGGGCGAACCCTCGATTGATTGCCGATGAGCAAACCCGGTATGCGGTGACCGAGGATACGGCACGGCGCTTCCTGGTTCGCGTCGCCGAGGAGTTGGGACTGGATCCGGGGTTCGTATTTCCGGCCTACGAAGATGCCCTCTATTACCTGTGGCGCGAGCGCCGCTTGCCGGCGAATGTCGATCCGCTCGATTCGCGGCTCGAGGATCCGATGGAGCGCGCGCGTCTGGCGAAAATCTTCGAACAAGGCTTGGGCGAAACCATCGGCCACGTACTGCCCCTGGCGCGAAGCGTGGAGGACGAGCGATGGCAGACGGGATTGTGGTTCCTGCGCACCGAACGCTGCTACTTGATTCCCGGCGATTCCCCCATCGGGTATCGTTTGCCGCTCGAATCACAGCCTTGGGCGGCCGAGGGCGACTATCCCTTCATTCACCCGCCGGACCCGTCGAGGAGCTTCTCGGCGCTGCCGCCGCACGCGGAGATTCGCCGACAGTTCCGCGAACACGATGCCTCGCCCGTCCGGCCGGTTGACCAGACTGCGCCTGCCACCTCTCTGAGCAAAGGCTCCGCTGCCGGCATCGTGCGCACCTCCCTGTGCGCAGAACCGCGCAACGGCGTGCTGTATATCTTCATGCCGCCGGCGCGCGAGCTCGAGCACTACGTGGAATTGGTGGCGGCCGTGGAAGCCGCGGCCGAATCGCTCGCGCAGCCCATCATTCTCGAGGGCTATGAGCCGCCGAACGATCCGCGCATCGGTAATTTCCGGGTGACGCCGGATCCCGGCGTCATCGAAGTGAATATTCACCCCTCCGCCAACTGGGAGCAGCTGTCGGAGCGGACCACGTTTCTGTACGAGGCCGCGCGCGAGTCGCGCTTGTCGGCCGAGAAATTCATGCTGGACGGCCGGCATACCGGTACCGGCGGCGGCAATCACATCGTGCTCGGCGGAGCGAGCGCTCCGGACTCGCCGTTCCTGCGCCGTCCCGACTTGCTGCGCAGTCTGCTCAGCTACTGGCACAATCATCCGTCGCTGTCGTATCTCTTTTCGGGGTTGTTCATCGGTCCCACCTCGCAGGCGCCGCGCGTAGACGAGGCGCGCAACGATTCGCTGTATGAAATGGAAGTCGCTTTCCGCCAATTCCCGAACCCCGGCGACCAGGTTCCACCGTGGCTGGTGGATCGCCTGTTGCGCAACCTGCTGATCGACGTTTCGGGAAATACCCATCGGACCGAGTTCTGCATCGATAAATTGTATTCGCCGGATGGCCCGACGGGACGCTTGGGCTTGCTCGAGATGCGCGCGTTCGAGATGCCGCCGCACGCACGCATGAGCCTCACGCAGCAGCTGTTGTTGCGGGCGATGGTGGCGCGGTTCTGGCGCAAGCCGTACGCGCCTGCCACGTTGGTGCGCTGGGGCACGGAGCTGCACGACCGTTTCTTGATGCCGTACTTCGTCGAACAGGACTTTGCCGATGTGCTGATGGAAATGCGCCTGGAAGGGTTCGGCCTCGAGCCCGAATGGTTCGCGCCGCACTTCGAATTCCGTTTTCCCAAGTACGGCGATTTCGCCGCGCGCGGAATGCGGCTGGAATTGCGGCAGGCGCTGGAGCCGTGGCACGTCATGGGCGAGGAGGGTTCGGCGGGCGGCGCGGTGCGCTACGTGGATTCGTCGGTGGAACGAGTGCAAGTCAAAGTGTCCGGCCTCGCGCCCGATCGATATCTGGTCATCTGCAACGGCCGTGGGGTGCCGCTGCGGCCGACCGGACAGGTGGGTGAGTTCGTCGGCGCGGTGCGCTACCGGGCATGGCAGCCGGCATCCGCATTGCACCCGAGCATCGGTGTGCATGCGCCGCTGACTTTCGACCTGTTCGACTCCTGGATGAACCGCTCTCAGGGAGGCTGCCAATATCATGTCACTCATCCGGGCGGCTTGAGTCACGAACGATTTCCGGTCAATTCTTTCGAGGCGGAGAGCCGCCGATTGGCGCGCTTCTTCCGCATGGGCCATACCCCCGGAACAGCAGCGGCGGCGGCGCCCACGACCGATGCCGAGTTTCCGTTCACGCTCGATTTGCGCATGAGCGATGATCGACGCGCGCCTTAAAACCTATTTGAGCGATACGCGCCGCTACGACGAACTGCTCGATGGCGGAGGAGGAGTGCGCGCGCACTGGCGCCCGCTGATCGACGCGCTGGCGAGCGACGGCGCCGATGCCGTGCGCCGCGGCGTCGAATTGGCGCGCCGTCTGATCGTGGAAAACGGCGTGACCTACAACGTCTATGCCGATCCCCAGGGACGCGATCGCCCCTGGGTACTCGATCCACTGCCGGTGTTGCTGACTGCTGCGGAGTGGCGCGAGATCGAACTCGGCGTCGCGCAGCGAGCCCGGCTCTTCGATGCGTTGCTGGCGGATGTTTATGGACCTCAGCAATTGCTGGCGGACGGTACGGTTCCGGCGGAATTGCCGTTCGGACATCCGAACTATCTCTGGCCGTGCCATGGCATTACGCCGGCGGGCGGCAATTGGCTTCACGTGCATGCCGTCGACATTTCGCGCTCCGCGGACGGCCGCTGGTGGGCGATCGACGATAGGACGCAGACGCCTTCGGGACTGGGTTATGCCCTGGAGAATCGACAAATCGTCTCACGGGTATTCCCACATTTGCTGGGTGACCTCGGGGTGCGTTCCCTCGGCGGATTTTTCGCGGCATTGCGCGAAAATCTACTGCGCCATGCGCCCGACGCGGAAGCGCCCCTGGCGGTCGTACTCACGCCGGGTGCCTTCAACGAGACCTATTTCGAACACGCCTATCTGGCCCGTCAGCTGGGTCTGCCCTTGGTCGAAGGCCATGATCTCACCGTCCGCGGCGACACCGTCTATCTGAAAACGCTCGGCGGCCTGCGTCGAGTGCACGCCATCATGCGCCGGCTGGACGACGATTTCTGCGATCCGGTGGAACTGCGCGCGGACTCGGCGCTCGGCGTGCCCGGACTCATCGGCGTGGTACGTGCGGGCAGGGTCGTGCTCGCCAACGGCCTCGGCAGCGGCGTGCTCGAATCGGCGGCGTGGATGGGCTTCATGCCGGCGGCCGCGGAGCGCCTGTTGGGGGAGACCTTGCGGTTGCCGTCGGTCGCAACCTGGTGGTGCGGCGAGCGGCTCGCCCTCGACTATGTGCTGGAAAATATGGAACGCTTGGTCATCAAACCGGCGTATCCGAATCAGAAGTTCCGCACGGTGTTCGGCCGCGATCTCGATACGGCCGCGCGCGCGAACCTGACCACGCGCCTGATCGCCCGGCCCCACGCATACGTGGCGCAGGAGCGTCTGGCTTTTTCTCAGGCGCCGGTGTGGCGCGGCGGCGGCACCGGCGGTAATCAGGGATTTTCGGCTCGCGCGCTCGGAATTCGCGTCTACGCGATTGCCACCCCGTCGGGCTATCGCGTGATGCCGGGAGGGCTCGCACGCATCGCATCGGATTCCGCGGATATCGTCTCCATGCAGCGCGGCGGCGGCAGCAAGGACGTCTGGGTGCTTGCACCGGATCACCGATCGATCGATGGGATCATGGTCGCGAGCGCAGCCCGGACCACTGCCGCACGCCATGATGATCTGCCGTCGCGCCTGGCGGAAAACCTATTCTGGCTGGGCCGCTACAGCGAGCGGTGCGAGGACAAGGCGCGGCTGCTGCGCGCCACCTTGGGCGTGCGTCCCAACACGCTGCTGTGGGCGCAGGTGCAGGAGACGTGCGGGCATTTCGTTGCGCCGGCATTGTTCGATGACGTCAGTCCGCTGGGCTTGACGGCGGATCTGCAACGCCTGGGCTGGTGCGCCGCGCAGGCACGCAGCCGCCTGTCGGCGGAGAATTGGCGCGCCATCGGCGTCCTGCAACGCGAGTTTCAAGATGCCGCGCTCGCCAAGCGCGATCCGCTCGAGACTTTGGATGCGTTGCTCCTGTCTTTCGCGGGTCTCGCGGGCTTTGCGCTCGACGCCATGACCCAGGATGACGGTTGGCGCCTGATGATGATCGGCCGTCGCCTGGAGCGTCTGCAGTTCCTGGCCGAATTGCTCGCGCAACGCCTGCGCTCCGGTGATACGCCCGCTCAGAGCGAATTGGAGTGGCTGCTCGACATCGGCGACAGCACCATCACGTATCGTACGCGCTACCTGGCGGCACCGCGGCTGGGTTCGACCATTGATCTTCTGGTGTTCGATCGGACCAACCCGCGGGCGCTTGCGTTTCAATGGCACGCGGTCGAGCAGTCCTTGGTGCGGGTGGCCGCTTCGCTCGGCGGTGCACCGGACGATACACTCGACGAGGCGGTGGCGCTCGTGGAAGAAATGCAATTGAGCGCCATCGAGGGCGACAGCCCCCGTGCGGTGCGGGCCCGACAGGGTCTCGCGGAACAGCTGAGCGGTCTCGGCACGGCTGCCGGCAAATTGTCGGACCGGCTGTCTTTGAAGCATTTTTCGCTCATCAACGTCGAGATCAGCACGGTGACGGCGTGAGCGACGTCATGCGCTATCGAGTGCGCCACGAGACCGTCTATCACTACCGTGGCGACGTCGCGCATTCGCATCAGCTATTGCATTTGACGCCTCGCGACTTGGCGAATCAAATCTGTCATTCGCGATTGATTACGCTCGATCCGGAACCGAGCACGCGGCGTGAATATACCGATGCGTTCGGCAATTTCGCGACGCGTCTCGAATACGATCTGCCGCACGATCGCCTCGAGGTGCTGTCCGAAGCGCGGGTCGAGGTCAGTGCGCGCGGGGACGTGATGGATGCCGGATCCGCCGCCTGGGAGGAGGTTCGCGGCGCGCTGATGTACTCGGGAGAGCCGATGAACCTTACCTATCTCGATGCCTGTCGATTCCGGATGGAGTCGAGTTATGTCAAGATCAAGCAAATATTCAACGACTATTCCGCGGATTGTTTCGAGCCGGAACGTCCTCTGTTGCTCGGCGCGGAATCCTTGATGCATAAGATTTACCGCGAATTCAGCTACGCCCCGGGCACCACCAACATCAGTACCGCGGTGACCGAGGCGTTCACGGCGCGTCGTGGCGTCTGCCAGGATTTTGCCCATGTCATGCTCGCCTGCCTGCGCTCTCGGGGCCTGGCGGCTCGCTACGTCAGCGGCTATCTACGGACCGCGCCGCCGGGAAGCGATGCTGCCTTGTCGGGAGCGGATGCATCGCACGCGTGGGTTTCGGTGTTTTGTCCGCCGTTCGGCTGGATTGACCTCGATCCGACCAACGACATGCGTGTAGGTACGGATCACATCGTCGTCGCCTGGGGCCGGGATTTCGGCGACGTCTCGCCGCTGCGCGGCGTCATCGTGGGCGGAGGACGGCATCGTTTATCGGTTCGCGTTTCGGTGCAGGCGGAGTAACATTAAAATCACGAAATCACTATCAGGAGAATCCGTTGGCTAAGCCGAATTATCGTCACGCGAAAAAGCAAAAAGAGGCCGCTAGGAAGGCGCGCCAGGACGCAAAGCAACAGCGGCGGGCGACCGTGCCGGCGGGAGTCGATGCTCCGGACGTGCCCGCGGAGCCCTTGCCCGCCAAATCCGCCGAATGAGTCGCGGTTAGGTGTCGCCGTGAATGGCTTCGTGTCGCCTTGGATGAGCAAGGATCTGTCGATTTTGCGCGATGCGGCGGTGCGATTCATCGAGGTCGAGTAGGGGGCCGGCCGACATCATGAGGGAGCTGATCTTCCGTGCGCCGTGACTTCACAGATCTTTGCCTCTTTGGCGCTTCAATTCAGGCGGGAATCACTGAACAATAGCTTACCGAGAGGGGCGGCCAACCAGTGAATGCGTCTTGCTCAAATCTCTTCCGCACCGTGCGCCGCGCCCGGCGCAAGGTGTTTGCGATGCCCTTGGGGCCGGCACTGCTAAAGCGTTGCTAGACCCTAGAATCACCCGCCGCGATTTCCTCAAGGCGGCATCGCTGCTCGCCACGCCGGTGGCTTACTCCTACGCCGCGAACGCGCCCGTGCCCGCGCCCGTGCCCGTGGTCGGTGCGGCGCCCCGAGCCTATGCTCATGCGTATGTCGGCACGTACACGCCGAACGGCGGCGGTATTTATCTGTTCCGGATGGACAGAGCATCCGGCGCCCTGACGCAGTTGAAGGTGTTCGACGATATTCGAAATCCGTCCTGGCTTGCCTTGAATCCTGCGCAGACTCGGCTGTACGCGGTCAGCGAAATCGACAACTTCCAGGGAACACGCAGCGGCGCGGTGGTCTCGTACGCCATCGACGGCGAAACCTTTCAGATCAAACGACTGGGCGCCGTGAGTTCGGCCGGTACCAGCCCCACGTATGCGAGCGTTCATCCGTCCGGCAGGTTCGTATTCGTCGCCAACTACGGCGGCGGCAACGTCGCCGTTTTCCCGGTGGGTGCGGACGGCGCGCTCGGCGAGGCGTCGGACGTGAGGCCGAGCGTGGGT
>DASYFQ010000259.1:0-9783 GCA_036498345.1 Steroidobacteraceae bacterium
ACCGGACCATCAAAAACCTACCACGTGCAGATCGATCGTTTGCCGGATGCCGCCTTGTTGGCGGCTCTCGAACGCGGGGCGCTGTCGAATGGCGAGCGGTTGAAGGCTCGCTCCGCGCGCTGCCTGCGCAGCGGAGACAAGCATGCGTGGCTCGAGATCGTGCTCGACGAGGGCCGCAACCGGCAGATACGCCGGTTGCTCGAAGCCCTCGATGTGTCGGTACTGCGGCTGGTTCGCGTGGCCATCGGTTCGCTGGCGCTCGGCACACTCGCGAAGGGGCAGTGGCGGATGCTCACCCCGGCGGAGATGGATTCGCTCAGCTTGGCCTAGCGCTGGCCACACGGGCCAACCGGGCGAGCCGGATGCTAGGGAGTCGACCTTGGGCAACGGGCTCAAAAAGCCGCGGGATACGCTCCGCCGTCGAGCAGAATGTTCTGACCGGTGATGTAGCCGGCATGGACGCTGCACAAAAAGGCACAGGTTTGTCCCAGCTCCGCGGGAGTGCCGAATCGCTTGGCGGGAATCTCCCCCATGGCCCGTGCGGCCATCGCGGACTCCGGTTTTCCGGTTTTCTTGGAGGCATTGGCGAAGCCGCTGCGCAAGCGCTGAGTGTCGAAGCTGCCCGGTAAGAGATTGTTGATGGTGATGTTCTTGTCCGCGTATGTGCGGGCGACTCCGGCCACGAAGGCGGTGAGGCCCGCGCGGGCGGCGCTCGACAGATCCAGCCCCGGGAGGGGCATCTTGACGCTGATGGAGGTGATGTTCACGATTCTGCCGAATCCACGCGCCGCCATGGAATCGATGACCTTTTGGATCAGCTCGATGGGCGTTACCATGTTCATCGTGACGCCGCTCAGCATGGCGCCCCGATCGAGTTCGCGAAAGTCGCGAAACGGCGGGCCGCCGTTGTTGTTGATCAGGATGTCGGGTGTCGCGCAGGCCGCGAGCAGCGCCTCTTGTCCTTCCACGGTCGACACATCGGCCGCCACCGGCGTCACGTCCGCTCCCGTGGCTTGGCGGATTTCCTCAGCCGTTTGATCGAGCAGCGCGCGGTTGCGTCCATTGATGACCACGGAAACTCCGGCCTCGGCGAGCGCCCGGGCACAAGCCTTGCCGAGTCCCTGACTCGAAGCACAAACGATCGCCGTACGCCCGCGAATACCCAAATCCATGTGTTCTCCTCATCAATACCATTGTCAGATTTACAAATGCGCCAAAGCGCTTGCAATGATCGAGAATCGATCGTATAGCCGGTATAGGCTGGAAGCACAACAGCAACGCAACGGAGTTTCCATGACCATCAAGCGCATTCAGACCGGCCCGCGCATGTCGCAGGCCGTGATACACAATAAGACCGTATACTTGGCCGGACAGGTTGCCCCCGGCGCCAGCGTCGCCATTCAAACGCGGGAGATCCTCGCCTTGATCGACGCATTGCTCGCGCAGGCGAACACCGACAAGAGTCGATTATTGATGGCGACCATCTGGCTCACCGATATGGCAACTTTCGCGGAAATGAACGGCGTATGGCAGTCGTGGGTGCCGCCGGGCGAAGCCCCCGCGCGCGCCACGGTCATGAGTTCCCACCTGGCATCCGCGGAATTCAAGATTGAAATCGCGGTCGTCGCCGCTCAACCCTAGACGGAACGCGCGTAGACAGCGCTTTCGTGCGTCATGCTCGAGCTGCAAAATATCCATAAGAACTTCGAGGGCCGATCCGTCCTCGCCGACGTGAACTTGATCGTTCCCAAAGGCGTCACGCACGCGCTGATCGGGTCGAGCGGCTCCGGAAAAACCACGCTGCTCAGGATCACGCTGGGATTGATTCCCTTCGATGAGGGCTACGTCAAGATCAACGGTCAAGCGCTGCTGTCGTTCACGCCGGTCGAATGGGCCGACCGCATCGGTTACGTGCCCCAGGACGGCGGCCTCTTTCCGCATATCACGGGGAGGAACAATGTCGCGTTGATCGCCAAGCTGCGCGGCTGGCACAAATCCCGGATCGACGACCGCGTGGAAGAATTGCGCAAAGTCGTGGACTTGGATGCGGAGATTCTCACGCACTTTCCCCGCGAGATGAGCGGCGGCCAGAAGCAGAGGGTTTCCATCATGCGTGCGGCAATGATGGACCCGGCGGTAATGCTGCTCGATGAACCGATGGCCGCCCTGGATCCGCTCATTCGGCGCAGTTTGCAGCAGGAATTGAAATCGATTTTCGAACAGCTCGGAAAAACGGTGCTGCTGGTGACCCACGATCTCGGCGAAGCGGTGTTTCTCGCCGAGGAAATCACGATGTTGCACGAGGGCAGAGTCGTGCAGACCGGGACCTACCGCGACCTGCTACTGAATCCGGCCAGTCCATTCGTGAGTCAGTTCATCAATGGGCAGCGCACGCTGCCCGACGCGGCTGAACTGCAATGAGGCGCGCGTCGTTCATCGCCATTCTTTGCGCGGCTCTATTGCCCGGGATCTCATCCGCGGCGGACGGCATCGTGATCGGCGGCAAGATTTTCACCGAGAGCTACATATTGGGCGAGATCGCGGCGCAGACCATCGAATCCTCGTCACATGTCCCGGTCACCCGCAAGCTCGGAATGGGAAGCACCGGCATTTTATTCGAGGGTTTGCGCAGCGGCGCGATCGACCTGTATCCGGACTACACCGGAACCCTGGCGGAGGCGATTCTCAAGAAGCCGGATTTGAAATCTTTCGATGAGATCCGGCGGGCGCTGTCGGACATGGGACTCACCATCTCTGGGTCGCTGGGATTCAACGATACCTACGCGCTGGCCGTGAAAGAGGAGTTCGCGGACAAGTACAATCTGCGCTCGATCGGCGATTTGATTCCCATTCAGTCGAATGTCAGGGCGGCCTTCAGCTACGAATTCATGGATCGAAAAGACGGCTATCCGGGATTGATCGACAACTATCATCTCGGATTCAACCCGCAAAAAATCAATCGCATGGAGCACACCTTGAGCTTTCAGGCGATCGATCAGAATGCCGTCGATTTGATCGACGTCTATTCGACGGACGCGAAAATCAAGAAACTGCACTTGCGATTGCTGAAAGACGATCACCATTATTTTCCGGTGTATCAGGCGGTCTGGGTCGCCCGGAAGTCTTTCGTCGACAAGCACCCGAGCGAGTGGCAGGCGCTGCTCGGCCTCGAAGGGAAGATCAGCGAAGAGGCCATGCTCGACATGAATGCGCAGGCCGACATTCAGAAGATCTCCTTTGCCAAGATAGCGGCGCAGTTTCTCGGCGCCGAGGCGCCGGCGGCGCGCGGATGGCTGCACGAGGTGGCGCGCCGCACGAAGGAACATCTGTGGCTGGTCGGGGTGTCTCTGCTCTTTTCGGTACTCGTCGGCATCCCGTTGGGCGTGACGGCGGTGCGTTTCCACGCCGCCGGACAGGCAATCCTGCTGTCAAGTGCCGTGATCCAGACGGTGCCCTCGCTGGCGCTGTTGTGTTTTCTCATCCCGGTATTCGGCGTGGGCACGAAGCCCGCCTTGGCGGCGCTGTGTCTGTACAGCTTATTGCCGGTGGTGCTCAATACCTTCACGGGCATTCGGGCCGTGAACCCGATCCATTTGGAGAATGCGCGCGCCTTTGGCTTGAACCGACGGCAGGTGCTGTTCCGGGTGGTGCTGCCGCTCGCGAGCCCGACCCTGCTGGCAGGAATCAAGACCGCGACCATCGTCAGCATCGGCACGGCAACGCTGGCCGCGCTGGTGGGGGCCGGGGGCTATGGCGCTCCCATCGTCTCCGGGCTTTCCCTGAACGATGTCCCCACCATTTTGACGGGCGCCATTCCCGCCGCCCTGATGGCGCTGGTCGCCCATGGCATTTTTGAATTGGTGGGGATCATGTTGATTCCCGCGGGCCTGCGCCGACGCCCCTAGGGCCGAGTTTTGAGATATCCTCGCCGTTCGATTCCAACATTAGACGAAGGGATGCAATCAATGAGGCAGCGTACGATGACGAGCCACTGGGTGGTCGGGCTCACGGCAATTGTTTTTGCGCAATCGAGCCTCGGGGATGCCGTTCCGGCGGCGTCTCATCCCATCGTGCTCAAGGCCGCGCATTTGTTCGATTCCGTATCCGGCAAGATGCTGGAGCACGGCGTGGTCGTGGTGTCGGGCACGAAGATCCAGGCGGTGGGCAGCGACGTCAGCATTCCCGGCAACGCAGAGGTCATCGATCTCGGCGATGCCACGCTGTTGCCGGGGTTCATCGATGCCCACGTGCATTTGTCGCAGGAGTCGACTCGTAACTGGTATCACGATTGGTTCGACGGCATCATGCGATTCCCCGCCGAGCAGGCGATGTACGGCGCGCACTATGCCAAGGTCACTCTCGAGGCGGGCGTCACCACGGCGCGCGACGTCGGCTCATCCGACTACATTTCATTGGGACTGCGCAATGCCATCAATGCGGGAGTGATCCCGGGTCCGCGCATGCTCGTTGCCAACTACGCAATCGGATCGACCGGCGGTCATGCCGATCAAGACCCTGTGCCGCCGCAACGCATCGCCGTGGCGGGGCCGATCCTAGGCGTGTGCAACGGGGCCGAGGAATGCCGGACCGCCGTGCGCTATCAGATCAAGTACGGCGCCGACGTCATCAAGTTCATGCCCTCCGGCGGCGTGCTATCGCTGTCCGATCCGGTGGACAATCCGCAGCTGACGCAAGAAGAAATGAACGCCATCGTCTCCGAGGCGCACAACTGGGGGCGCAAAGTGGCCGCCCATTGTCACGGGGACCGCGCCGCCAAGATGGCCATCGCCGCGGGCGTCGATTCGATCGAACACGGCACTTTTCTCAACGACGATACGCTTCAGGAGATGAAGAAAAAGCATGTCTACCTGGTGGCGACGCTGTTCGCCGGGGCGTGGGTGGACGAACACCTCGACATGTTTCCTCCGGCAATCGCCGTGAAGGCACGTGCCGCGGCGGGGCAGTCGCAGCAGATGTTTCAGCATGCCGTGAAAATCGGCGTGCCGCTTGCCATGGGCACCGATGCCGGGGTCGAGCCGCATGGTTTGAACGCGCGCGAGTTCTCTCTGATGGCCAAGAACGGTCTGGCTCCCGCTCTGGTGCTCATGGCGGGTACGGCGAACGGCGCCGACTTGCTTGGCGTCGCCGATCGGACCGGCACGCTGTCGCCGGGCAAACTTGCGGATATTGTGGCGGTCGCCGGCAATCCCCTCACCGACATGCACGCCACGGAACATCCGGTGTTCGTCATGAAGGAAGGCACGGTCTACGTGGGCGGCCCGGGCGCTCGCCCGAAGCTCTGACCGCGACTGCTACCGCCCCGTAAGGGCGCTTATTCACGCGCCTGAATGAAGCGGTGCGAATAGCTCGAATATTCGCTCCCAATGCCGCTCGGCGGCCGCCTTGTCGTATACCGCTCGCAGTGGAAATGCGAAGCCATGGTCAACCCCGGCGTAGATCTCCACCTCTGCATTGCCGCCCTTCGCCAGGTGCGCCTGAAGTTGCGCAGCCATTTCCCGCGGGAAGAGTTTGTCCAGCTCCGCGCAGCCGAAGTACAGGCGCGCGTCGGTCTTCTGCGGCGCGAGATGCGGGCTGTCAGGGCTATCGGTGATCAGCTCGACACCGTAGAAGGACGCAGCCGCCCGCACGCGGTGCGGATGTCGAACCGCGGCGTTGGCGGCGTATTTGCCGCTCATACAGTAGCCGACGCAGGCCATCGCGCCCTTCCGTGCGGCGGGGTCCGTGTTCGCAAACGCGATCAGGGCGTCGGTGTCGCTCATCACCTTCGGAATATCGATGGTGACCATGAGGGCCATGGCCCTGGCGCGAGCCTCGGGGCCGCCGGCGTAGATGTTGAGATCTTCGACGTTGGAGCGGTAGTAAAGATTGGGCAGCATGACGTAATACCCCACGGTACCGAGCCGTCGCGCCATGTCGCGCAGTTCTTCGCGGATACCCGGCGCATCCATGTAGAAAATCACCACCGGATGCGGGCCGGCGCGCTCCGGATGACTAATGAAGGTATTCATCCGTCCGTCCTTGGTTACGATCTCAATCTGCCGTTCAATCATGTTGCGCCCCTTGATTGATCGCCCGCTCAATGACGGTATTCGGTCACCGGCGCCCGCCGGCCCGGCCACCAATTCCAGCGCCCCGCGAGCCGGATGAGCGCGGGCCCGACAGCCAAACGAATCACGGTCGCATCCAGAAATACGGCCACAGCCAGTGCGAACCCCAGAATCTTGACGAGCACGAAGTCACCGAAGACGAACGCCCCGAAGATCACCACCATAATGGCAGCGGCAAACGTGATGACACGGCCCGTGCTGGCAAGTCCCTCCGCCAGTGCGGCTCCGTCGGTGAGTCCGGCTCGCCGACAGTCGGCAATTCGAGCGACGATGAACACCTCATAGTCCATGCTCAATCCAAATACGATGCAAAATACTACCACCGGCAATATCGGAAAGCCGCCATGCATGGGACTCGAAAGACCGACGAGCCTCGACCCCAGACCGTGCTGAAATACGATGGCCACGGCACCGTAGGCGGCGGCAACCGAGAGCAGATTCAGCGCCACCGCCTTGAGGGGAATGAGCACGCTGCGAAACGCGAGCGACAATACCAGGAGCGTCGCGCAGATGATGCTCACGATGACGGGCCCCAGCGCGCTCTTGATGGCATGTTCGTAATCGGCGTTGAAGCCGGGCAAGCCGCCCACGTCGACGCGGGAGCCCGCAAGTCCCGTCAGTGTCTCGAGATTCGCCGCTCGGATCTCCCTCACCAGGCTTACCGCGTCGGGCGCCGCCAGACCTTTCCGCGGCAGCAGGACGACGAGCGCGGCACGGCCATCCGCGCTCACGAGGCTCCGCCGCTCCGAGTCGGGAAGACGCTTGAGGATTTCGGGCCCGCCGAGCGGCACTGAGCTCAGCGTGGTGACCGCCCAGACGTGCTGGATTCTCGGGTCGCGCGCGAAGAATCGCGCGAGCCGCGATTCGGCGCGCCAGCCGGACTCGCCTTGAACCGTGGTTCCCGGCGGGAGGTACAGAATCACCTGAATGATCTCGCCAAAGCTGCCCCGTGCCACGGAGTCCAGTTCATGCAGCACTCGCACCGATTCGGCGCTATCGGGCAGCCACCGGCCGCGCGGCAGATCGATGCGCAGGTGCGTCGCCTGAGCGGCCAGGAGCAGGAGCGGTACGCCCGCGACCGCGAGTACGCCCAAGGGATGGCGCATGACCCAATTGGCCCAGCGCCGCCAGTGACGGCCGGCAGCGGGCCTGCGCGCGAACCCGAGCGAGCCGGCGTCGATCCACGGACCAATCCAAGTCAGCACGATCGGCAAGAGGGTGCTCGCGACCAGCACGGCGACCGTCGTCACGACCAATCCCCCCATGCCGATGGACCTCACCTCGCTCACGCGCACCAAGAGCATCGCGGCGAACCCGATGGCGACCGCCGTGCCTGAAACCAGGATCGTGCGACCGCCGTGCCTGGCTGCTTGAGTCACCGCTTCCGACCGCGACAATCCCTGTTCAACCGCATCGCGGTAGCGGCTGATGATCAGCAGCGCATAGTCGATGCTCAACCCAAGCCCCACCATGCTGACGATGCTGACGACGATGAGGGATGACGGCCAGAATCGGTTCACCACCGCAACCGCTCCGAGCGAAACCACGATCGTCAGCGCACCGCACAGAATTGGCAGAATTGCAGAGATCAGGCTGCGGAATGCGACCAGCAAGAGCAGCAGCGTGAGCGGAAAGACCCGCCATTCGGCGGCGCGGGTCTCCCGCGCGCTGATGCGGCGCAGGTCGGCATTGACGGCCGCCTCGCCCGTCCAGCCGAAGGCAAGACCCGCGTATCGTTGGGCGAACTGCGCGCGCAACGCCTCGGTCGACTCGCGGAGCCTCGCCATCAAGGCTTCCTCGGCACCCGTCGGGACGTTCAATCCGACGATCAGAATCGGGCTGCTGTCCTCACCGAGGAACAACGAGTCCCCGCGATCCAGATAGGACGTGACTCCTCGCACGCCGGAGATGCCTCGGATTCTATCGGTGACTTGCTTCAGCAACGCCTCCCCGCCGGCCGTCCGAGGGTCCGGCGCTCCCGCAATCCTCAGCAGCGCGATCTTCGCAAACGGCGATTCGAATTGCTGCTTCAGCGCCGCCTCGACACGCGCCGACTCGCTATGGTCCAGCCGCACCGCTGCGCTGAGCTCGTCATTGATCCGGGCGGCGAACGGCAGCGCCGCAAGCGCAACCAGAACCCATCCCGCGACGATCAGCCAGCGCGAGCGCATGTAGGACGGCGGCGGATTCATGGGATCAATCCCGCCCCTCACTAGCCGCGCAGCTGCCACAGCAGGAACGCGTAGGTATCGGCGGCCTCGCGGTCCTGTTGCGAGCGAGTCGATCCGATGCCGTGCCCGGCGTCATAGTCGACGCGCAGCAAGATCGGCTTGCCGGAGCTGGTCGCCGCCTGCAGCCGTGCCGCCATCTTCGCCACGTGGAAGGGCGCGACCCGCGGGTCGGTGACGCCGGTGGTCAACAGGACCGCCGGATACGGGGTGCCGTCCTTCACGGACTGATAGCTGTCGATGCTCTTGAGCGCGCGATATCCCGCGGGATCGGTGATGACGCCCCATTCGGGCTCTTCACCATAGCCGTTCTGCTCGACCACGTAACGCAGCGGGTTCGACCAGCCGACGCCATCGATGACCGCGGCGAATAGATCCGGCCGTTCGGTCAGAGCCCGTCCGACGGCAATACCCCCCGCCGAGCGTCCGCCGATCGCGAGATGCCGCGGCGACGTATATTTCTGCGCCACCAGATCCTCGCACACCGCGATCAGATCGCGCCAGGTGTTCGGCTTATTGGCGAGCTGCCCCGCTTTGTGCCATTCGCGGCCGTATTCGCCGCCGCCGCGCACATTGGCATAACCGACGATGGCGCCGGCGTCGACCAGCGCCAGGGCCCGACCCGCGAACGCGGGCGTATAGGCCGCTATGCCATAGGAGCCGTAGGCGGAAATCCAGGTGGGTGCGCGGCCATCGCGCTTCAAACCCTTGCGATAGATGATGGTGTACGGGATTTTCGTGCCGTCCTTGGCGGCCGCGAAGAATCGCTTGGCCTCGTAGGCGCTCACGTCGATCGCGGGTTTGGGCGTGATTCCGGTGTCGACGACGCGGCCGGCGGTATCGATCGCATAAATCCCGGCCGGAGTGAGCCAACCCGTCAGCGAGATCAAGGCGCCGTCCTCATTGGCCTCCGCATACACCGAACCGATCGTGCCGTCGAAGGGCAAGGCGACGTCGGTGACTCGGCCGTCGTGCTCCAGCTTCTGCAAGCGGCTGATGCCGCCGTCCATGATCTTGAGATACAGGCCATCGCGCGCCCGCGTGATACTTTCTATGACGAAGCGCCCTTGCGGCACGACGACCGCGGCGGTTGCCAGGCTGGGTGCGGCGGCGGATGTCTTGACCAGACGTCCGCGCGGAGTGCCCTTGTTGACCAGCAGGTACAAGTTGTCGCCATGGAGATCGACGTCGGTCACCTCGTCCTCGAAGGAGGCGAAAGGTGTCCATCGGGCGCGGCCCGCGACGGCATGGGCGAGGGGCGCAATGAATCCGCGCGCCTCCGGCCGAACGTCGCTCAGCAGGAGAACCGCGTAAGCAGATCCCGGGTACGTGGCGATATAGGGAGCCTGGATTTTGTCGTAATCGATCCCGGCGACGAGTCCGCGCTTCATGAGCACCGGATCTTTCTCGGGATCCGTGCCCAGGCG
>DASYFQ010000260.1:0-15228 GCA_036498345.1 Steroidobacteraceae bacterium
ATGACGCCGAGTCCACAAATGGTGATCTGCACGATGCTCATTGCGCTTGGCTGGCAAGCCAACGCACTCGCCGGCGACACACTGCTCATTCACGGTCATATCTACACCGGCAACCCTCGGGCACCCTGGGCTGCGGCTTTGTCGGTCAACGGAACGCGTATCGACGCGGTCGGCACGGATGCGGCCGTGCTGGCACGGCGCGGCGCCCGCGCTCAGGTGATCGACCTGCATGGGCAAACCGTCATCCCGGGTATCGTCGATTCGCACACCCATATGCTGTACGGCGCGTACGCGCTGCACGGCATCAACCTCTCTACCCCAGAGTCCAGCATCACGCCGGAGAAACCGGATCTTTTGGTTGAGCGACTGAAGGCCTATGCCGCGGCCCATCCGCGTGACGCCGTGCTGTTCGGTCGCGCGGATTTCAGCACCACGCCGCCGACGACCCCGTCGCACGCACTGCTGGACCGCGCCGTGCCGGATCGCCCGGTGGTGATCCACAACACCTCAGAGCACGCGGTATGGTTGAACTCTGCCGCCCTGAAGATGGCCGGCATCACCGATCAGCCGGTCGCCGACGGCGACGAAGAACGCGGCGTGATTCGCGACGCCGGCGGACACCCGAGCGGCGTCCTGCTCGAGGCAGCCATGCAGCTCGCCGCACGGGCGGTTGCCGCCCACGTGCCGCTCGAGGAACAATTAGCGATGGTCCAAGCCGCGACCCGGTACCTGAACAGTCTGGGCATCACGAGCGTCGTCAACGCCACCGGCGACTTGGCCGAGATCGAGCTCTACGGCGCGCTGCGCGACCGCGGCACGCTCACCGTGCGCACACGCACGAGCTTCGGATCGGTCGCCGTGCAGCATCACCTGACTCCCGGCTTTCTGGCCGATCTGGAGCGGGCGCGGCAGCTCTATCACGATGAGTGGGTGTCGGCCAATTTGGTGAAGTTCTTTGCCGACGGCGGCACCGGGCTGATTCCGCCGCTCGTCTATACCCCCCATGACTACGAAACTTTGGTCATGGAACTCGATGCGCGCGGCTACCAAATCATGACGCATGCGCTGCGGGCTGATTCGGTGCACATGATTTTGGATACCTACGACCGTCTGGAGAAAGCGCACGGGCCGCGCGACCGTCGGCTGCGCATTGAACACGCGGACCTCGTGGATGCGGTCGACCTGCCGCGATTCGCGCAGCTCTCGGTGATTGCCGACATGCAGCCCTCGTTCTGCTGCGGCGAGGACGGCGGCAACATCGATCCGGCGGATGAAGTACCGTCCGATCGCTGGCACAGCTTGCAGCAAAGCGGCGCGGTCCTCGCCTTCAGCAGCGACTGGCCGTGCACCTGGCCTCCCAACCCGTTCGTCTCGATTCAAGAGACCGCCACGCGGCAAGTGTGGAAGTCCGCCGATACCGTGAATATTGCCGGCGAGCCCTTGGACGGAGCGGGCCAAGGCGGTGCCGTCGCCACCGGCGCGATATACGTCCCCGAGGAACGGATTAGCGTGGTCGATGCGGTACGCGCGTACACCCGAGGCTCCGCATTCGCGGCCTTTTCCGACAAGGAAGTCGGCACGCTGGAAGTCGGGAAGCTCGCGGACCTCGCCGTCCTGTCGCAGGATATTTTTACGGTGCCGCTCGAGACCATCGGCCAGACGCACGTGATCACGACCATGGTCGGCGGCAAGATCGTCTATGAGCCGGCCAGGACGGCGGGAACAACGCGGTGAAACTCTCTATCCGAAATCGGTTGGGGTCGGTCGAGGCGCTAGGTTCCCAACCTTGACCGCCGATCATCGTTCAATGCAGACTGACCGTCGTGCGCCGGCAAACAGGGAACGTCCAACCGCAGTCACACGATCCATCGGCCGGGTCGGCCGTTACGCTGACGTCCTCGCTGTCGATCCGACTGAGTGTCCTGCTGCTAGGTTGCGGGGCACTTCTCGGCGAATCCCCGGCCTTCGCGGATACCCAATGTAAAATCGCCAAGGTGGCCGATCTCCCGATCACCATGAACAGCCTGCGTCCCACGATTGGCGTGAAAATCAATAATCGGGACGCGAAGTTCATTTTGGACAGCGGCGCGTTTTACAGCATGATCAGTTCCGCCACGGCTGCGGAGTACGACCTCAAAACGGCGCCGGGGCCGTTCGGACTGAGAGTAAACGGGGTGGGCGGCGCCGCGGACGTTCGAGTGGCCACCGTGAAGGAATTCACGATCGTCGGCATCACCGCGAAGAACGTCGAGTTTCTGGTGGGCGGCAGCGATTCCGGCAACGCGGGACTGCTCGGCCAGAATCTTCTCGAGAAATTCGACGTCGAATATGACCTGACTACGGGCGCGATTCGCTTATTTCACACGGAAGATTGCGGTCGCGCTCTCCTCGCGTATTGGCTGGCGCCGGGCCAAGGTTATTCATCCATGTCAATTGACCGCGTCGATCCCCTGCACCCTCATACCATTGGCGTCGCCTACGTCAACGGCAAGCAAATTCGCGTCCTATTCGATACCGGCGCCTTTACGTCGGTGCTTTCACTCAAGGCGGCCGAGCGCGCGGGCGTCAAACCTGACTCGCCGGGTGTGGTTGCGTCGGGATACAGCAGCGGAATCGGCCGCGGCATGATCAAGGAATACATCGCGCCCTTCGCGAGCTTCAAGATAGGCGACGCAGAGGAAATCAAGAATACCAGGCTACGCATTGGGGATATCGGACTGGACAACGCCGATATGCTGCTAGGCGCAGATTTTTTTGTATCGCATCGAGTTTTCGTGGCGAATAAGGAGCATAAACTTTTCTTATCGTACAACGGCGGTCCGGTATTCAATCTGTCGCAGAACCGTGCGGCCACTTCCGAGAGCCGCCCGGCAGACCAAGCCGAGGCACGCACCGGCGAGGCGAAACACGGCGACGATTCCGACGCATCCCCGGCCCACGCGGCAGAGCTTGCGCGCCGAGGCTCGGCACTGGCGGCACGGCGTGACTTTGTCCCCGGATTGGCTGATCTTTCGGCTGCGATCCAGCTGGCGCCGAACGAACCTGAATATTATTATCAGCGCGCCAACGCCTATTGGGCGAGCGATCAGGCGGATCTTGCGCTGACGGACTATGACCACGTTCTCGCGCTCAGACGGGATTTCTTACCTGCATATATTCCACGCGCGGAAATCAAGCTCGCCAAGCAAGATACCTCTGGGGCGATCGCGGATCTCGAAGCCGTCGACCGATTGGCGCCGAAACAAGCCGATTTGCGTTTTAATCTGGCGGACCTCTATACGCGGATGGACCGGTTGCCCGCCGCCATCGAACAATTCTCCTTATGGATTCAGAACCATCCGGATGATTCGCGCATGGTGGCGGCAATGGCCGGACGCTGCTCGAGCAGTGCCCTGCAGAACCAGGACTTACCCACCGCGTTGAGCGATTGCAACACGGCGGTGCGCAGGGCGGACAAACAGAACGAGAACTACTCGAACTTGTTCGTGTATCGCGGCCTGGTGCGCCTGCGCCAAGGCAACTACGACAAGGCGATGGCCGATTTCAATGATGCGCTCAAGATGACGCCGAAAAATGCGGGCGCATTGTATGCGCGGGCGGTCGCCGAATCACGCAAGAACGAAAAGCAGGAAAGCGCAAACGACCTCGAGGCCGCCAGGCAAATTACACCACAGGTGGCCGAAAGGTTCGAGCGCTACGGCATCGTTCCCTAGCCGGTCCGCATCGATGATGCACTAGCCCGTGAGCCCGGCATCCAACCGCGGAAACACCCGGCGCGCGTTGCCTTCGAATATCTTGTAGCGGTCGCCGTCGCTCAAGGCGAGCGCGTCCACGTAGCGCTTGGTGTCGTCGAAATACTGCCCCGTCTCCGGGTCGATGCCGCGCACGGCCCCCACCATCTCCGAGCCGAAGAGGATGTTGTCGACCGGGATGACTTTCAGCAAGAGCTCGATGCCCGGCAGATGATAAACGCAGGTATCGAAAAACACGTTCTTGAGCACATAGTCCTTCAGCAAGGGACGCTTCATGTCCTGGGCGAGCCCGCGGTACCGCCCCCAATGATAGGGAATCGCCCCGCCGCCGTGTGGGATGATGAATCGCAGTGTCGGAAAGTCGGCAAACAAGTCGCTGGTCAGGAACTGCATGAAGGCCGTGGTATCGGCGTTGATGTAGTGCGCGCCGGTGGCATGGAAATTCGGGTTGCAGGAGGAACTCACGTGCACCATGGCGGGCACATCGAGTTCCACCATTTTCTCGTACAAGGGATACCAGTGCCGATCGGTCAGCGGCGGCGAGGTCCAATGGCCCCCCGAAGGATCCGGATTCAAATTGCATCCGATGAACCCCAGCTCCTTGACGCAGCGTTCGAGTTCGGCGGCACTGTTCACCGGCGCCACCCCCGGCGATTGGGGCAATTGACAGACCCCGATGAAATTATTCGGATACAGCGAAACCACGCGATGAATCAAATCGTTGCAAGCCTGCGTCCAGCGGCGGCTGGTCGTTTCATTGCCGATGTGATGCGCCATGGCGGATGCGCGCGGCGAGAAAATCGTCAGGTCCGTGCCGCGGGCCCGCTGAAGCTTGAGCTGGGCGTTCTCCAAGCTGTCGCGAATTTGTTCGTCGCTGATCTTGGGCAGCGCGGAGAGCGGAATGTCGATGCTGCCTTTGAGTCCCGCGATTTGCTGCTCGCGGAACGTTTGCAGGGGCGCCGGCGCAGTGGTGTAGTGACCGTGACAATCGATGATCATGCGTAAACCCTCTCACTGATCCCAATACATGCGCGTCGGGTTGTCCACCAGAATGCGCCGCTGCATGGCGGGATCCGGGCAAATCTCTGCGAATAGATCCACCAGCTCGCCGTCATTCGGCATGTCCTGGGTGATATTCGGGTGCGGCCAGTCCGTGCCCCAGAGAATGCGCTGCGAATCCACGGCGATCAGGGCGCGCGCGAACGGCACCGCATCTCGAAACGGACGCCTGCCCACGGACACGCGCTCAGAGCCGCAGACCTTGATCCATGCCAGCGGGTTGCTGGCGTAGAGATCGAGCAACAGCTGAAATGGACGTTGCCCGAGACCGTCGGCCGCCTTGACGCGCCCCATGTGGTCGATGATGAACGGCACGTCGATTCGGCGCAAAAGATCGGTTTGCGTCAATATGTCCTCGGCATCGAAATGCAGCACGACGTGCCACCCCATCGGCTTGATGCGTGCGACCAACCGGTGAAAGACGTCGAGGTCGGGGACGCCGCCCAAATGCTTGACGAAGTTGAAGCGAATACCGCGAATACCGCCCTCATGGAGGCGCTGCAATTCACGCTCCGTCACGGCGTCGTCGACGCAGGCGACGCCTCGGTATGCGCCGCGGCTCGACGCGATGGCATCGAGGGTCACCGCCATGTCCGTGCCATGGCAGCTGGCATGGACGATCACGGCGCGGGACACGCCGAGCCGGGCGTGCAGCGCGCGCAAATTCTCGACCGGAGCATCGGGAGGGGTGTAGCTGCGGTCCGGCGCATAGGGAAATCTGGTCGCCGGGCCGAAGACGTGACAGTGAGCATCGCAGGCGCCGGGCGGCAAACTCAGCGCGGGTTTCACCGGATTCGGATCGGGTGGCAGGCAGCTCTTCAGCGGATTCTTGGCAGCCCCGCTCATTGGTGCAATTCCCGCAGCAAAGCTGCCTCGTCGTCGAAATACTTGAGGCCAGCCTTGGCCAGGGGTTCGCGCATGCCGTACACGTCGAGACCCAGTTCTCCGGACGCCAGACGCCTGCGGGTCCCCGCCTCCTTCGCTGCGCGCGCCGCCGCCGCCGCGGCGACTTTGGCCGCATGCAGCTTGGGCACGATGACGACACCGTCATCGTCCGCCACCACCACATCGCCCGGATGCACCAGAGCCCCGGCGCAAATGATCGGGGTATTGACGGACCCTATCGTGGCCTTCACCGTGCCTTTGGCATGAACGGCCCTTGCCCACACGGGAAACCCCATCTCGCGCAGCTCCCCGGTATCGCGGCAGCCGGCGTCGATCACCAGACCCGCCGCGCCGCGCGCACGAAACGAGGTCGCCAGTAGATCGCCGAACATGCCGTCCGCATTCGCGGAGGACGTGCCGAGCACGGCCACGTCGCCGGGCATCAGCATCTCGGCCGCGACATGCAGCATCCAGTTGTCGCCCGGATGCGCAAAGATCGTGACCGCCGGGCCGCAGGCTGCGGCACCCGGATAAATGGGGCGCATGTAGGTATCCAGCAATCCCACGCGACCCATCGCTTCGTGGACCGTGGCGACGCCGTATTTCGCAAGCTCCGCCACGCTTGCCGCGTCGGCGCGCGACACCAGTCTGACTGCTATTCCAGATTGTCCGATCATGAAATTCGGTACGGACACCGGGGCCGTTTGGCCGGGGTGGGCATACCGCTCCTTATGGTTTGGGGTACGAAATGGTTTGAGGCACGAAAACTTCACCGCGCATGATGAGCCGCGCGGTTCGCAGCAGCGCCGCGCGCAGCACTTCGGCGGGATCGGCGGGGTTCATGGTGAGCACCACGCTGAATTCGCCGCTCGGATGTTCCACCGAAACGGTCTTGACGTTCCCCGGCGGCGCCGACGCATACCGATGGGCGACGCTGCCGGGCATGACCGCGGCGGTTGCGACCGTTACCGCACCCAAGACCCCCACCGCCGAATGGCAGTCACGCGGTATGAAAGTACGCGTGCAAATCTGCCCGCCTGCCGCGGGTTTGGCCACCAAACACATTTTGGGGACGACCTTCTTGGCGACGTCGCCGAGATTCATCGCGAGGCCCGCCTGCAGGCGAATCGATTCGATTTTTTGTTTGAGCGCGGTGTCGGCATTCAGCTCATCGCGAGTCTCGTAACCCGTCACACCCAGCGCCTCGGCCGCCACCACCACCACCGGCATCCCGTTGTCGATGCAGGTGACCTCGACCCCGTCGAACCGGTCCACCAGGTGTCCGGTGGGCAGCAGCGAACCACACACCGAACCCGCGGTCTCCAGGAAACTGATATTGATGGGAGCCGCCGTTCCCGGCACGCCGTCGATGCGCGCTTCACCCGAGTATTCGACCCTGCCGCCCGGCGTGCGCACGTCGATATCGCTCAAGGTTCCCGTATTGCGCGTCAGCACCCGCAGCGTGGTGACCTCGCCCGCGGCCTTCACCAGGTCAGTCTCGAGCGCGAAAGGCACGACCGCCGCCAGCATATTCCCGCAATTCGGGGTGGTATCGACCAGCGATTCCTTGATGGACACTTGGGCGAACAAAAACTCCAAGTCGACGCCCGCGCTTCGGCCGCGGCGTACCATCCCCACCTTACTGGTCAAAGGATCGGCGCCGCCCATTCCGTCGACTTGGCGCACGTCGGGCGAGCCCATCACCGACAAGAGGACGGCGTCGCGCTGCGCGATGTCTATCGGCAAATCGCTCTCGAGAAAGAACGGCCCTCTCGAGGTTCCACCGCGCATGAAAAGACAGGGAATGGATCGCTGCATGAGTATTAGCCTTTCCGTTGATCACGTATACTATCAAGGAATGCGTGATATACCTGTTATAGCGGTTCGGCATAGATCGTGAGCCCGAGCGACGTATGGATCTGAAGCAGCTCGAATATTTTCGCCACGTAGCGGAACTCGGCAGCTTTACGCGTGCCGCCTCGTTTCTGTCCGTGGTGCAGCCGGCGCTGAGCCGCCAAGTGCGGCAGCTGGAAGCGGAGCTCGGCCAGAACCTCTTCGACCGCAACGGACGCGGCGTAGTGCTCACTGATGCCGGGACCCGCCTGCTGGAACACACGCGCGGCATACTCATGCAAGTCGGCCGAGCCCGTCAGGAACTCGAGGACCAGCGAAACGGGGACTCGGGCCACTTCGTGCTGGGATTGCCGCCGAGTCTGGGACGCAGCGTCACGGTCCCGTTGGTCAAGGCCTTCGGGCGATTGCTGCCCAATGCGCGTCTCGCCACCGTCGAGGGGCTCTCTGCCTACATGCTCGAATGGCTGAACGTCGGTCGAGTCGATTGCGCGTTGGTCTACAACGCACCCGCCTCGCCCACCGTCGATCTGCAGCCGCTGCTCGACGACCAGCTGTTCCTCATTGCCCCGCTCTCGCCCAAGCCCGCGCGCAAGGCGCGCAAGTCGATCGCGCTCGCCGAGCTCGCCGACTATCCGCTCATCATTCCCAGCCGTCCCCATTCCATACGCATGTCGGTGGAGAACGCGCTGGCGAGCGTCGATCGCAAGATCCGAGTGGCGCACGAAATCGAATGCATCCCGGCGGTCATCGATTTGGTGCGGCAAGGGCATGGCTTTGGCGTTCTGCCGCTGAACGCGGTGGCATCCACGCCATGGGGCGACGAAGTGCGGGTCATGCCCATCCTTGCACCCATCCTCAAGACCTCACTTTCCATTGCGATCTCGGCGCAGCGTCCCAAGGCTCCCCTCATGCGCAAGGCGATCGAGGTAATTCGCGACATCGTGCGCCAAGAGATCCGCAGCACGGAAATTCTGACATGACCAAGCTGCGCGACTATGAAAGCATTCCCGGCACGTATGTGTACGACGCGCAGCGCGGCCGCCTCGGCTATGCGTTGAACATGTTCTGCATGTCGCTCAACAAGGCGGAGAATCGCAAGAGTTTCAAGGAGAACGAGGCCGCGTATATCGACCGCTTTGCGCTCAACGCCGAACAGCGCCGTACGGTGCTGGAACGCGACTGGCTGGGAATGCTGCGAGTCGGCGGGAATATCTACTACACCATCAAGATTGCATTTTGCGACGGCCTCACGTTCCAGGACGTGGCCGGCATGATGTCCGGCGTGCCGAAGGAAGCCTACGCACAAATGATGCTGGCGGGCGGGCGCAGCCCCGAGGGCAACCGCTACAAGGATGGTGTCCCGGCGCAGACGAAGGACGGCGTCCCGGCGGAGACGAAGAATGGCTAAAATTGTCGCCGGCATCGCCACATCGCATGTACCGGCCATCGGAGTCGCGATGGATCGGGGCATGACGGGCACTCCCTATTGGGAGCCGCTGTTCAAGGGATATGGTCCGGCGCGGGAATGGCTGGCGAAACTCTCGCCGGATGTTGCCATCATCGTCTACAACGACCATGCGTCGGCATTCTCGCTGGAAATCATTCCCACTTTCTTGATCGGGGTCGCCGACAAATTTCCCATTGCCGACGAGGGCTTCGGCCCACGTCCGGTGCCCGTGGTAGTGGGACATCCGGCGCTCGCCTGGCACCTCGCAGAGTCGCTGATCCTCGATGAGTTCGACATGACCATCGCCAACGAAATGCCCGTTGACCATGGCCTCACGGTGCCGCTGTCGGTCACCTGCGGCCAGACGGCGGCGTGGCCGTTTCCCGTCATTCCGCTTTGCGTGAATGTGGTGCAATACCCTCCTCCCACCGGTGCCCGCTGCTACAAGCTGGGCCAGGCGATTCGCCGCGCGGTTGAACGATTCGATCAGGATTTGCGCGTGGTGATCTATGGAACCGGCGGCATGTCGCACCAACTGCAAGGCGAGCGCGCCGGATTGATCAATCGGCAATTCGATACCGCGTTTCTCGATGGCATGACCCGGGACCCCCTGGCGCTCACCCGCATTACTCATACCGAGTACATGCGTGAAGCCGGCTCGGAAGGCGTCGAGATGGTGATGTGGCACGTGATGCGCGGTGCGCTCGATGAGAACGTCGCTGAAGTTTATCGCCACTACCACGTTCCCGCATCCAATACGGCCGCGGGACTCATGATTCTCGAAAATAGGAGCCTGGCATGAAGGTTTGTCTCGCAGGTCACGGCGCCTTTGGCATCAAGCACCTGGAAGCAATGGCGAAGATCCCGGGAATCGAAGTCATAACGCTCGCCGGATCGAATATCGAATCGGCGCGCGAAGTCGCGCAGCAATGGAAGATTCCGCACTGGACCGCGGATCTCGCGGAGAGTCTCGCGCAGCCCGGACTCGACGCGGTGATTTTGACCACCCCCACGCCAATGCATGCGGCGCAGGGCGAACAGTGCATGCGTGCCGGCAAGCACGTCATGATCGAAATCCCCATGGCCGACTCGGTGGCGGACTCGGAGCGGCTGGTGCGCGTGCAAGAGGAAACCCGGGTGGTTGCCATGGCCGGCCACACGCGGCGTTTCAATCCCAGCCATCAATGGATCCACAAGCGCGTGCTCGCCGGCGAACTCAAGGTCCTGCAGATGGACGTGCAGACGTATTTCTTTCGGCGCACCAACATGAACGCGCTCGGAAAACCTCGCAGCTGGACCGATCACTTGCTGTGGCATCACGCCTGTCACACCGTCGATCTGTTTGCGTATCAGACCGGCGAGAACGCATCGCAGTCCTACGCCCTGCAAGGGCCCAAGCATCCGGTCCTGGGAATCGCAATGGACATGAGCATCGGACTCAAAACCGCGTCGGGCGCCGTTTGCACGCTGTCGCTGTCGTTCAACAACGACGGACCATTGGGCACGTTCTTCCGCTACATCTGCGACAACGGAACGTACATCGCACGCTACGATGAGCTGCTGGACGGCAAGAACAATCCCATCGACGTGTCGAAGGTCGATGTCTCGACGAATGGCATCGAGCTGCAGGATCGCGAATTTTTCGCCGCCATTCGCGACGCGCGCGAACCGAATGCCAGTCTCGCGCAATGCTTGCCGGCCATGCAGACATTGGGCCGCCTCGAACGGCAATTGGACGGCGCGGCGCCTTAAACGCTCCCGGGACGCTTCAAGTGCCGCTGCGGGCGCTGTGGCTGGGACGTCGTGAGCGCAGCTAGAGAGTCGCGGTGCGCTGCCCGGGCCCCTGCGGCGAGGCGCCGTATCGATTGGGTTTCCCCGGCTCTGCGCACCAAATGATGAGCAAAATCCAGCCGATGATCGGAATCAGCCAGAGGAGCTGAAGCCACCCGCTGCGATCGGTATCGTGCAGACGCCGTGCCGTTACCGCGATGCCGGGCAGAAATGTCGCGATCGAGAAAGCCGCCGACAGGTCGCGGCTGACGGATTGAAGAGCCGCTGATGCAACAGCCGTGAATAGCACCCACCACCAGAATTCCGGTCTCGATGCGCAGCCGTTGAAATCTGCATATTTGGTGAAGCAGACTTTTACCGCGTCCAAGAAATTCATATCCCTCTCCTCCCTGTCCAATCAGGAATCCTTGCCGTATGCCAGACGATCCATCATTTCGGCGAATCTGCCCCAGTGAATTCGCTTGGCTGACTGCCGGCGCGCGCCCGACCAAAACAGCGACCCGCGTCCGATCTGGAGTTCACCCAGTTTTAGCTCTCGGCGATAAATTTGCAGCGTGAGCGCCGACTTTGCCTTTGCAAGCGTGGCATTTGAAATCTCGGCTTTCACTTCATAAGTGCGCGCCAACGATTTGATTCGGCGTTTAGGCTTCTTCGTCGGCACGGTTCCACCCCTTATTTGATCTTGTAGCTGCGCGGGCCGCGGCCCAGTTTAGCCGCTTCGCTTAGGGATTGTACGTCCGAAGCGCTCGAAATCGACGGCCTGATGCGTCGTCATTCAAGCCGGGGAAGGGCTCTCGAATGGCAGGCCGACGTAATTCTCCGCGACGCTGGTGAGCGCGGCGGCCGATCCGGTCAAATAGTCGAGTTCCGCCAGCTGCAGCCGATGGCTGAAGGGGTCCTCCGAGAACTTGTGCGTGAGCGAGGTGAACCACCACGAAAAACGCACCGCCTTCCAGATGCGGCGCAGGCATTGTGCGGAGTAGCGGTCGATCATTTCCGTGCGGCCGGTCCGGTAGTATTCCACCAGTGCTCGATACAGCACGCGGACATCGGCGGCGGCGAGGTTCAAGCCCTTGGCGCCTGTGGGCGGCACGATGTGGGCAGCATCACCCACCAGGAACAGCCGGCCGAATTTCAAGGGTTCCACCACGAAACTGCGCAGCGGCGCGATGCTCTTCTCGATCGACGGCCCGGTGATCACCGCGTCGGCGACCGAGGGCGGCAGACGCCGGCGCAATTCATCCCAGAACCGCACATCCGTCCATGCTTCCAATGTCTCATCCAAGCCGCACTGCACGTAGTAGCGGCTGCGATGCGGCGAACGCATGCTGCAGAGGGCGAATCCGCGTTCGTGATTCGAATAAATCAGTTCCGGCGCTGCCGGCGGAACGTCGGCCAGCATCCCGAGCCAGCCAAACGGGTAAATGCGCTCGAAACTCTGCATCGCCGCTTTCGGGAGGCTTTGCCGGCAAACGCCGCGATACCCGTCGCAGCCGGCGATGAAATCGCAGGTCAGCTCATGGGTTTTGCCGCCGTGCACATAGCGCACGGTGGGCCGGGTGCCGTCGAAGCCTTCGACGCTCACGTCGCGCGCGTCGAATATCAAGCGGGCGCCTGTCGCGACGCGCGCTTCTATGAGGTCCTTGGTGACTTCGGTTTGCCCGTAAACCGAAACGGCATTGCCGGTGAGGCCCTTCAAATCGACACGGAAGGTTTTGCCGGCGAAGCCGACGGCGAATCCGTCGTGAACCAGCCGCTCGCTCAGCATCCGTTGGCCCACGTTCGCCTGCGCGAGCAAGTCGACGGTACCCTGCTCCAAAACGCCGGCGCGAATGCGGCCGGCGACATGCTCGCGGCTTTGGCGTTCGAAAACGACGGTGTCGACGCCGTGCAGATGCAGGAGTTGCGACAGGAGGAGCCCGGACGGGCCGGCGCCGATGATTGCTACCTGAGTGCGGCCCATGGCGCGCCTCCAATGGAGAAGCTCGGGAGCCTAGCAGCGCCGCTGGCGCGCTATTGCACGATTAGGATGTGCCCTGGTACTTATCCGCCATGATGGCGGCGGCGAAACTCCACCGGGCTCACGCCGCCGTGGCGCCGAAAAAATCGGGAAAAATAGGCGGGATCCTTGAAGCCGAGCTCACCGGCGATGCCGCTGACCGAACTCGCCGCATACACCAAGCGGCGCCGAGCCTCCAATGCCAGCCGCTGTTGAATCAAATCGAAGGCAGTGCCGCCGGCCAGACGTCGGCACAGCCGGTTCAGACTGGTTTCCGACAGCGAGAGATGCCGTGCGTAGCGCTCCACCGGCCAATGCTTGAGGTAGTGAGATTCGATCAAATGACGGAAGCGGCGCAGCCGCTCCGCTTCGTGACTGTTATGGATTTCGGCACTGTGGTGCACGCCGATGCCGTGGGCCAGAACCCATAATACGCAGCATGCCAGCCATCCGCCGACCGGAGCTGCCCAACTGTCGGGTTGTATAAATTCATGCGCCAACCGTTCGAACAACTCTGCCGCGCGCAGTGCGAGCTGCGGGTCTTCGCGCAGATCGAGGGCGCGCGGCGCTGAGAACAATGTCTCGATGGGCGACTGGTGCACCGCGGCCGCCATACTCAGTACCCGGGCGAGATCGAACGTCAGCACGAACCCCAGAGTGTCCGCGCCAAATCGGAAACTGTGGACGGTACCGGCGGGTATGATCATGGCCGCGGGCCCCGTGAGAGCGGCGCGCGCATCATCGAGAGTCACCGTGACGGGACCGGCGTTTACCAGCACGCATTGACTCAGAATGGTGTGCCGATGAGTGCCGATTCTCCATAGGTACTTGCGGCTGCGCGATTGAATGTCTTCGATGTGCACGCCGTCGGTCTGAGCGACCGTCGGCGTTTCGCCGTACAACGAGAAGCTCGGGATATTCCTGCGGTTGGATCGCACCGGTTTCATCGAGGCGCAAGCGCGACGTCCACCAACTCGCCGGACAGGGTCGCGACCTGACCCGAGCGCGCACGACGCGCCCGGGTGATCGTGATTCCCAGCCTTAAGCGGGCTTCGCCGCCCAGACCTTACACCAGCCGGTTGCCGGTACGCTCTTGCCCGCGAAGATGTTGCAGCCTGCCGTCGCATCGCCCGCCTTTCCTTGGTATTGCGCGCAGGTGCCGCATTTTTGCGTGGGCTTGAAAGTCGGATTCGCGGCGGCATCGACCTTGGTGGCATCGGTCGCGAAGCCCAAGGCTTGCGCGGTCGGGTCCTTGGGATCCAGCGGGGGAAGTCCTGCGGCAGCAGCGGAGTTGGCCAGGAGACCCATGGCCGGAATGATAGTGCCGGCGATCAGTCCGCCTTTGACGATAGCTCGACGTGAAATCTTGCGTTGCATCGTGATGATCCTATGGGTGGGTAACTGAAACGCATTTTCCCGCTTTTTAACGCCCTGTGTCATAAATAACATTAATAGTTGCGTGACGAGCGCGAACGATAATCACTACCATCCACGACGTGAACGCGCGAGGCCCGCGACGTGACGCGAAGTGCGAGTGAGGTGCGGGGTGCGCGAGGTGCGCGAGGTGCGAGCCGGCTCAACCCGATGCAATGGCAAGCAACCAATCACGAAACAGCTGTACTTCGCGGCGTATTCGCTGCGGCCGCTCCGGCGTGATCACAAAGTAGGAATTATCGTCGGCGAACTCCTGGGGCAGCGCCTTCACCAGGCGCCCGGTCGCGACATACGCATCCAGGAAAATTTCGTGCGCGAGCGCGATGCCGGCGCCGGCCGCCGCGAGTTCCAATGCGGCGACAGTCGTGTCGACGGTCGGACATGCGCTCGCCGGAACATCCGCAAGCTCCAGTGCCTGCCGAACCTTCAGCCAATGATTCTCGTAGCCCATGATGTGAATCAGGTGCCGTGGAAGCAAGGCAGCGAATTCGCCGGCCGTCTGCGCGGTCCGCAATAGAGCCGGACTGCAAATCGCCAGAATGCTCTGATTCAACAAGTGTTCTGACCGGTACCCGTGCCAGTGGCCCGCGCCATACCGAATTTCCAAATCGGTGGCTTCGTCGAGCACGGCGTTGTCCCAAATCACCGAGGACAACCGCACATCGATCGAGGGGTGCGCAATACTGAACGCGGGAAGTCGCGGCGCAAGCCACAGCGCCGCCAGCGACACCGGCGCGTGGACGGTGATCTGCACCCGTTCCGATCCGCCGAAAATTCCCACCGTTGAGTCGGCAAGTTCCTCGAAGGCCTTGCGCACCGGCGGCAGATAGGCCACGCCCATGGGCGTTAGTTTGACGCCGCGCGGCAGACGCTCGAACAAGGCGAAACCCAGGTGTGCCTCGAGCGCCCGGATTTGATAGCTGATGGCGCCCGAGGTCAGGTTCAGTTCCGCCGCCGCGGCGGCAAAACTGGAGGTTCGGGCGGCCGCCTCAAATGCCCGCAGCCAG
>DASYFQ010000261.1:0-4742 GCA_036498345.1 Steroidobacteraceae bacterium
CCGGGAAGTCGAGGGGCGCACCCTGGCCGTACGCACGCGCGGTGGCAAAGATCTAGGTGGTTTGGGGCTTGCTGAGCTCACTGCCTTGCTTTGCGACGAAGTCGCGAGCCGCGGCCGTCTTGTTTTGGAGGATCGCGTATCGCAACGTCGAAGCGCGTAAGACGCAATGAGGAGATCTCCGCACCATCGGTGCGTGTGATCGCAGCGGATGGAAGCCAAGCAGGGGTCATGACACGCGCAGAAGCGCTGCAAATGGCCAGCTCGCAAACACTGGACCTCGTCGAGGTCTCGCCGATGGCGGAACCCCCGGTGGTTCGTGTGATGGATTTCGGCAAGTTCTTGTTCGAACAGAACAAGAAGGCGCACGCGGCGAAGCGAAAGCAGAAGCAGATTCAAGTTAAGGAAGTAAAGTTTCGTCCCGGGACGGAAGAGGCGGACTACCAGGTCAAACTGCGTAGCATCATCCGCTTCCTGACCGAGGGTGATAAGGCCAAGGTGACGTTGCGTTACCGCGGCCGTGAGCTCGTGCATCAGGACATCGGCAGGCGTTTGTTGACGCGGATTTCTGAGGATCTCGCACCGTATTCGGTGGTAGAGCAGAATCCGCTGATGGAAGGCAAGCAGATGATCATGGTGTTCGGGCCCAAAAAGAAGTGAGCGGCCGACCTTAAAAAAGTTTGCCGTCCCGCCTGTAGCGGCACTGGTGAGGAATCGCGAGATTCTTCGAGAGTGCTTGTGATCAGGGCAATAAAAGTAGGAGTCGATCATGCCCAAGTTGAAAACTAAACGGGCTGCGGCGAAGCGTTTTCGCAAAACGGCGAATGGCTTCAAACGCGGTCAGTCCCACCGTCGTCATATCCTGACGAAAAAGCCGAGCAAGCGTAAGCGTCAGCTGCGCCGCGAGATGCAAGTCCACGAGACCGACGTGAACCGCATCAAGCAATTGTTGCCGCACGCATAACGTCAGGAGCATCAGAATATGGCACGAGTTAAACGCGGTGTCGTCGCGGGCCGGCGGCACAAGAAAATTCTCAAGAAAGCAAAGGGCTATTTCAATGCCCGGCGCAAAGTCTTTCGCACCGCCAAGCAGGCGGTCATCAAGGCCGGTCAATACGCCTATCGCGGCCGGCGCGAAAAGAAGCGTGAGTTCCGCGCGCTGTGGATCACTCGCATCAACGCGGCGTCGCGTCTGTGCGGGATGACCTATAGCACGCTGATCGATGGGCTGAGCAAGGCGGGCCTCGCCATCGATCGCAAGGTGCTCGCGGATCTTGCGGTACATGACATGCCGGCCTTTACGGCCATCGTAGAGAAAGCCAAGGCCAGCCTCGCGGCCTAAAGCCGTGACGGACCCTCTTTCAGCGATCGTCGAGCAAGCGCTCGCGGACGTGGACGCGTCTGCGAGCCTTGCCGCTTTGGATGAAGTACGCGTACGTCTCCTCGGCAAGAAGGGGCTGCTCACGGAGCAGCTCAAGGGCCTAGGAAGACTCTCGGCGGCCGAGCGTCCCGCCGCGGGTCAACGGATCAACGATGCAAAGACGTCGATCCAGGCGGCCCTGGAGATGCATCGAATCCGCCTCGATCGGGCGGAGCTGGAGAAGGACCTCGCCAAGGGCACCATCGATGTGACCTTGCCTGGGCGCGGACAGGAGCCCGGCAGCGTTCATCCCATCACTCGAACGCGATTGCGTATCGAACGCATCTTTGCGCAAGCCGGATTCCAAGTGGCATCGGGGCCGGAGGTCGAAGACGACTTCCATAATTTCGAAGCGCTGAACATTCCGAAGAATCACCCGGCGCGGGCGATGCACGATACATTTTATTTTCCCGACGGGCGTTTGCTGCGCACGCATACCTCGCCCGTGCAAATCCGCAGCATGCGCGCGCAGCGTCCGCCGCTGGCGGTGATCGCGCCGGGCCGCGTGTATCGCGTCGATTCGGATATGACGCATAGCCCGATGTTCCATCAAGTGGAAGGAATGGCGGTGGGCGAGAACATCAGCTTCGCCAACTTGAAAGCCATGCTGCACACCTTCGTCGAACGCTTCTTCGAGCAGCCCTTGGGCATGCGCTTGCGGCCTTCGTATTTTCCGTTCACAGAGCCATCGGCAGAAGCTGACATCGAGTGCGTGTTCTGCCACGGCAAGGGTTGCCGGGTATGCAAGCAAACCGGTTGGCTGGAAATCTTGGGCTGCGGGATGATTCATCCGAATGTGCTGGCCGCCGCGGGCATCGACAGCGAACGATGGCAGGGCTATGCCTTCGGCATGGGTATCGACCGCCTCGCCATGTTGCGCTATGGCGTGGATGATTTACGGCTGTTCTTCGAAAACGATTTGCAATTCCTGAAGCAGTTCCCGTGAAAGTTACTTACTCGTGGCTCAAGGAGTACACACCGCTCGCCGCGCCCGCGGAGCTCGCCAAGCAGCTCACACTGGCAGGCCTCGAGGTGGAATCTGTCACGCCGGTGGCGCCGCCGTTCTCCGGCGTGGTAGTCGGTGAGGTGTTGGAGTCGGGGCGTCATCCGGATGCGGAGAAATTGTCGCTTTGCCAGGTGACGACCGATGGATCCAATCGTCTGCAAATCATCTGCGGCGCGAAAAACGTGCGCGCGGGACTCAAAGTGGCGGTGGCCATGGTCGGCGCGCATCTGCCCAATGACGTGACGATCAACCGCGCCAAACTGCGCGGCCTGGAATCGAACGGCATGCTGTGCTCGGCCCGCGAGTTGGGCTTGGGCGACGAGCATGAGGGCATCATGGAGTTGCCGGACTCGGCAGAGCTCAATCGGGATCTGCGTGAAGCGCTCGATCTCGACGATGTGATGCTGGAGGTCAATGCGACGCCGAATCGCGGCGATTGCATGAGTGTGTTGGGTATTGCACGCGACTACGCGGCGGCACAGGAGCGGCGCTATCTCACCGCCCGCGTCGAGTCGGTGGCGGCGCGCGGCGCGGCGGCATTCCCGGTGACGCTCGAAGCGCCCGCGGCCTGCCCGATTTTCGCATCGCGGGTGATTCGCGGCGTCAAGGCGGGTGCAGCGTCGCCCGAGTGGCTGCGCGAGCGCCTGCGCCGCGTCGGCATCAACAGCATTTCGCCCATCGTCGACGTCACCAATTACGTGATGATGGATCTGGGCCAACCGATGCACGCTTATGATCTCGCCAAGGTCGACCAAGGTATTCGAGTGAGACCTGCGAAGCCGGGCGAACTTCTCACGCTGCTGGACGATAAAGAGTACGAACTCGAACCTGAGTTTCTCGTCATTGCGGACGGGCGCGGCGCGATCGGACTTGCGGGCATCATGGGCGGCCGGCGTACGGCGATCTCCGATTCGACCAGCGACGTGTTGTTGGAGTCGGCGCATTTTGCGCCCGATGCAGTTGCGGGACGTGCGCGCCGGCTTGGGTTATTTACCGATGCGGCCCAGCGGTTCGAGCGCGGGGTTGATCCCAGCCTGCCGCCGGTTGCCCTGGAACGCGCGACGGCACTTCTGCTAGGCATCGTCGGGGGCGAACCGGGGCCGGTCCAGGTGACTCGTGCTGCGGCCGGCAGCGTCGCGGGGGCAGAGGAGGGGTGGGTGAGCCTGCGCCGTGCGCGCCTCGCGAAATTGCTCGGGGTGAGCGTGCCCGACGAGGAGGTGCGCGCAGTGCTCTCCGCGGTGAGCGACAGGGTTGAAGCGACGTCCGAGGGCTGGCGCGTGCGTCGGCCGCCGCATCGTTTCGACATCCGCATCGAGGAAGATTTGATCGAAGAAGTGGCGCGTCTGCGCGGCTTCGACAGCATCCCGGAGAGTCATGCGATCGCGCCGCAGATTGCCGGGGAAGCGACCGAATCGCGGGTGGCAAATGATCGTTTGCTGACGGCGATGGCCGATCGCGGCTATCGCGAAGTCATCACCTACAGCTTCGTCGATCCGGCCCTGCAGCGGCAGATGTTTCCCGAGACGCCGAGTTTACGGCTGGCGAATCCCCTGTCGTTGGACCTCAGCGAGATGCGCGTCTCGCTTTGGGTCGGTCTCGTTCAGGCCTGCCGCGAGAATCTGCGGCGCCAACAGACGCGGGTTCGGTTGTTCGAAATCGGCAAGAAGTTTCAGTTGCGAAGCCAAGGCGGAGATCTCGAGGAGATCGAAACGCTGGCCGGAATCGCAACGGGTGCGCGCTGGCCGGAGCAGTGGGGCGCTGCGCGCGAGGCGCTCGATTTCTACGATGTGAAGTCGGACCTGCAGGCGGTACTGGCGCTCACGGGCGATGCGTCCTCGGTGCGTTTCGATGCGGATACGCTGGATTGCCTGCGTCCGGGACGCACCGCGCGAATTTATCGCGGCTCGAAGGCGGTGGGATGGTTGGGCGAAATTCATCCGCAGATTGTCAAGGCCATTAATTTGTCGAGCAGCGCATTTTTATTTGAGCTAGAAATTGATGCAGCATTTCGCGCTAATTCATTGAAATTCAATAGTATTTCAAAGTTTCCCAGTGTGCGCCGCGACTTGGCCATAGTGGTCGACGAAAGCGTGCCCCTCGCAGTTTTGCAGGAAAATGTTACTGTTAGTGCGTCGGGCCTATTAAGCGAGTTGCGGGTCTTCGATGTCTATCGAGGTCCCGGCATAGAATCTGGACGAAAAAGTATCGCTTTAGGCTTGATTTTACAGGACTCTTCCCGCACTCTTACCGACGTTGACGCAGACGCCGTAGTGACCGCCGTGATTGCGCGGTTACGGGATGAATTGAGCGCCACAATAA
>DASYFQ010000262.1:0-3794 GCA_036498345.1 Steroidobacteraceae bacterium
GCTTGGGTGCAGGAGACGATGACGTTGGTGACATTGTTCTTGGAGACGGTGCCGGAGCCATTGTGGACGCTGCATGTTTGCGTGGGATTGGACGGCTGAGTTTTGACCGTGACCGAGTAGGCGCTATTTTTCTTGATACGGTTGGAGAAGGCGAATGCGCCGTTCGACGAGAGGCTCAAGTCATTGCCCGAGTTGTCCTCCAGCACCAGACCTTGGCCCCTGAGGCCGGTCAGGGTGCCCCCCACGGTGTATTTACCGGTGAGATTGCAGCCCACGATCACGACCCCGGCGACGGCGACCGTGGTCCATGCAAGTATCTTCACAAAGGCTCCCAAGATTTGATCCCGCTGGCGAATGAGACAGCGGCCGCCCGAAATCATTCCTATGCGCATCGGCTTTCCGCGTCAAGAAATGTGTGGCGCACCGCAAATACGAGCTGTCGGCCAATCCCGACATGCATGATGCAATCCCGGCCGTCGGTTTCCTGAACCAAATGACGTAATCTTGTTCCAATGAGAAAAGGTCAAGATCATGCCGGCAGCCCAGTCGACCATTAATATCACGAAGTGCGTCCTTTCGAGCGGGTTGCTCATTGCAGTTTTGTGTCCGTGCATCGCCAGGGCGGCATTGGGCGAGCCGGAGACGTCGGTGCAAACCGATATGGCACGCATGCGCGGCTCCATCAGGGTCACCCCGCAGGCGAACTACAAGCTGCACGAAATCCGGTTGCCCTCCGGAACCCTGGTGCGCGAATTCGCGGGCTCCGACGGGAAGGTATTTGCGGTCGCGTGGAATGGCCCCACCGTACCGAATTTGCGCGAGATCATGGGGCAGTACTTCGACAGCTACTTGACGGCGGCGAAAGCCCCGCACTCGGGACATCATCACCTGCAAATACGTCGGAGCGACCTCGTGGTATTGGCGGGCGGACACATGCGCGCCTTTTCGGGCCTCGCCTACCTGCCGCAGGCCCTGCCCAGCGGCGTCAGCGCAGGAGATTTGCACTGATGGTCCGATTTGCGGCGTCCGGCACGCCGGCGCGCGCGTGGCGCTTCGGAGCGTGCGCGGCTTTGTGCCTGTCGGCGCTCTCCTGCGGAGGCGGAGGGGGCGGCGGTGGAGGCACGCTGTCGCCCGGGGCCGGGGGCCCGGCGCCGTCCGCCTCCAATGCGGTCAGTGTCGTAGTCGACTCGGGTCCGACGAGCACGAGCTCCGACGTCAATACTCTGTTCACCACGGTCACGGTATGCGTCCCCGGCAGCACCACGAGTTGCCAAACCATCGATCACATCCAAGTGGACACTGCATCCTTTGGGCTGCGCCTACTGGCTCCGGTGCTGACCGTGAGTCTGCCGGTGCAAACCACGGCGAGCAGCGCCTCGCTGCTCGAGTGCACACAGTTCGTGGACGGCTATAGCTGGGGTCCGGTCGCGTTGGCGGACGTCCAGATAGCGGGTGAATCCGCGCATTCCGTTCCGGTGCAAGTCATCGGGGACGCCAACTTTTCGACCGTTCCCGCCGACTGCTCCAGCATCGGTACCGCGGAAGACACCGTCGCCGCGTTCGGTGCCAACGGCATCTTGGGGGTCGGTGTTTTTGCGCAAGACTGCGGCGCGAATTGTGTGACCACTGCGATACCGACAACCTACTACGCATGCACCTCGACGCAATGCCAAGCAACCACCGCGCCGCTGGCGAGCCAAGTGCAGAATCCCGTCACGTTTTTCGGCGCCGACAACAACGGGGTGGTGATTCAACTACCCAGCGTCGCCGCGCAGGGGGCTGCGACGGTTACGGGGTCCATGATATTTGGGATCGACACTCAGTCGAACAATAAATCCGGGACCGAGTCCGTCCTCACCGTAGATGCGGGTTACGGATATTTCACGACCATTTTCAACGGCCAAAGCTTGCTCCAGAGCTTTTTGGATACCGGTTCGAATGGGTATTACTTCAATGACACCGGTCTTCAGCAATGCACCAGTACCAACTTCACCAGGTTCTATTGCCCTGCCACTCCGCAAGATTTGAGTGCGATGCTGCGGGGGCAAAACGGCATGTCGGTGACGCTGAACTTCACCGTCGATGATGCTGAAACTCTCCTCGGGAGCGACCCGAGCCTGGTGGCATTTCCCACCCTCGCGGGGACTTATCCGACCAGCACTACCTTCGATTGGGGCTTGCCGTTTTACTTTGGACGCACGGTTTTCACGGCCATTGAGAACGCGACGACCGCCGTCGGCACGGGACCTTACGTCGCCTTCTGACCGCTACCCCCTGCGTGGGCGGCAGGATAAACTGCCGCTCAATGACTACCACGCGGACTTCCACGGCAACCCCTCGGGCGGCAAGCAGGGTGGCACTGCAGCTCGATTATCTGTCCCCCGATGAGATCGCCTCCCAATCACTCCCCTGGTGGCAGAACGTGCTGGGGGTCGTCGGCTTTGAGAAATTGCCGGCCATCGATGGAGCGCGAGTTCCGGTTACCGCCAGCCTGACGCCTTCCTTGGGTGTGGCCGGGAATCTTTGCGAAGTCTGGCGTGTCGCAGGGGCGGAAGGTCCCATGTCGAATGGTGCCGCCGAGGCGAGCCGGGCCGCCGAGGGGAGCCGGGTACATTATCGGTTCTGCGAGGAACTGCTGTTCGGGTTCATCAGCATCGACGAACGCGCCCTCAAAGCCGCGGGTCCGACGAGCGGCGGTGCCGATGACGAGTCGGGCGCGCTGTTGAGGGCGACTGAGCTCGCCTATCAGGAGATCTTCGGGGTGCTGAAGGAAACCGAGCACCGGTACTTGATTCGCATCTGGAATTATCTGCCCGAGATCAATCGCGAGGCCGGCGGCGACGAGCGCTACCGCCTCTTCAATTCTGCGCGCCAGCTGGCCTTCCGCAATTCGGGGCAGGCCACCGTGGACACCGTGCCCGCAGCCAGCGCCTTGGGCTCGCCGGCGGGCAGTCCCCTATCGATTTATTTCCTGGCCGCTCGACAGCGGCCGAGAATGATCGAAAATCCGCGGCAGACCAGTGCATATCACTATCCGCCGAAGTTTGGCCGGCATAGCCCTATCTTCTCCCGAGCCTGCATGCTGCACGAGTCCGCGGGGACAAGTTTGTTCGTCTCCGGTACCGCGAGCATCGTCGGTCACGAAACCATCCATCCGGGCGACGTCTCCGCGCAGACTCGGGAGACGATGACCAACATCAACGCGCTGTTGGACGAAGCAAATCGAGTGGTGGGGCTGTCGCGCTATTCCCTCGACGACCTCAAGTTCAAGGTCTACGTGCGGCAGCCGTCGGATCTCGGAGCCATCGAGGAGGCGCTATCGAGGTCGCTGCGCTCGACGAGCTCGATCGTGTATTTGCAAGCAGATGTTTGCCGCGAGGACTTGCTGGTGGAGATCGAGGCCACGGGCGAGTCGCGCCGAGCCTGCTAATCCGGCGTGAACGCCGACCCGAGACGCCGCGTAGGCGGACCGTTACCGGTTCGGTGGGGCACCCCTCAGGGCCTTGGCGACCCGGGCCTCGCCCGGTAGTGGTTGCCTGATCTTCCGAAAGGCGACTAGAATCGAGCAACGGCGCGGGCGTCGTATAATGGTAATACCCAAGCTTCCCAAGCTTGAGCCGTGGGTTCGATTCCCATCGCCCGCTCCACTCTCTCCGCTTACAGCCGAGTTTTCCTCAACCTTACGCGGAGCTGCCACGGCCGCTTAGAAGCCGGACAGTTTTGCGAATCGTGAGCAGATTATCAGCGGAAAGTGCGCGGAACTCCGCGCCGATGCGAGCATCATCCGCAACTCG